>CAIVPW010000199.1 GCA_903907895.1 uncultured Alphaproteobacteria bacterium
CGTAGATGGGAAGGACGGCGCCGCCCGGATACCCGAAGATGACCTCGACGCCCTCGGCGACCAAAGTCTTCAGCAGAATCTCCGCGCCCGACAGTGCCGGGCCGTTTTGCGACGGCGCACCCATGGCTGGCTCCTAAACCCCAAAAGACACAAAAAACCGCCGAATCCCTGTGGATAGGCAGCTCAGCGAAAAAACGACGCTGGATTCCCGCCGCGTCCCCTTGGCGGGCGAGGCGCAACCTACTGTGAGGGTATTAATGGGTCAATAAAAAATCGCGAATAAATGGAAAGATTTCTTGAAACAGGCTTTCCGGATATTGCCCATTTTTTGTACCGAAGGCGCGCCAATCGGCCGCCTGGGTGCGGAACCAGGTGAATTGACGCTTAGCATACTGTCGTGTGCTTCGCTGCACGGTAGCGATCGTCTCTTCTTCTGTGGCGGCGCCGCGCACCCAGGCGCGGAATTCGCGCACACCCACCGCGCGGGTGGCCGGCAGGTCGTCCGATGGGTTCAAGGCATCGAAGCGGGCGATCTCCTCTTTGACGCCCTCCTCCACCATGCGGACGACGCGGTCGTCGCAGGCGCGGACGACCTGTTCGCGGTCGGGGAGCAGAACCAGCTTGGCCGTGGGGCCGGCGAATGCGTCGCCGGCGCCTTGGCGCTGCCATTCCGGCAGCGTGGCGCCGGTCGCCTCAACCACCTCCCACGCGCGGATCAGGCGTTGCAGGTCGTTTGGCTTGATCGCCGTCGCGCTTTCGGCATCGCGGCTGGCGAGCTCGGCGCGGAACGCGTCGTGGCCCAGCTCGCCCATCCGGCGGCGCGCGGCGGCGCGAACTTCGCCGGGGATTGCGGGCACTGGTGCTAGCCCCTGCAGCAGGACGCGCAGGTACATGCCGGTGCCGCCGACGACGATGGGCACTTCCCCGGCAGCTTGGGCCGCCGCGATCTCGGCCAGTGCCAGGTCGCGCCAGCGGCCGGCGGAGCAGACTTCCAACGCCGACATCACGCCGTAGAGGCGATGCGGTACGCGCGCCTCGTCCTTGGCTGTCGGCCGGGCGGTGACCAAGCGCAGCTCGCGGTAGACCTGCATGCTGTCGGCGTTGATGATGCGGGCACCGCCGAACTCCCCCAAAGCCTCGCCGAGCCGCAGTGCCAGCTGCGACTTGCCGGACGCGGTGGGGCCTGCCAGCAGGATCGTCCCCCGTTGACTCAAGTCGTCACCATCCTCAACGCACCCGGCAACCCACCGTTCACGCCCGGCGACGCCGAGGCCGTGCGCGCGGCGCTCCAGAGCGGCGCACTGCATCCTGGCAGAGTGGTGTGGCTGGGCGCCGGAGTCGCCTTCGATGTCGCATTTTCTGCCGCTGGCGACGCCGAGACGCTGGCGCGCACCGCCCTTGGCAATGCGCGCATCGACGTGGTCGTGCAGCCGGTGGTTCGCCGGCGCAAACGGCTGCTGGTGGCAGACATGGACTCCACCATCATCGGCCAGGAGTGCCTGGACGAGGTTGCGGCCCGGATCGGCGTCGGAGAGCGGGTCGCCGCGCTCACCGAACGCGCGATGCGCGGCGAGATCGACTTCGCGGCGGCACTGACGGAGCGCGTGGCGCTATTTGCCGGCCACCCCGTGAGCTTGCTCGAGCGTACGTACGCGGAGGCCGTGACGCTGAACGCGGGGGCGCGCACGCTGACCGCCACCATGCGCAAGCACGGCGCCCACTGCGCACTGGTGTCGGGCGGGTTCACCTTCTTCACGTCGCGCGTAGCCCAGGCGGCAGGGTTCCACTCGTTCATCGGCAACGAGTTCGACGTCGCCGACGGCAAGCTGACGGGCCGCGTAAACGGCCCCATCGCCGGCGCCGATGCCAAGCGGGAACGGCTGCACGAGCTGATGGCAGAGCTTGGGATCGCGCGGGACGAGACCATGGGCTTGGGCGACGGCGCCAACGACATCCCCATGTTGCAGGCGGCGGGACTGGGCGTTGCATACCACGCCAAGCCAAAGGTCCGCGCGGCCGCCCCCGCCCGCCTCGATTTTGCCGACCTCACCGGCGTGCTCTACCTGCAGGGCTACCGGCGCGAGGAGTTCGTGCAAGGCTGAGCAGACGTCAGCGCACGCTCTCCGGCAGGTAGTCGCCGAGGAAGTTGCGTGCACAGGGCGCCGTGCAGCGCCGCCGTCTCTCCGGTGCGCGGGTGTGCGGCGGCGGGACTGGCGCCGCGGGCGAGCAGGAAGTCAACCATGCGCCAATGGCCGTAGAAGCTCGCGTTGGCGAGCTCTTCATCGAGCGAAAGGTTGGCCAAGTCGCCGCCTCGGCCCAGCACCGCTTTCATCGCTGTCACGTCGCCGTAGTAGACGAACCACGTCAATGGCGACTGGTCGCTCGCCAAGGTTTCCTGCCAGCCGGCGCGGCCGAGGAAGTCGAACACCAGGTCGGTGCGACCGCGTCGGATGCGGTCGAGGATGTCGTCTTTGGTCATGCTCGCCATCCAAAAAAGAAGGGCCGCGGAATTGCTTCCGCGGCCCCGGTCGCTCTCGTGAGGGCTTGCCTCAGCCTTGCTGCAGGCTGAGGGCGACGAAGCGCATGTCGCCGTTGCGCTGGCGCAGCAGAATGAGCACCGATGCGCGGTTCTGCTGACGCGTCTCGTCCAGCAGTTGCACGACCTGCTCCGGCGACTGCACTTCCTTTTGGCCGACTTCCAGGATCACGTCGCCCGGCTGAATGCGGCGCAGCGCTGCGTCGGTCTGCGGCTGCACGCCGGTTACCAGCACGCCGTTGGTCGCGGTGGCGACGCCGTACTGCTGGCGCAGCTCCGGCGTAAGGCCGGTGAGCTTCATGCCGAGCGCCTCGGTCGTGTTGCCGGGAACCGCCTGCGCGGGCGCGAGTGCCGCCACCGCGGTTGGCTCGACGAGTTCGCCGACCTTCACCTGCAGCGTCTTCTGCTCGCCCTTGCGGTTGATCTCGACCGGGACGGTCGCGTCCACCGCGGTTTCGGCGACGATGCGCGGCAGTGCCTGGGTATCGGCCACCTCGCGGTTGTTGAATTTGAGCACGACGTCACCCGCCATGATGCCGCCGGCCTGCGCCGGGCCGTTCTCCGTGACGCCACCGATGAGGGCACCGCGCGGGCGGCCGATGCCGATGCTCTGCGCCAGCTCGTCGCTGACGGTCTGCACGCGCACGCCGAGCCAACCACGGCGCGGACGGCCGTACTCGATAATCTGCTGCACGATCGGCTTGGCCAGATTCGCAGGAATAGCGAAGCCGATGCCGATGGAGCCGCCGGTCGGCGAGATGATCACCGTGTTGATGCCGACGACCTCGCCATTCACGTTCACGAGCGGACCGCCAGAATTGCCTCGGTTGATCGAGGCGTCGGTCTGGATCAGATCGTCGAACTGCGTCGCGCCAATGTTGCGCGCGCGCGCCGACACAATGCCCGCCGTGACGGTGCCGCCCATGCCGTACGGATTGCCGATGGCGAGGATCCAGTCGCCGACGCGTGCCGTGTCGGAATCGCCCCAGCGCAGCGCCGGAAGATCGCGGCCTGCCTCGACCTTGAGGACAGCGAGATCGACGCGGTCGTCGGTGGCGAGCAACTTGGCCACCAGGCGCGTTCCGTCGTGCATGATGACGGTGATCTGGTCGGCGTCCTCGATGACGTGGTTGTTCGTGACGATGAAGCCGGTCTTGTCGATGATGAAGCCCGAGCCCTGGCTGCCGACATTGCGCTCCTGGCCCGGCTGCGGCACTTGGTCGAAGAAGTCGCGGAAAAACTGGTCGAACGGGCCCTGCGGCGGCTGGCCTTGCGCCTGCTGGCCGGGACGCGCCGGCCCGGCGGACTTCGGCCGCACGAGGATGTCGACGTAGGCCGGCAGGGCCTGCTCCGCAATGTCCGCAAATCCGGTTGGCACGGCGGCATCGGCGCGCAGCGTCAGCGCGGGCGTGAGCGCGAGCGCGGCGGCGAACGCGAGGGCAACGCGTACGATGCGGGTGATCGAAAGCGGTGTAGCCGGCCGGGTCGGCGACATATCAGCCTTTCTCCATGTCAGGCGGGGATCATCGGGCTGGAGTGCGCGGCGCATAGTGCGGCCAGCCTGATCCCTTCTGCGGGGGAATTTGCCGCCCAATCGAGGAGGAATTATGGCCGTTGCCGCAGCCGGCGCAACGGCCTCGCAGCAACTCACTTACATATTGCGCACGACCCAGACGAAGCCGACGCCGGCGGCGACAGACGCGACGCCGGTCCACCGCAGCAACCCCGGCGCCTGCGTGCTTTGAAACGCCATGACCTTGCGCATCAGGTTCGGCAGCAGCGCATAGAGCAGGCCTTCGATCACGAGGACGAGAGCCAGGGCAAGCCCCAGCTCCCGTAGCCCCTCGTCCACTAGCGCGCCTGGGCCGTCGGCGCGGCCGCTCCAGGCGTTGCGGGCGGCTTCACACCGGTCGGCTGCTCGCCCAGCAAGCTACGGAAGTAGCGGAAGAATTCCGTATCGGGTGCCAGCACCATGGTGGTGCCGTTGGCGCCGTTCGGCGCCAACGCGTCGCGGTACGCCTGCATCGAGCGGTAGAACGTGAAGAACTCCACGTCCTGGCCAAAGGCGTCGGCGTAGACCTTCACGGCGGTGGCGTCGCCCTCGCCGCGTAGGATTTCGGCGGAGCGCTGGGCCTCGGCGATCAGCACGGTGCGATCGCGGTCGGCGCCCGAGCGGACCCGCAACGCCTCTTCGGCGCCCTGCGCACGGTACTCGCGCGCCTCACGCTCGCGCTCGGTGCGCATGCGCGCAAAGATCGCCTGGGTGTTCTCCTCCGGCAGGTCGGTGCGCTTGACCCGTACGTCGATCACCTGGATGCCAAGCGAACGGGCCTGCTCACCCATGATGCGGGTGGCCTCGGCCATCAGCGCCGTGCGCTGCTCGCTGACGATGCCGAGCAAGGGCACGCGGCCGAGTGTCTGTCGCAAGGTCGCATCGAGGACGGACTGCAGCCGCGCTTCGGCGGTCTGCTGCGTGCGCACCGACTGGTAGAACAGCAACGGATCGACGATGCGATAGCGCAGGAAGGCGTCGACAACGAGGCGCTTTTGGTCGGATGCCAGGATTTGGGCGGCGGCGCCATCGACGTGCAGGATCCGCTTGTCGAGATAAACGACGTTCTGGATGAACGGCATCTTGACGTGCAGGCCCGGCTCATTGACCACGCCGACGGGTTCGCCGAATTGCAACACCAGCGCCTGCTGGGTCTGCTGCACGGTGAACAGCGATGCAATGCCGAGCACGACCAGCGCCGCCAGGGCGACGAGGGTGATGGTGGTGGGGATGGACAGACGCGACATTGCTCAGCCTCCCTGCGCCCGGCGCTGCACTTCGGGCAGCGGGAGATACGGGACGACGCCTGGGCCGTTGGCCCCTTGGTCGATGATGATCTTGTTCGAGTTGCGCAGCACCTGCTCCATCGTCTCGAGGTAGAGGCGCCGCATTGTGATGTCCTTCGCCTGGGTGTACTCGCGGTACACCGACAGGAAGCGCTGGGCGTTGCCTTCGGCCGCGGCCAGTATCTGCTGCTTGTAGCCTTCGGCGGCCTGGACGATCTGCACCGCCTCGCCGCGCGCGCGCGGGATGATGTCGTTGCGGTACGCCTGCGCCTCATTGATGAGGCGATCGAGGTCGGTCTTGGCGCGCTGCACGTCGTTGTACGCGTCGATCACCGCGGTAGGCGGCTCGGACTTCTGCAGGTTCACCTGGGTGACCTGGATGCCGGCCGAGTAGGTGTCGAGGATCTGCTGCAGGCGCGTGCGCGTCTCGGCGGCGACGGCCTCGCGGTCGGGGTTCACGCGCGCGAACGGCGTGTGGCCGATCACTTCGCGAATGGCGCTTTCGGCTGCGGCCTTCACGGTCGCGTCCGGCCGGTCGATGGTGAACAGGTAGTCGCCAGCGTCGATGATGCGCCAGAACACCGTGAAGTTGATGTCGATGATGTTCTCGTCGCCGGTGAGCATCAGCGCTTCTTCGGGGAGGCTGCGGTTTGCCGCCCGGCCCGGCTCGGCGGAACGGAAGCCGATCTCCTCGCGGTGGATCGTCGTCACTTTCGGCGTGAGCACCGCTTCGATCGGCGCCGGCAGGTGATAGTGCAGGCCCGGCAGCGTTGTCTTCACGAACTCGCCAAAGCGCAGGACGATGCCCTGCTCATCGGGCTGCACGCGATAGAAGCCCGAGGCTCCCCACACGGCGGCCACCACGAGTGCCATTAAGAAGAGACCACGGCCGCCACCGGCGCCGGTCGGCAGGAGTCGGCGGAAGCGGTCCTGGCCCTGACGCAGCAGGTCTTCGAGATTGGGAGGTTGTGGGCCGCGCGGTCCCGGCTGACCCCAAGGGCCGCCGCCATTACCGCCCGAAGGCCCGCCTCGATTGCTCCATGGCATCGGCGATCAACTCCAGGAATGCCCGGCTTCAGCACGAAGCCCGGTCTTATCTATTACGGGATGCGGGAGCGCCGCGCGGAGAACCGCGCCGCACCTACCGGAAAGCCAGTCCATGTCCCCCGGCCAGCGCCGGACCAAGGGATCAGCCGTGGCTGCATCGTCGCGGTTCCGAGTCTTATATGACATGGTGGCCGCCGCGCAACGCGAACCGGCCTTCGTACGCAGCGCAAACCCGCAGACTTCTGCGCTTTCTCTGACCCGCTTTTCCGGAATCTGAACCATGTCCGTGCAACTCTCCCAGGACGCCGTTCTCGACGTGCTTAAGCGCGTCGTATCCCCGGTCCACGGCAAGGATGTCGTCACGCTCGGCATGGTGTCGGGATTGGCGATCCAGGATGGGGTTGTCACGTTCGCCCTAGAGGTGGCCCCGCCGGGCACAAACGACAAGGCGTCCCGCGACAACGAGGCGCTGCGCACCGCGGCGACGGTTGCCGTCTCGCGCCTGCCGGGCGTGAAGAAGGTGAATGCAGTGCTCACCGCGGCGAAGCCGCCGGCCGCTGCACCGGGCGCAGCTGCACCGCAAGCCGTACCGCGCGCCGACATTCCGGGCGTGCGCAGCATTCTCGCCGTCGCCAGCGGCAAGGGCGGCGTCGGCAAGTCCACCACCGCAGTGAACCTCGCGCTGGCACTGTCGGCGGAGGGACTGCGTGTCGGTTTGCTCGACGCCGACGTCTACGGCCCCAGTATTCCACGCATGCTCGGCCTTGAGGGCCAGCGCGCCGAAGCCGAGCAACGCAACCTGCTGCCGATGCAAGCCTTCGGCATCAACACCATGTCGATGGGCTTCCTGGTGCCTGGCGACACGCCGATGGTCTGGCGCGGGCCGATGGTGACCAGCGCGCTGCAGCAGATGCTGCGCACCGTCCGTTGGGGCGAACTCGACGTGCTGGTGATCGACTTCCCACCCGGCACCGGCGACGCCCACCTGACGCTGGCCCAGACGGTGCCGATCTCCGGCGCCGTGATCGTCTCGACACCCCAGGACGTGGCGCTGATCGATGCGCGCAAGGGCGTGAAGATGTTCGAGAAGGTCTCGGTGCCCGTCCTCGGCATCGTCGAGAACATGAGCTACTTCCTGTGCCCGCACTGCGGCGAGCGCAGCGAGATCTTCGGCCACGGCGGCGCCCGCCGCGAAGCCGAGCAGACCGGCGCCCCGTTCCTCGGCGAAGTCCCCCTCGACGTGCGCATCCGCGAAACCTCGGACGCCGGCACGCCGATCGTGCACGCCGAGCCGGATGGACCACAGGCCAAGGTCTACCGGAACCTGGCCCGGGCGGTGTTGGCGAGCCTGCAGGC
>CAIVPW010000200.1 GCA_903907895.1 uncultured Alphaproteobacteria bacterium
CGAGGAGGCCAAATTCGTGGCCCCGGGGGCGGCAGCGGCCGCCTAGCTTTCGAGCGAGCGCTTGAGGAGCTCGATGTCCTCGGCGAGGGCCGAATCTTCGCGCTTCAGTTCGTCGATCTTGCGCACGGCGTGCATGACCGTGGTGTGGTCGCGGCCGCCGAACTTGCGGCCGATCTCGGGCAGCGAGCGGGTGGTGAGCTGCTTGCACAGGTACATCGCCACTTGGCGCGGGCGCGCCACGGCGCGGGCGCGGCGCGGGCTGTGCATGTCGCCCAAGCGCACATTGAAGTGCTCGGCGACGCGCTTTTGGATGTCTTCGATCGAGACGCGGCGATCGTTGGCGCGCAACAGGTCTTTCAGGACCTCTTGCGTCGTCTCGAGCGTGATCGGGCGGCCGACCAAGTTCGAGTAGGCCAGCACGCGGTTCAGGCCGCCTTCGAGCTCGCGCACGTTCGACGTGATGCGGTGGGCGAGGAATTCGAGCACCTGCTGCGGCACCTTGGCGCCGAGCTGTTCGGCCTTGGAATGCAGGATGCCGAGGCGCAGCTCGTAGTCGGTGGCGTGGATGTCGGCCACGAGGCCCCAACCCAGGCGCGAGCGCATGCGCTCTTCCATGTGGTCGAGGTCGCTTGGCGAACGGTCGCCGGAGATGACGATCTGGCGGTTCTGGTCGATCAGCGCATTGAACGTGTGGAAGAATTCTTCCTGCGTCGATTCCTTGCCGGCGATGAACTGCACGTCATCGACCATCAGCACGTCGACGGAACGCAGCTGCTCCTTGAAGGGCATGACGTTCTTGTCGCGCAGGGCGCGCACGAATTCGTACATGAAGCGTTCGGCCGAGAGGTAGGCGATGCGCCGCTCGGGGAACTTCTTCTGCATGTGGTAGGCGATGGCGTGCATCAAGTGCGTCTTGCCAAGGCCCGCGCCGCCCGCGAGATAGAGCGGGTTGAACGGCACCGTCTCCGCTTCGGCGACGCGCACGGCCGCGGCATAGGCAAGCTCGTTCGGCTTGCCGACGATGAAATGATCGAAGGTGAGCTTGGTCGCGGCCTCGGTAGCCGGGAAGGCGAAGCGCGATTCGATCTCGCCGCCGCTACCGAGCGCAGAGCCGGTATGAGGTGTGGCTTCCTTGCCGAGGCGCGCCCGAACGGGCGCGGCGGCCGTGGCGACCAGAATTTCGACCGAATCGCAGGCGGCGTCCTCGTTGGACCACAGCGTGCGAATACGGTCGGCATAGTGCTTCACTACCCAATCGCGCATGAAGCGAGTCGGCACCGACAGGCGGACCGAACGGTCTGCGCTTTCGATGAAATCGACGGGACGCAGCCAACTGTTGAACGCGGCCTCGCCCACCTCGTTGCGCAAACGCTCGCGCACGCGGTCCCAACGCGCCTTCAGATCGGTCGCGGGCACAGCGGTTTCGGCGGGCAGACGCGTGGTCATCAGCTTTGCACCCATGGCAGGCCTTTTGCCTTCCAGCCGCCGTAGGTACCGCGATGGCGCGCCCTGTCGGGGTCACCTTCGAAGCCCTCGGCAATGTTGTAGGAGCGAGCGTAGCCCTTGGCCGTCGCCATCATGGCGGCAGAGGCCGAGCGGGCGCCCGAGCGGCAGAGAAACAGAACCGTGGCGTCCTTGTCGGGAATCGAGCGGGCGAGTTGGCCCAGGAAATCTGGGTTGAGCGTGCGGTCGGGGAACGTCTGCCACTCGATGAAGAGCGGTCTCTTAGCGATCGAAGTGAGGTCCGGCGTTCCCACGTACATCCACTCCGCCATCGTCCGCACATCGACGAGCACGGCAACCGGATCTTCCACTAGCAGCCGCCATGCCTCGTTTACCGAGACATCTCCTGCGTACCCCGATGCGGGCGATGCACTTACCGGTGAGCGATCTTGAGCCTTCTCCGGCATGCGTACTTCCCGTCGTAGCGCTTTCACCGAACGCCGGTGAAAGCTTCACGCAAGTTACGGCGACAACACTTTCGTGCAGCGCCGCTGCTAGCTAGTGATCCCCGCCCTCGCCCCACAACACAATTCCGCTACCGCGCATTGTCGCGAAAACGAACCGCGTCCGATGCGCCAGAAATGTGCTGCCCAATTTCGTGTGTAACTCCTCAATCAAGGAGTGAGCGGAGGGTAAGGGAGCACTTCCATCGTGGCAATGGGTCCGAAGCGCGAACCGTGAGAAGTGAACACACGGTCTGCGCAATTTTTTTGAAAACGACTGCGGGATTTTTCTTGCGCGTCGCACGCATGCAACGAGTGCACACCAGACGCGCAATGTTGTGACGCGTGCTTGGTCACTCGCGGCGCGCGACACACCGCGCACAAAAAAAGACGCGCGCCCGAAAGCGCGCGTCCCTGCATTTTTTTTGCGAGCGGCGGTGCGCTTAGTGCGACGCGCCCATCGCCTTGATGCGCGCAGACAGGCGCGAGACCTTGCGTGCCGCGGTGCGCGGATGGATGACGCGGCGGCGGCCGTTCTTCGCCAGCTCCGGCTGCGCGCTCTGCAGTGCTTCCATCGCGGCCTTCTTGTCGCCCGATGCGATCGCTTCCTCGACCTTACGAACGTCGGTCCGCATCTCGGACACGCGGTTCTTGTTGATCGTGGTGCGGCGAGCGTTACGGCGAATGCGCTTCAGCGCTGACTTGTGGTGCGCCATGGAATCCCTGACCTGGAAAGGCAAGGCCGGCCGGGGTCCGGCGGGCCGAGCCGGGTGTATATCCACAGGGGCTTCCGGCGTCAAGCAAGCGGGGCGGGGCCCCGCGCGCCGCGGTCGCAGGCCGGGGCGGCACACGGGGGCAGCACAGGGGGCAGAAATGCCCGTTAAACCTGCAGCCGCGGACAATAGAACGTGGAGCGCCCGCCCTGGACCTCGCGCACCACGGTGCAGCGCCAGCTTGGCCTGCAGCCGGGGCATTTCTTGCCCTCGCGCCCATAGGCGTCCCAGCGGTGCTGAAAGTCGCCAAGCTCGCCCGAGGCCTTGCGGTAGTCCCGCAGCGACGAGCCGCCGGCCGCGATGGCATCTTTCAGTACGGCCTTGATCGCAGCCACCAGTCTGGCCACCGCGGGCCCCTTGAGACTGCCCGCGGCGCGGAAGGGAGACAGCCGCGCGCGGAACATCGCCTCGCACACATAGATGTTGCCCAGACCGGCGATGAGATGCTGGTCCATCAGCGCGTTCTTCAGCGGCGACTTCTTGCCGCGGAACGCACCGGCGAGATACGCGGCGTCGAAGCCGTCCTCGAGCGGTTCCGGTCCCATGGCGGCCAGCAACGGATGATCGTTCGCTGCGTCCTTGGTGGTCAGCGTCATCAGCCCGAAGCGGCGCGGATCGGCGAACGTGACCCATGTGCCGTCTTCGAACCGAAAGACGACATGCTCGTGGCTGCCAGCCGCAGCGGCGGGACCATGACGCACCATCATGCGGCCCGACATGCCGAGGTGGGCAATCAGCACGGTACCGTCGTCGAAGTGCCACAGCAGGTATTTGCCGCGCCGTGCAACTTCGATCAGGCGGCGGCCACTCAGCTTCGCGGCGAAGCCTTCCGGAAACGGGACGCGCAGGTCCTTGCGCCGTTGCTCCACGGCAACGAGGCGCTTGCCCTGCACGGCACCCGCGAGCCCGGCGCGAACCGTCTCGACTTCGGGAAGCTCAGGCACCGGAACCCGGGCGCAGGTACTTCCACGGCAACATCTCGCGGATCGAAACCGCGCGCGGGCCGTCGGGGGTGGGGATGATGACGCGGGCGGCGGGGCCGTAGTCCGAGATCAGCTCGCGGCAGGTGCCGCAGGGCGACACGACGGCAATGTCGCGCGGCAACTCGCCGGGCTTGGGATGGCGCACCGCCACAATAGTGTCGATCTCGTCCTCGCCCTCGCACGCGGCGCGGCCGAGGGCCACGGCCTCGGCACACACGCCGCTGCCGACATGGGTTTCCAGATGCAGGCCGGTAAAGACCCGGCCCGAGCGCATCCGAACGGCGCTGCCCACGTGATGGCGACCGTATTGATAGCGGGTGCGGATGGCCTCGCGGGCGGCCCCGACCAGGGTGTCGTCTTCGGCGTTCAAAGGGGCATTCATCGGGGGCGGGAACGTAGCAAGGCCAAGGCGCACGCGCTATTGTCCGGCCCATGACCCGGACCCGGGGCACCCCGGCGGAAGCCGGCACTGCCTTCTTCGGGGACCGTGTGGTCCCCGCCGCCGAAAAAGCTGGTCTCGTACGCGAGCTCTTCGCGGGCGTCGCTGCGCGCTATGACCTGATGAACGACCTCATGAGCGGCGGCATCCACCGCTTGTGGAAGTCGGAGATGGTGGATTGGCTCAACCCGTCCGCACCGTTCCACTTGGCGGACATCGCCGGCGGCACCGGCGACATCGCCTTCCGCGTACACGACCGGCTGAAGGGCAACCCCGGCGGCGCCATCACGGTGGTCGACCTGACCCCGGCCATGCTCGACGTCGGCCGCGATCGCGCGCTGGACCGCGGCATCGTGGACAGCGTGCGCTTCGTGGCCGGAAACGCCGAGGCGCTGCCGCTGCCGGACGCCAGCCAGGATGCCTGCACCAACGCATTCGGGCTGCGCAACGTGACCCACATGGATAACGCCCTGGCCGAAGTCGTGCGCGTGCTGCGCTATGGCGGACGGTTTGTGGCCCTGGAATTCGGCGGGCCGGTGCAGGCCGGCCTCGACGGCATTTACGATGCGTACTCGCAGCATGTGTTGCCGCGCATGGGGCAGATGGTGAGCGGCAAAGGGTCGGCCTACCAGTACCTCGTGGACAGCATCCGCAACTTCCCCGACCGCGGCGAAGTCGCCGCGCGCATGGAGGCCGCGGGCCTTGCCCAAGTGCGCACGCGCGCGCTGGCCGGAGGCATTGCGACGCTTTACTCGGGCTGGCGGCTGTAGCGTTGTCGGCGTTTGCCAACCTGAACCGGGCGCTGCGGATCGTCCGTACGCTGGGCACCCACGATGCCCTGTACGTGCTCGACCGCGTGCCGCTGCCGCCGATGGCGCGCTGGCTGGCACGAGTGGCGGCGGGCAGGCCGAAGCCCGAGTTTACGGCGATGCGGCCGGGCCAGCGCCTGGCCGAGGCCGTACAGGCGATGGGGCCAAGCTTCATCAAGTTTGCCCAGACGCTGTCGACGCGCCCCGACATCGTGGGGGCGGACATTGCGCAAGATCTGGCCCTGCTGCGCGACCGCCTGCCGCCGTTTCCGAGCGCGCTGGCCAAAGAGATCATCGAACGAGAATTCGATCAGCCGATCGACATGCTGTTCGCGCAATTCGAGGAGCAGCCGGTTGCGGCAGCATCGATTGCGCAGGTGCATTTTGCCCAGACGGCCGAGGGCGATCCCGTCGCGGTCAAGGTACTGCGGCCGGGGATCGAGCAGGAATTCGAGCGCGACCTCGCCTTGTTCGAGTGGGCCGCGCAGTTCCTGGAGCGCTACGTCGAGGCTTCGCGCAGGCTCGAGCCGGTGAAGGTGGTGCGGACCTTCCAACGCTCGGTGGCCGACGAACTCGACCTGCGCCTGGAAGGCGCGGCGGCATCGGAAATCGGCGAGTCGTTCACGACCGATCCCGGCTTCAAGGTCCCCGAGGTCGATTGGCGGCGCACGCAAAAGCGCGTCCTGACCACCGAGCGCGTAAGCGGCATCCACATTGCGGACAAGGCCGCGCTCGTCGCCGCCGGCCATGACCTGCAGCGCGTTGCCGACAACCTGTTGCTGGCGTTCCTGAAGCAGGCGTTCCGCGACGGCTTCTTCCACGCCGACCTGCACCACGGGAATCTGTTCGTCGGCCCCGACGACATCGTCATTGCCGTCGACTTCGGCATCATGGGCAGGCTCGACCAGAACGAGCGTCGCTACGTCGGCGCCATGCTGCTCGCCTTCCTGATGGGCGATTACCGGCGTGCGGCGGAAGTGCATTTCCAGGCCGGCTACGTGCGGCGCGACCAGTCGATCGATGCCTTCGCGCAGGCGCTGCGCGCCATTGCCAAGCCGGTGTTCGACCGGCCGCCCGCCGAGGTGTCGATGGGCCGGCTGCTGGCGCAGCTTTTCGAGGTGACCGAGAACTTCCGCATGCGGACCCAGCCACAGCTGTTGCTGCTGCAGAAGACCCTCGTGGTCGTGGAAGGGTTGTGCCGCGACTTGGCGCCCCAGGGGGACATGTGGGCAACCGCCCGGACCTTCCTGCGCGGCTGGCTGCCGGGCGCGATTGGACCGGCCGCCCAGGCCCGGGAGGGGGCCGAGGAGATCGTTTCTACGGTCCGGCGCCTGCCGGGCCTGATCGAGGCCGCCGAACGCGCCGGCGCCGCCTTCACGCCCGAGGGCCTGCGGCTGATCCCACCCGAGAGCTCGGGCTCGTTCGGAAAGAGCCGGGCGCGCAACCCGCTGCGCTCATTCACCTACGGTATCGTCTTGATAATGTTGGTTTATTTCATCTTCAAGCAAATCCAGCCGGGCTGAGCGGAAATCGGGCTGAGGCCCAGCCCGCGGCGATTCACGCCTTGCCGGGCGGGACACGCGCCACTACATTCCCCAAACCACATACAATTCCTGCGAAATCTAGCCGCGCCGGAGCCCGTCGTGACCGCTGCGCCCCTATCTGGACGCCACATCCTGCTCGTCATCGCGGGCGGCATCGCCGCCTACAAGGCACTGGAGCTGATCCGGCGCCTGAAAGACGGGGGTGCGCGCGTCCGTTGCGTCCTGACCAAGGCGGGGGCGGAGTTCGTAACCCCCCTCTCGGTTGCTGCGCTGTCGGGCGAGAAGGTGCACCAGGAGCTGTTGTCGCTGACCGATGAAAGCGAGATGGGACACATCCGCCTGGCGCGTGAGAGCGACCTGATCGTGGTCGCGCCGGCGACCGCCGACATTCTGGCGCGCATGGCGGCCGGCATGGCGAACGACCTCGCGACCGCCATCCTGCTGGCCACCGACAAGCCCGTGCTGGCTGCACCCGCCATGAACGTCGAGATGTGGGCGAAACCGGTGACTCAGCGCAACGTCGCGCAGCTGGCGGCGGACGGCATTCAGTTCATCGGGCCTTCGGCCGGCGACCTTGCGTGCGGCGAAACCGGCGCCGGGCGCATGACGGAACCTGCCGACATCCTGGCGCGTGTCGAGGCGTTGTTGGCGGCGCCGGTGCAATCGCTGGCGGGCAAGACCGCACTGGTCACCTCCGGCCCGACGCGCGAAGCGATCGATCCGGTGCGCTACATCGGCAATTATTCGTCCGGCAAGCAAGGTCACGCCATTGCTGCGGCGTTGGCGCGCCGCGGCGCGCACGTCACGCTTGTCACCGGACCGACGGCACAGCCGGACCCCGCGGGCGTCACGGTGCGGCATGTCGAGACCGGGCGCGAGATGCTGGAAGCGGTCGAACACGCGATGCCGGTGGACATCGCAGTGTTCGCGGCCGCGGTCGCCGATTGGCGCGCGGCCGAGCCGATGGCGGTGAAGACCAAGAAGAGCGGCGAGACGCCGCGCCTGGCGCTGGTCGAAAATCCCGACATTCTTGCGACCGTTGCCAAGGCGGGGCCGAAACGGCCGGCACTGGTGATCGGATTCGCGGCGGAAACCGAATCGAACGCCGAGGCGCTGATCGGGCGGGCACAGCAAAAGCGCGCTGCCAAGAATTGCGATTGGGTGATTGCCAACGATGTGTCACCGGGCACGCAGGTTCTGGGCGGTGCGCGCAACACCGTGCACGTCGTAAGCGCGAACGGCGCCGAATCGTGGCCCACGCTGGACAAACGCGAAGTGGCTGAGCGCCTGGTCGAGCGCATTGCGGCCGCGCTGCCGGCGCGGGCGCCTGCGGCATGACGGTGCCGGTGATGGTGAACCTGATGCCCGGAAGCGAAGACCTGGGCCTGCCGCAGTACCGCTCGGCCGGCGCCGCCGGCATGGACCTGATGGCGGCCCTCAGCGCGCCGGTGGAGCTTGGGCCCGGCGAGCGCACGCTGATCCCGACCGGCATCCGCCTGGGACTGCCGGAAGGCCACGAGGCGCAGGTGCGCCCGCGCTCGGGCCTTGCGCTGGAGCACGGCGTCACGGTGTTGAACAGCCCGGGCACCATCGATGCGGACTACACCGGCGAGGTAAAGGTGCTGCTCGCCAACCTCGGCGCAAAGTCGTTCACCGTCGAGCGCGGCATGCGCATCGCACAACTGGTGCTGGCGCGCGTCGAGCGCGCGGTGCTGCAAACCGGACAGCTGCCCGACACGCGGCGCGGCGCGGGTGGATTTGGATCGACGGGCCGATGATCAAGCTTACGCGCAAAATGCTGTACGCCCTCGAGGCGGTGGTGGACATCGCCTACAACTCGGGCGCGGAGCCCGCGCAGGCGCGCGACATCACGCAGCGCCAGGGCATTCCGCAGCGCTACCTCGAGCAAGTGATGCAAAAGCTCGTCCGCGCCGGCGTTCTTAAGGGCGTGCGCGGTCCGCGCGGCGGCTATCGCCTGGCAAGAGATCGGCGCAAGATCACCGTCGGCGAGATCGTGCGCGTCGTGTACGCAACCGAGCGCACCAGCCGCGACCTCACCAGCATGGAGCCGGGCTCGGACCTTGCCCACAAGGTCATCCGGCCGCTGTGGATCGAGGTGCGGCAGAACTTCATGCGCGAGATGGACGAAATCACGATCGAGGATCTTTGCCGCCGCGCCGACGCAAAAGGCGTGGAGGCGCGCCCGCCCGAGCGGGTGCAGTTCGACATTTGACGCCGGGTAAGGAGCCGCAGATGACCAAGATCGACGTTGGCGTGGGCGGAGCGAGCACGGGGGACAAGCCCGGACGCGGCCGCATCTACGCGTCGATTCTCGACACGATCGGCGACACGCCGCTGGTGCGGCTGCCCAAGCTGTCGGCGCGCTTTAACGCGAAGGCCGATGTGCTCGCCAAGCTCGAGTTCTTCAATCCGCTCTCGTCGGTGAAGGACCGCATCGGCCTTTCCATGATCGAGGCGGCCGAGCGCGCCGGCAAGGTCGGGCCGAGCACCACCATCGTCGAGCCGACGTCCGGCAATACCGGCATTGCGCTGGCGTTCGTCGCCGCAGCGAAAGGTCTGCGCCTGATCCTGACCATGCCGGAAAGCATGTCGCTGGAGCGACGCAAGATGCTGGAGCTGCTGGGCGCCGAGATCATCCTGACACCGGCCGACCAGGGCATGTCGGGCGCCATCGCCCGCGCCGAGCAGGTGGTGCGCGAACTCGGCGACGCCTTCATGCCGCAGCAATTCGAAAACGCCGCCAACCCGGCCGTCCACCGCAAGACCACCGCGGAGGAAATCTGGAACGACACCCAGGGCAAGGTGGACGTGGTCGTCTCAGGCGTCGGCACCGGCGGCACGCTGACGGGCGTGGGCGAGGTTCTGAAGAAGCGCAAGCCGAGCGTGCGCATGGTTGCAGTGGAGCCGGAGGGCAGCCCCGTGCTGTCGGGCGGCAAGCCGGGACCGCACAAGATTCAAGGCATCGGCGCAGGCTTCGTGCCGGCGATCCTCAACACGCAGCTGATCGACGAAGTGATCACGATCGGCAACCAGACTGCGTTCGAGACCGCACGCCTGTCGGCCAAGGTCGAGGGCATTCCGTGCGGCATTTCCTCGGGCGCGGCGCTGGCTGCGGCATTCGAGGTGGCCGGGCGGGCGGACATGGCCGGCAAGATGGTGGTCGTGGTGCTGCCGTCGTTCGCCGAGCGGTACCTGTCCACCGCGTTGTTCGAGACGCCGTAATGGACCTGCGCGACGACCAGCTCGAGCGCTACGCGCGCCACATCATCCTCAAGGAAGTGGGTGGCGCGGGGCAGGAACGCCTTTTGCGCGCGCGTGTGCTGGTGGTCGGCGCGGGCGGGCTCGGCTCGCCGATCATCCTGTACCTCGCCGCGGCCGGCATCGGCACCATCGGCGTGGTCGACTTCGACGACGTGAGCCTCTCGAACCTGCAGCGGCAGATCCTGCACACCACCGCGCGCGTCGGCGTCGCAAAGGTGGCGAGCGCCGCCGAGATGGTGGCCGAGATCAACCCCGATGTGCGCATCGTGCAGCACAACGAGCGGCTGACGGCGGCCAACGCGGCACAACTGATCTCGCAGTACGACATCGTGGCAGACGGCAGCGATAATTTCGCGACCCGCTTCCTGGTGAACGACGCGGCGTTCTTTGCCAAGAAGACACTCGTCTCGGGTGCGCTGTCACAGTTCGACGGACAGATCGCGACCTTCAAGGCGCACCTGAAGGGCGACTACAACCCCTGCTACCGCTGCATCTACCGCGAGCCGCCGCCCCCGGGCTTGGCGCCATCGTGCGCCGAGGCCGGCATTCTTGGCGCACTCGCCGGCGTGGTCGGCTCACTGCAGGCGGTCGAGGTACTCAAGGAGACCGTCGGCATCGGCGAAAGCCTGTCCGGCAAGCTCGTCATCTACGACGCCCTCAACGCCGCCTGGCGCACGGTCAAAGTGCGGCGCGATGCGAATTGTGCCCTGTGCGGCGATGCGCCGACCATCCGGGACCTGTCGCAATCGCTCATCGGCCACGCCCAACCGGGCGAAGAATTCTGCGCGTTGCCGGCGGAGTAGCCACGGCTGCGGCGCCGCTCACCACAGAAGAGCTCCGGTACGTCGAGCAGCACATTGCCGAAAGCCGCAAGAGCGTGCTGATTGCGTACCTGTGCTGGATGCTGCTGGCACCGATCGGCGGCCACACTTCTACTTGGGCCGCCGCGGCGCGGGGTTCGTACAGCTGCTCCTGCTGATCAGCGGGCTGGCCACCGCGGGCGGGCAGCTCCGTGTATCACGCCGTCCAAGGGCGCGACGATTTCGGGGCGTTGTGACTTGGGGCGCGGCGTGATTCACTCCCGCCCGTGTCCCGCCTCTTCCGGTTGCTGTGCGTTGCCTTGTTGCTGTCGGCCGTGACGGGCGACGTGGTGGCGCAGACGCTCAAGTTGCCTCGCTTCGTGTCGCTGCGCTCCGCCATGGTGAGAGTGCGCACCGGGCCGGGCGTGCAATACCCGATCGTTTGGGTATTCGTGCGCGAGGCCATGCCGGTCGAGGTAACCGCCGAGTTCGACAAGTGGCGGAAGATCCGCGACATCGACGGCGCCGAGGGCTGGGTGGACCAGAATCTTTTGGCCGGCACGCGCAGCGCGATCATCCAGGGCGAAGTGCGCACCCTGCTGCGCACGCCCGAGAGCAACGGCGTGCCGGTGCTGCAGGCAGAGCCCGGCGTGCAGGGCCGCCTGCTCACCTGCAACATCGCCTGGTGCCGGATGGAGATCGGCGGGCGCCGCGGCTGGCTGCCGCGCGAGCAGATTTGGGGCGTCTATCCGGGCGAGGCGGTAGATGACTGAACCGCTCGCCGCCGCAGACGGCGTGGCGACTAGTGCGTCGTGCTGCCGTCGAAGTCGGCGGCGAGGGAGTGGCGCGCCGCGTCGGGCAGGCCGGCCGCGTGCTTGTAGCGCGGGTGGGTGATCTCGAGAGTCACTTCTGCATTCTCGGCCCGGAACGCGGCAACTTGCGCGTCCGAGAACGGGAAGTGAAAGAAGTGCACGGAGGACGCCTTGCCGGTCTCGGCATCGGTGCGCTCGGTGTCGCGCTCGGGCACCGCGGGCACGATCTGCTCGGCACCATTGGCGCGGATGCGCAGGCGGATCGTCTCCTCGATGCCGCCGAGGCGGCCGAGCTCTTGGGCGCGCAGATCGGGGTTCTCGATTTCGATCAGCATGGTCGCGGTGAGCTCACGCCCGTTCGGGATCATCGGGTTATAGGCGGCGAGCTCGTCATCGATCTGCGCGTCGCCGCCCTTCTCGATGCGCAGCATTTCATGCACCTGCAGCCACATCGAGTCGTAGCTCTCGAACGTGAACATGGCGTGGGGGCCGACGCCGATCTGGCGATTTCGTTTGGCCGCGCGCACTTCGGCTCGCTTGTGCTCGCGCACGGCCGCGTAGGCCGGCATCGGCAGAATGTCGGCGCGGGTGATCTCGCGGCGTTTGACGCGGACGGTCATCGCGGTTCCTCGATTCCATAGGAGCGGGCCAGCATCTGGATGGGATGCAGCGCGGGCGCTTGCTTGGCTTTGGGGTCGAGTTCCTGCACGCCCTGGACGATGTGGTCGCCGGCGAGCGGGCATTCGGACAGCACTTGGGCGTTGGTGGCGTTCTCGATGTCGAGCACGCGGCGGAATACCGGTTTGCCGACCTTGAGCGCCACCGGGAAGTTCGGCTTCTCCATGCCCCATGCGCCGCCATGGCCGGAGCAGCGCTCGATCACGGTGAGGTTCGCCTCGGGAATGAGACGGAGCATCTCGGCGGCCTTGGCGCCCATGTTCTGCGCGCGGCTGTGACAGGAGATGTGCACCGCCATCGGCTCGGCCAGCGGCTTCAGCCCTTCGGCCAGGCCGTCCTTCTTGGCGATCTCGACGACGTATTCGGCGACGTCCCGCGTCGCCTTGGCGAGGCGGGCGACGTTGGCGTCCTTGGGCGCGATCAACGGCCATTCGAACTTCAGCATCAGCGCGCACGACGGCGTCATGGCAACCACGTCGTAGCCCTGGTCGATCATCGGCACGAGCTCGGCGGCGACTTTCTTGGCGCTGGCCGACACGGCCGCGAGATCGCCGATTTCGAGCTGCGGCATGCCGCAGCAGGCGGGGTGCATGACGACGGTCTCGACGCCGTTCTTCGCCAACACGGCGCGCGTCGCCAAGCCAACGTCGTGCTTGTTGTAGTTGCCGGAGCAGCTGGCGTAGAGGACGACCTTGCGCTTGCCGGCGGCAGGCGCGGAGGCATTCACGGTAACCGGGTGCTTGCGTGCGCGCTCGACGAAGCTGGTGGACTGATACTTCGGCAGCCACGCATTCGGATGGATGTTGGCGAACGTCGCCAGCACCCAGCGGCCGAGCTTGTTGTGCACATCGCTGCCCCAATTCGCCAGCGCCGCCATGCGTGTAGCGAGACGGCCGTTGCGATCGGTCTTGCGCACTTCCTTCTGCGCCAGCGTGACCTTGCCCGCCTTATTCTCCGCCACGCGGTAGCGGAGCATGAGGTGCGGGAAATCGATGTTGAACTCGTGCGGCGGCACGTACGGGCACTTGGTCATGAAGCACATGTCGCACAGGGTGCATGCGTCGACGACCGGCTTGAAATCCTTGGAGTCGACGCCGTCGAGCTCGCCCGTCTTTGCGGCATCGATGAGGTCGAACAGCCTTGGGAAGCTGTCGCACAGGTTGAAGCAACGGCGGCAGCCGTGGCACACGTCGAACTGCCGGCGCAGCTCGGCATCGAGCGCTGCCGGATCGGTGAACGCCGGGTCTTGCCAGGGAATAACGTGGCGCGTCGGCGCGCCCGTGCCTTCTGCGTGCATCGTTGTTGCCTGCAGTGCGAGGAAGTGGATGGTAGCGGGAGTTGCGGCCCGCCCGCGCTGAGCCCAGATGGACTAGCGCGGGCGGACGCTGGTGCCGTTTAGGCGAGAGTGTCGAGGGCCTTCTGGAAGCGGCCGGCATGCGACTTCTCGGCCTTGGCGAGAGTCTCGAACCAGTCGGCGATTTCCTCGAAGCCTTCCTGGCGCGCGGTCTTGGCCATGCCCGGGTACATGTCGGTGTACTCGTGCGTCTCGCCGGCGATCGAGGCGAGCAGGTTGTTGCGCGTGCTGCCGATCGGCTTGCCGGTGGCCGGGTCGCCGACTGCCTCGAGATATTCGAGGTGGCCGTGCGCGTGGCCGGTTTCGCCTTCCGCGGTGGAGCGGAACACGGTCGAGACGTCGTTGTAGCCTTCGACGTCGGCCTTCTGTGCGAAATACAGGTAGCGGCGGTTCGCCTGGGATTCACCCGAGAACGCAGCCTTCAGGTTCTCTTCGGTCTTCGTGCCCTTCAATACGGTCGCCATCGTCGTCTCCTCCTGGAATTGCGCGCATCCCCAGCGCGGTCGGGCTGAAATTCAACTGCTGCGCACGTATGTAGCCCGCACATTGGCAGGCGTCAACAGTTTAGAATTACTCTAATGTACTGCGAATCGCTCGCAGCAGCGCGCAGCTAGCGGCGGCGCAGCCGGACGATGACGTCGACGCGCTCGATCTCGGCGCCGCGCGGCACGGCCGGCAATCCTTCGATGCGGACATCCGTCGCATCGACGTCGTGCAGTTCGCCGCTGTCGGCGTAATACAGGTGATGGTGCGCGCCGACGTTGGTGTCGAAGTGCGATGCACCCGCGTTCACCACGACTTCACGCAACAGCCCCGCTTCGGTGAATTGGTGCAGCGTGTTGTAGACGGTGGCGAGCGACACATCGGCACCAGCACCGCGCACTTCATCGTGCAGCGCCTCGGCCGTGACGTGGCGATCGCGGCCGTCGAACAGGAGCGCGCCGAGCGCGATGCGCTGCTTGGTCGGCCGCAGCCCCGCCGCGCGCAGTTTCTCCAGCGCAGCCTGGACGATGGCTGCGTTACTGGCGCTCTTGGAGGTCTTGGCGGAAGCTTTGCTCATTGGAATGGTTCCAATATAGCATGTTCGGGCCGCAACGGAACCCCAGGCAGGCGACGAGCCTCCGGCTCAGTCGCCCGTCATGATGCGGTCGACCAGTTCCTTCACCGTCGGGATGAAGCGGTTGGAGTAGAACGGATCGGTGCCGAAGCGGTAGGCGCCGTGGCCGGCGAACATGAGGTTGTTCTCGATGTCGCTGGTGTGGGCGACATCCTGCAGCGTCTTTTGGATGCAGAAGCTGCGCGGGTCGGCCTTCTTGCCGGTGGTCCCTTCGGGGCCCTGGCTCCAGTTGGAGAAGCGGCAGGCCGAGAGGCAGCCCATGCATTCGATCTGGTCGATGCGGATGGCGCGCCCGCGCTCGGGCGTCACGAAAATCAGGGTTGATTCCGGCGTCTTGAGTGCTTCGGTGTAGCCCGCGGCCATCCACGTCCGGGCGCGGACCTCGTCGCCTTTGGTGAGGTAGACGATGCGGCCGCGCGGGCCCATGGGGAATTCCGTCTGGTGCTCGCCGTGCACTTCCATGGTGTAGGCGATCTGGCGTTCCTCGCGGCCCTTGAGCTCGCGCAGGAAGTCGTTCTCGACGGCAGACGACCAAAAGCCGGTGGGCGAGAAGCGATTGAGATAGATGTCGCCCTTCTTGAGCGAAAGGAGCTTTTCCTTCCACGCGTCGGGGATCGGCGACTCCTTCGTCAGGAGCGGGCGCGTGCCGAACTGGAACGCGATCGGCCCGACTTCGGGATTGTCGATCCAGTGTTCCCACTCGCGCAGGTACCACACGCCGCCCGCAATCACGATGGGCGTGTCCTTCAGGCCCATCTCGATCATCTGCGCGCGCAATTCCTTGATGCGCGGCAGCGGGTCTTCCGGCTTGGTGGGATCTTCGGAATTCGACAGGCCGTTGTGTCCGCCGGCGAGCCACGGGTCTTCGTACACGACGGCGCCCAGGTACTCGGAGAACTTCGAGTAGGCGCGTTTCCACAGCGCGCGGAACGCGCGCGCCGACGAAACGATCGGATAGTAGTAGACGCCGTACTTGGACGTGATCTCGGCCAAGCGATAGGGCATGCCGGCGCCGCACGTGACGCCATGCACCAGACCCTTGGCGCCTTCCAGAATGCCGGTGAGCACCCGCTCGGCGCCGCCCATCTCCCACAGGATATTCATGTGGAGACGGCCCTCGCCGGC
>CAIVPW010000201.1 GCA_903907895.1 uncultured Alphaproteobacteria bacterium
AACAAGGATCGCGGTCCACGCGCGGCCGGCATTCCGATCAGCGACCAGGCCCTGGAACTGGTCAGCGATCCCGAGGTCGACGTGGTCGTCGAGGTCGCCGGCGGCACGTCCGTGGAGCCAATCCTGCGAGCGGCCCTCGCGGCCGGCAAGCCGGTCGTCACTGCCAACAAGGCGCTGCTCGCGTCGAAGCTGGCCGACCTTGGCGTGTTGGCACAACGCACCGAGACGCCGCTCTACTGCGAAGCCGCGGCCGCGGCCGCCATTCCGATCGTGCGGCACTTGAGCCATCGCGCCGACGAAGTAGACAGCATGTGGGGCATCGTCAATGCCACCTGCAACTTTGTGATGACGCGGCTCGAGCAGGGCGACCTGACGCTGGCCGAGGCGGTCAGCGAAGCCCAGAAGCTGGGGTTTGCGGAAGCGCAGCCCGATGCCGATCTCGATGGCCACGATGCCGCCGCCAAGTTGTCGATTCTCGCGTATCGCGCCTTCGGCGCGTGGGTGCGTCCCGATGGGTTCCTCGTGCGCGGTATTCGCGAGATCGATCCCGCGGATTGCGACCTGGCCGAGTCGATGGGCTGCCGCATCCGGCAGATTGCGCGGGCCGTGCGCATCAACGGCGCGCTCGACATGGCCGTGGAACCCCTGCTGCTGCCGACGTGGCACCTGCTGGCGTCGGTTGAAGAGGAATACAACGCGGTCTATCTCCGCTGCGCGTCCTCAGGCGACCTGAGCCTGTTCGGCAAGGGCGCCGGCGCGCTGCCGACTGCCACCGCCGTCCTCGGCGACCTGATCGACCTGGCACAGGACAACTCGGTCCGCTGGCCGGTGCCGCGCGCACTGCCAGTGGCACGCGAGGGTGCGGCGATCTCACCTGCGCCTCGCCGGCATTACCTGCGGATCACCGCGCAGCCGCATCCCGGCCTCGAGCGCAAGTTCGAAGGCCTGGTCCGTCGTCATGGCCTGACGGTGCAGAACCGCGCCTCGCGGGCTGAGGCGGACCGCGTGCACCTCGCCTTCATGATCTCCGCCAGTTCGGACACCCAGATTGCAGCGGTCACCGATGCAGTGGGACGTCTCGCACGAGTGGAACAACGCCTGTGCCTCGGGGTAATGGACTAGATGGCGATCGCCGACTGGCTGAACCCCGAGGGATGTCCGCCTGACCGTCCGCCGCTCGAGGCGATGAGCGAGACCACGCGCTCAATTCATCGGACCATCGACGAGCACACGCGGCGGACTGGTGTCCCCTATCTCCACCCGGACGAGCCGACCGTGCAACTCGACCTGCTCGGATCGGCGCAGGTGATGGCGTGGCAGGAAGGCAAAGCGGCCTTTCTTTTCGCGAGTGAAGGCTGCTGGTCGGAGCTGCCCCACCTGTATGCGCGCTACGGTACCACCGCGACCACGACGCTGATCGGCAAGCTGAAGTCGTTGGAGCACGCCACCAGCGCTGTGGTGTGCGACTCCGGCATGCAGGCGACCGCACTCGCCTTCGACGTGTTAATGGAGCCTGGCGCGCACGCGGTGTTGATGCGGCAGGTCTACAACAAGACCCGCAGTTACCTGGAGTGGCTGGCGGCCCGCATCGGCGGTTCGGTCACGGTGGTGGACGATGGCGATGCTGAGGCGCTGGCGGCGGCCATCACGCCGCAGACGCGCTTTGTGTTTGCCGAGACGTTCACGAACCCGCTGGTCCGCGCCCAGGATTTCGACCAGCTTCGCGCCGTCATGGCACCCGCGCGCGCGCGGGTGCCCGGCCTCCGCCTGGTCCTCGACACCACGATCGCATCGCCGTGGGCGTTCGCGGTGCCACCGCTCCAGAACGGCGTCGACATTGTCGTCGCCAGCGGCACCAAGTCGCTCGGCGGCAACGACCGCGACATGTGGGGATACCTCGCCACCAACGACTCGCCGTTCGCCAACGCGGTGATGGATCTCGTCGCCATGCGTGGCGGCATTCTCGACTGGCGGCGGGCTGCCGCCATTGTCGAGTCGTTCGACGCCGCAGGTGAGACGCATGCGCGCCGATCCTCGTCGGCGGCGAAGGTCGCCGCATTCCTCGCTTCGCATCCAAAGGTCAGCGACGTGTTCCATCCGTCGTTGCCCACCCACGTTGATGCCGCCGCGATTGCCAGGCAGTATCTCCGGCCCGGCTCCCTGTTGTCGTTCAGGGTGAAGGACGCCGACGAGGCGCGAACCCGGCATTTGGCCGACGTGCTAGCGACGTGCATCATCGTGCGCTACGCACTGTCGTTCGACGGGCTCACCACCAAGGTCAACCATCATCGGACGGTGTCGGAATACTTCACGTCGTTGGAACAGCTGAAGCGCAACGGCTTCGATCGACTCATTCGTCTGGCGGTAGGGATGGAAGACCCGGACGATGTGATCGCAGCGCTGAACTGGACGTTGCACCACGGTGACGGCGTAAGTGACGCAGGCGTCACGGTATGGCAGCAGCAGCGCGCAACCACGCTAGGATTGTGAGATGGGCGCAGCGACACATCTCGGCATCAACCTCAGCGAATACGATGCGGTGATCCTCACGCTGATTCCTCACTACGACGAACTGATTGACGCCGCTGGCGCCGCCGTTGGCGCATTGGCGCGGCCGGCACCGGCCGTCGTCGACCTCGGCACGGGCTCTGGTGCACTGGCGCAGGCCATTCTCAAGGCGAGCCCGAAGGCACGCGTGACGGGCATCGACGAAGACGCCGGCATGCTGGCCATGGCCGAGAAGCGGTTGAAGGGCCGGATCACTGTCATTCATGGCAACTTCGAGACGATACCTATTCCGGGTTGTGACGTCATCTCGGCATCGTTCGCGTTGCATCACATCCGCACCAGCCGCCGCAAAGCGGCGCTCTACCGTCGCGCCTTCGCGGCGCTCAAGCGTGGCGGCCTGATCGTCAGTGCCGACTGCTGCCTGGCCTCGGCAGCGGCCCTGCAAAGAAGCGACCG
>CAIVPW010000202.1 GCA_903907895.1 uncultured Alphaproteobacteria bacterium
CGGCGTCGCCGTTACGTTCGCGGTAGACGGCTAAGCCACACTCGCCGTTGCACGGCGCGGGCCGCTAGGCCCGGTGGCCTGACTGCCGAGCACAATTCGAAGGCCACACCGAGATTGCGCCAATGCGTGCGCACTACGTGTCAAACGCATCATCGCGCGTCCTGCCTGGCGCGGGCCATTTCTACACGCGACCGTATGTGGCGCCCTTGCCTATTTGCACCGGGGCGGGTACCCATGCCGCCCGCCCGAGGAGAACGCCGATGAACCCGCAACCGCGCGTGTTGCCGATCCTTTTCGCCACGTTGCTACTCGACATGGTCGGGTTCGGCATCGTGTTCCCGATCATCCCGGTTCTGTTCACCGACCCTTCGTCGCCGTCCTTCCTGCTGCCGGGGTATTCGAAGGGCGCGCAGTTCCTGCTGGCCGGATTGGTGACGGCGCTGTGGGGCATGACGCAATTCATTGCGGCGCCCATTGCGGGTGAGCTTTCGGATCGCTTCGGGCGCAAGCGCCTGCTGATGGTGGGCGTCGGCGTGCTCGGCCTGAGCCAAGTCCTGTTCGGCGTCGGCATCGAGATGGGCTCGATCGCGCTGCTGCTGGTGTCGCGTGCAATTGCGGGCATCGCCGCCGGCAACGCCGCGATCGCGCAGGCCACCATCGCCGACGTCACGGCGCCGAAGGACCGCGCCAAGAGTTTTGGCTTGATCGGCGCCGCGTTCGGCATCGGCTTCATCCTGGGGCCGTTGCTGGCGGGCTGGATCACGGCGGTGTCGGACGATCCGGCGATGCCGATGTGGGTCGCCGGCATGTTGGGGGCCGTGAACGTCGTGTTCGTCGCGGTGTTCCTTCCCGAGACCAACAAGCGCGGCGCCGTGACCCACGCGCGCTTCAATGTTTGGAAGGGCGCGCGCAACATCGCGCTGGCGGCGCGCGACGTCGAGATGCGGCCACTGTACATCGCGTCGTTCCTGTACCTGTTCGGCTTCGGCTTCCTGCCGCCGTTCTACGGCGTGTTCTTGGTGAACCAGTGGGGCTTCAACGAAGCGCAGGTCGGCATGGCGTTCGCAGCCGTCGGCGTGTGCGTATCGTTCGCGCAACTCGTCGTGCTGCGTATGCTGACGCGCAGATACAACGAGCGGCAGATCCTGCGCGTGTCTCTGGCGCTGGTGGCGATCAGCATGGTGACGTTCTCGTTCATGCCGTCCGTCGCGCTGGTGATCGCGATGATTCCGTTCACCTCCATTCCGCAGGGCCTCTCGATGGCCAACATGGCGGCGCTCATCAGCCGCGCCGCGCCGGCCGACCGGCAGGGCGTGGCGATGGGCATCAACGGATCGCTGATGGCCCTGGGCAGCGCGCTGGCGCCGGCGATCGGCGGTGCGGCCTCCGCTGCTGCCAACATCCACATGCCGTTCGTGCTGGGTGGCATATGCATCGGCGCGGCGTGGGTGGTCTTGTTCCTGGTGGCGATACCACGGCGCGCAGCCTCGCTGCCGGCCGAATGAACAAGGCCGGACCTCCCGGTCCGGCTCGTCGCACTGGCTGATT
The DNA here is from genome assembly GCA_903907895.1 of uncultured Alphaproteobacteria bacterium. GTDB lineage: Bacteria > Pseudomonadota > Alphaproteobacteria > UBA2966 > CAIVPW01 > CAIVPW01. The sequence continues at coordinate 1,549 of CAIVPW010000202.1, forward strand.
GCGGATTTGCGGAGCGTCGCGGACGGGTCTCTAATCGGACGCTAGATGGCACGGACCTACCAGCAAGCTGGACTTGTGTTGGGCCGCGGCCACGCCGACAAGGCGATGGTCAAGGCGCTGCAGCGCGACTTGCGCGCGCTCGGCTACCTGCGGCGCGGCATCGACGGCGACTTCGGCGCCGGCACCGAGGCCGCGGTCCGCGCGCTGCAATTCGACCTCCTCAACAACGACGGTGTCGGCCCCGACGGCCGCGCGCCGGTGGCGTTGCGTGACTTCAACAAGGGCCGCGTGGTGGCGTCCGTCGGAACCATCGATGCGGCGCTGGCAGCCTGCATCGATGAGCTGATGACGGCTGACGCGGTGCAGAAGGTGCCGCGCGCCGCCGATGCCGCGGCTGCGAACAAGCGTGCGCTGGCCCAAGTGCTTGAAGCCATGAGCAAGGAGGCGCCGACGCCGTTCCTCGTGGCCATGGTGCAGCAGGAGAGCGGCGGCAAGCATTTTGCGGAACCGAGCGCGCGCGATGAGGACGACTTCGTCACCGTCGGCCTCGACCGCAACAAGGGGCCGGACCAGATCACCTCGCGCGGCTATGGCATCGGACAGCACACGCTGTTCCACCATCCGCCGAGCAAGGACGAAGTGGACAAGCACATCGCCGATCCGGTCGGCAATGTCGCCAAGGCATACGCCGAGTTGCGGCGCAAGTTCGACCGCTTCCTGCTGGGGGCGGACGGCGCGGACGACCGCATGGCCGAGCATGCCCAGGCCGCGTTGCGCCTTTGCAAGCATGATGCGACGAGCCCGCTGTACCTGCGCGACTGCGCCGCGTGCGCGAAGGCGGCGGGCAAGGTGAAGATCGCCAGCGGCGACCCGGTCCACGCGGGGGCGGCGCTCCAGTACGCGCCGAGCACGTACTATGCTTCCGCGGTCTACGACGGCGTGCCCGCGCGCGCAGACTTCGCCTGCGACTGGCCGTACGCCATCCGGCGCTACAACGGTGGCGGCATCAACTCGTACCACTACCAAGCGCGCGTGCTGCTGAACCTGCTGCGCCAGAGCTGAAACGAAGAAGGGCGCGGACCGTGCGGTCCGCGCCCTTCGTCGATCGTCGTGTCCGCTGCGGCTAGAAGCGGCGCAGCAGGCGGTTCAGGTAGTCGAGCTCTTCGGTGGAGCGGAAACGCTCGCCGGAGCGGCGGAACAGTTCTTCCAGGATTTCGCGCGCACGCTGCAGGTCCCCCCGGTCGGGCACCTGAACGCGGTTCGAGATGTCGGCGCCCATGCCGGGGATGGGACGGCCGAACGGGTCCATGTTGGCGTCGGGGCGCTGGCCCGGCTGCATGCCACCGGCCTGCATGCCCTGTTGGCCCTGACCCTGGCCCTGACCCATGCCCATTCCCTGGGCCATGAACTGCTGCATCATCTGCTGCGCGGTGTCGCGTAGGCGGTCCAATGCCTGGCCCTGCTGCGCGAGCGCTTCGCCGGCGTTCTGGCCTTCGAGCGCCTGGGCCGCGCCGCGCATGGCGCGCTCGGCTTCGCCGAATGCCTGCGGGATCTGGCCGAAGCGTTCGCCGACGCCGCGCATCATCTCACCGAGCTGACCGCGAATGCCTTCCTGCTGTCCGGCTTCGGGCAACTGGCCGGGCTCGCCGAACTGACCGCGCTGGGCCTGTTGGAAGGTCTGGTCCATCAGCTGCTGCTGACGCTGGATGATCTGGCCGAGCTCGCGCATTGCCTGCTCGGCCTGGCCCTGGCCCGGCTGTTGCGGCCGGCCCATGCGCAGGTTTTCCAGCATGCGCTGCAGGTTCTGCAACTGCTGCTGCGCCTGATCGCGAGCGCCCGCCTCGGCCATCTCGCGGGCCTGGTCGAGCATCTCGTTCAGGTTTTCCTGCGTCATCTCCCGTTGTTGCTGCATCGCCTGCTGCTGCTCTTCGGTCATCTGCTGACCGTTCTGCTGCTGCTGGCGGTCCTGCTGCTGCGCGAGCTCCTGCAGGAAGCGGTTCATCGCCTGCTGCAACTCGGCCATCAGCTGCTGGAGTTCTTCGGGCGTCGCGTCGCGCGCCAGCGCGTCCTGCAGCGCCTGTTGCGCTTCGCGCAGCGCGCGCTCGGCGGGGGCGAGCTCGCCTTCTTCGAGGCGCAGCGCGGTTTCCCACAGCTTGTCGATCACTTCCGGCACGACTTCCGGGCGGCGGTCGAAGTTGAGCTGGCCGATGGAGGAGCGCAGGTCGAGGTAGATGCCGGTGTCGTCGATCTCCGGCGCCATCGTCTCGGTGATGGCGTCGAGGGCAAAGGCGACCTCTTCGCGCGTCGCCGGATCGCGCGCCAAGTTACGGCGCTGCTCGATGACGGCGCGCGCCACCGGATTGCGGAACACGCGCTCGGGCAGCGTGAACTTCACTTCTTCCGACGTGCCGATCTGGCCGACGCCGTCGACGGCTTCGAGCCACACGACGACTTCAAGCCCCGCCCACGGATGCGGAGTCAGGTCGAAGAAGCGCGCGCCGTTGGCGATGCGGGAGCCGATGCCCGGGATCGCGAGATCGAACACCAGCGGATCGCCCTCGCCGCCGCCGCGGCGCATCTTCATGGAGCCGCTGGCGACGCCGTAATCGTCGGTCGCGGCGTAATCCACCTGCACCGCCATGCGCTGCGAAGCGCTTAGGGGGCGCGAGAAAGCGATGGTCGGCGGCTGGTCGGAGACGATCTCGATCTGCCACTTGCCGAGCGAGTCGCGGCCCTGGTTGACCGCGAGAATCGTGCCCTCGGTGAGCGGCAGGTTGAGCTGGAAATTCTCGGGGTCCACCGCCTCGAACGCGGTGACCGTTGCATCGAGGTGCGCCTCGGGCACCGCACCGGCGCCGTTCACGCGCGCAAAGAACGTGCTCCCGGCCGGGACCTTGAGGACGCCGGCCGGCGCGGCGGTGCCGCGCGGAACGCCGGCGGGCCGGGTGCTGTTGACCGGCATGCTGGCCGGCTGGGCCAGGAAGATCGGCGCCCCGTTGGTGTAGGTGGGAGGCGCGATCCAAGCGGTGAGTTCGGATTTGGGCGCGGTGAGCGAAGCGAGCGGCGTACGGCTGCCGGGGCTCAACGCATCGACGACGCGGCCGTACCACGAACTGCCCGAATAGACGAAGCCGATGACCAGCGCCAAACCGAGCACGGCGCGCAGGCCATAGGGATCAACGCGACCCAGGCCGGCCTCGGGCCAGCCGACGCGGATGCGGCGCACCATGTCCATGGCACGGCGCTTGTGCGCCTCCCACAGGGCGAGGGTGCTGCGGTCCTGGGTGGTCGGGATGCTGTCGGCGAGTGTTTCGAGCGGCCGGTGCGAGAAGCCGGACTTCAGTTCCATGCGGCGGCGGGCGTCGGCGGTGCGCGGGAAGCGGAAGGTCCGCCCCCAACTCATGCCTGCGAGGACGATCGCCGCGGCGAACCCGGCCAGGAGGGCGATGTGGGCCCACACCGGCAGGATGCCGAACACTCCGAACAGGGCGAGGGCGAGGAAGACGCCGAGGGTGGCGACCAGCGGCCAAGCGGCGGGCCATCCACGTTCCCAGGCCAAAGCAGCCTGGGCCAGCCACAACCGGCGGACTACGGCCCGAAGGATCGGGTTGACCTGATTTTCCATGTTAACGGTTATCCTACTGCCGCATGCCCCCCCAGCCAAGGCGGCGTGGCCTCCCCCGCAAGAAGGCTCTCGTAGGTTTGACGAGGCCGCACCACGGCAAATTCACTTCCCTTTACAAGTACTTCCGGCACCAGCAGGCGGGCGTTGTAGTTCGAAGCCATGGCCGAGCCGTAGGCGCCGGCCGTCCGGATGGCCAACAGGTCCCCGGGCGTGGTGGGCGGCAGGGGCCAGTCCTTGAGGAAGCGGTCGCCGGTCTCGCACACCGGGCCGACGATATCGGCCGATCGCTCCGGCTCGCCGGAATCGGCATGGACCGGGACGATGGCGTGGCGGGCCTCGTACATGGCGGGACGGATGAGGTCGTTCATCGCCGCGTCGACGATGACCGTGCGCACGCCGCCCGCGTCTTTCTCATACAGCACCCGGGTGACCAGGATGCCCGCATTGGCCACCAGCATGCGGCCGGGCTCGAACACCAGTTCGCAGCCAAGATCGCGCGTCTCGCGCAGCACCACCTCGGCGTATTGCGCCGGCGTCGGCGGCGTCTCGCCCATATACGGCACGCCCAGGCCGCCGCCGAGATCGAGCCTGCGGATATCGTGGCCGTCGGAGCGCAGGGTCTGCACCACCTCACGGATGAAGCGGAAGGCGCGCTGGAACGGGTCGGTCTCGGTGATCTGCGAGCCGATGTGGATCGCGACGCCGACGACCTTGATGCCCTCCATGCCGGCGGCGCTGCGGTACGTCGCGCGCGCGGCGGGCCACAGGATGCCGAACTTGTCGTGCTTGCGGCCGGTGGAGATCTTGTCGTGGGAGTGTGCGTCGATGTCGGGGTTGATGCGCACGGCGACCGGCGCCGGGATGCCCCAGCCACGCGCGACGTCATCGAGCGCCACGAGTTCCGCATCCGACTCGATATTGAACTGC
>CAIVPW010000203.1 GCA_903907895.1 uncultured Alphaproteobacteria bacterium
GAAGGGCGTAGCGCCGCTGGCCGGATCGGCATCAGGGCTGCGAGCAGCCCCGCTGCGGTGGGTCCGAAAGCGCTAGGGCAGCCAGCTGCGTGGTGCGGTGAGCGGGAGGGGATGCGGCGATGCCTTGCTGGCGCCGCGACGGCGCAGCATCGATACCGCTTTGACCTGCGCATAGGCTCGCTGACCGGCGACCAGCGTGAGTGCTTCCATCGACCGGCGCGTCACGCGGGCCAGCATCCGCGCACCGTCGCCGTCGTGCCCCAGCATGAGCAGCACGTTGACCTGGGCATCGTCGATCGGGCGAACCTCGATCAAGCGAACGGGAAGCACGTTGGAGATCGTGGTTTCCGACGGACGGGACGCAGACAGGCTCACGTCTGCCGCGGCCACGCGTACACGGCGGTGGGTGCCGGGATCCCCGATACGGCCGGGGACGATCAGCGACCCGCCGGCGACATCGACGCGCGTGAGCGAATAGCGCGAATCGTATGGACCGACGACAGCATCCAGCATTGCAGATGCATCCGGGCGGCGCGCGCTGGGCAGGTTCACATCGATCAGCACGTCCGCCAGCGGCCCGGCGGCGACGACTTTCCCCTTGTCGAGCAGCACGATGGTGTCGGCGAGGCGCTGAACCTCGGACAGATCGTGACTGACATAGAGCATGGGAATGGAGAGGCGTTCGTGCAGCGTCTCGAAGTAGGGGAGAATTTCCTCCTTGCTGTTAAGGTCGAGCGCCGCCAGCGGCTCGTCCATCAGCAGGAGCCTGGGCTGCGACAGGAGCGCACGGCCCATGGCCACGCGCTGGCGCTCGCCACCGGACAGGTTCTTCGGTGCGCGATCGAGGAGGCGCTCCAGGCCGAGATAGGCGACAACGTCTGCTTCGGAAACCGTCTCTGGAGTTCCCGCTCGCAGCGCGCGCTTGCGACCGTAACTCAGGTTGTCGCGCACCGACATGTGCGGGAATAGGCTGGCTTCCTGGAACACATAGCCGATGGGACGTTCGTGCGCGCGGCGGAAGGTGCGTTCGTCCTGCCAAACTTCCGTGCCGACCGTGAGTCGGCCCGGAAGGTGATGTAAGCCGGCTATGCAGCGAAGAACGGTGGTCTTGCCGCTGCCGGAAGGACCGAAGAGCGCGGTCAGTCCATGCATGGGCGCGTTGAACGCAATGTCGATCTGGAACGCGCCGACGCTGCCGCTGTATGCGGCGGAAATCGTGTCACCGGTCGCGGTCATGCGCCACGCTGATGGCCGATGCGCTTCTCGAGCACGAACATCGCCAGCACCACCACGAACGAGAACACCACCATGCCGGCGGCGATGAGGTGTGCCTCGGTCCAGCGAAGCGTGTTCACGTAGTCGTAGATGGCAACGGAGACGGTACGCGTTGTCCCCGGAATGTTGCCTCCCAGCATGAGGACGACGCCGAACTCACCGACGGTGTGGGCAAACCCAAGGACGGAGGCTGTAAGAAATCCGGGGCGGGCAAGGGGGATGGCAACCGTCCAAAACGTATTCCACGGCGAAGCGCGCAGCGTGGCGGCGACCTCGATCGGGCGTTGGCCGAATGCCTCGAACGCGTTGCGGATCGGCTGCACCACAAACGGCATCGAATACACAACCGAGCCGAACAATAGGCCCTCGAACGTGAAGGCAAATGTGCGCATGCCGAACCACTGCGCGACCACACCGCCCGGACCTTGGGGGCCGAGAAAGAGCAGCAGATAGAAGCCGATTACGGTAGGTGGCAGGACCAGCGGCAGGGCCACGACAGCGGCCACCGCTTCCTTCCATCGGGCGGGGGATTGGGACAGCCACCACGCGATGGGCGTTCCGATCAGCAACAGCACGATGGTGGTGCTGCCAGCCAGTTCCAGCGTCAGCCGGATGGCTGGCCAAAGCTCACTCCACTCCGACAACGGAAGCGCCCCCTGCGGTTGCGCGGGAACTGTACAGGTGGCGCTCCGCTGTTACATCCCCTTACCGTAGCCGAACTTTTCGATGACCGCGGTGGCCTCGGGCCCCTTGAGGAACGCCAGGAATGCTTTGGCAGCCTCGCTATTCGCGCCGGCCTTGGTAAGCACGGCGTCCTGGCGGATCGGCGCATACAGATTGTCGGCCACGACCCAGCGCGAGCCACCCTGTACGTTGACGACCTGGGACAGCGACACGAAGCCGAGCTCGGCGTTGCCGGTGTCGATGAATTGGTAGGTCTGTGTGATGTTGTCGCCCTGGACGATCTTGGGCTGGATGGCAGCGTACACGCCCAGCTTCTGCATCGTCTCGACCGCGGCTGCGCCATAGGGTGCGGCCGAGGGGCTGGCGATGGCGAGCTTCTGGAACGTGGCCGTCTTCAGCGTGTCCTCGCCTTTCACCAGGTTGGCGTTCTTGCTGTAGAGAACGATCTTGCCGACCGCGTAGGTGAACGGCGTACCGGCAATTCCGTTTCCTTCTTCGACGGCGCGCTTCACGGTCGCCTGATCCGCGGACAGGAACACTTGGAACGGCGCTGCCTGCGTGATCTGGGTGTACAGCGCCCCGGTCGCACCGAAGCTGAAAAGCGCCTTATGTCCGGTCTTTGCCTGGAACGCTTTGCCGATTTCGTTGGCGGCGTCTGTGAAGTTGGCAGCGGCCGCGATCGGCACTTCTGCCGCTTGCGCCAATGAGAGTCCAAGACCAATGACGGCGGCGACGGCGGCAGCGCACAGGCGTGACGGTAACGACATATACGTCCCCGAAAGAGTTCTCCGCCGCGTTGCGCACGGTCGGATATAGCGGTGACGCTATCCCGAAACGTCGTATCTAGTCAAATATAGCGGCCGTGCGGTGCCTGGGCCGCCTGCTGCACAGAGC
>CAIVPW010000204.1 GCA_903907895.1 uncultured Alphaproteobacteria bacterium
ACGTCGCGTCCCGGTTCATAGGCGAACGTGACGTCGCGAAACTCGATGTCGCCGTCCAACCCTTCGAACGTCGCGCCCTCGTGGGCGCGCTCGCGATAGGGCTCGTCGCGCAGCAGGTCGTCGACCAGCTTCATCGGCGGCAAGTAGGCGGCGACCTTCATGCGTTGCGCGAGAAGGCCGGTGAAGTTGCTGAGCAGGCGCTGGCTGACCAGCAGGAAGAATGCCAGCGTGGCGATGTAGGACGCCGAGTTCATCTCCAGCACGCGGGTCATGACGATCAGCGTCACGGCCAGCATCAGGATTAGGAAGAACTCCGTCATCTGCACCGGAACTTCCTTCAGCAGCCGGAACCGTGATTCGGCCAACGTGTGCTGGCGGAAGTGCGTCAGCAGCCGCGCGCGCATGCGGTCGGCGGCGCCGAACAGGCGGATCTCGACGCCTGCCGCCATGGCCTCGGTGGCAATGCTGGTCACCTCGGCTTGGGAGCGTTGCTGCGCTTTGCCGGCGCGCAGCGATTGCCGCATGGTCCAACCGCGCAGCAGGTAGAACACGCTGCCGCCGATGGCGCCCACCGCCAACGTCGCTTCCCAGCTGACGGTCAGCATCAGGCCGAACAGCACCGCTGTCATCACGACGCGATTGATGAGGGCCAGCAGCGCTTCCATGCCGCGCCCGGCAAGGTAGGGTTCGACGGTCAGGTTATGCACGAGCTTGCCCTGCTTCTCGCGCGACAGCGTGTCGTAGCGCGCCGTCAGGTAGTGCTCGAAGATGCGCCCGGCCCAATTGTCGCGCAGGCTGAGCGCGAAGTAGTCGGCGAGGCCATGCGTCATCGTCAGCAGCACACCTTTGACGAAGAAGGCAAAGGCCAGGATGGCGAGCAGCGATTCCGTCTCGTAGCCGGATGGCAGGACGGTGCGCAGCGCGTCGATCGCGCGCGACAGGCCGCCGAAGTCCGACTGTGCGCCGATCAGGGCGGCCACCAGGGGCAGCACGATCGACACGCCCACCATCTCGGCAAGCGCGCTCAACAGCGTGACGAACATCAGGAAGAAGGCGAACCAAAGTTTGTTGCCGAGCAGGCGGCGCAGGACCTGCAGGCGTTGTCGCCACGCTCCGGCGACCGTTTTGCCACTCACGTCTGCTCGGCCCGATTGAGCGTGTTGGCGTCGATGGCGACGCGGACGTCGCGGCCCAGCAGATTGAGCAGGATGTACACGCGCTCCGCGTCGATGCGCGTCTGGAACAGGCCGATCTGGTCCACGAGCGCGCCTTCTTGCACGCGCACGCGCTGGCCCGGCTGGAACCGCGAGGCCGAGCCCTGGCCGTTGTCGAGATCGATGACGCCGTTATCGCCCTCGCGGGCGCGCAGCTCCTCGACGATGCGATCCGGCACGACCGACGGCTTGTCGCCAAAGCGCACCAGCTGCACGATGCCGGGCGCATAGGTGGCGCCGCCGGGCGTGCGCGCGTCGAAGTCGGCGCGCAGGAACAGGTAGCGCGGGAACAACGGCGCATCGACCCAGTCGGTGCGGCGGGCGTGGCGGCGCCGCTTGCGGTAAAGCGGCAGGTACACCTCGAAGCCGCGCTCCCACAGGTTGGTGCGCGCCCACAGTTCGGAGTCTGGCTTCGTGTAGGCGCAGTACCAGCGCATGGGGTTACTCCGCCATCGCGGCACGCAGGGCCGCGGGCGCCGGCGCGCGCACTTTCAGCAGCGCCGGAACCAGGATGCGGTCCGCCGCCATCTGCGCGCGCAGCGCATCGAAATGGGACTGCGGCCGCTGCAACTCGGTGAACAGGACGCCGTCCACGTCACCGAGCGCGGCCAGCGTCGTTGCCATCGGCAGGTTCAGGAATTGCACGCCATCCCGTGCCGACGCCGCGACGACGCCGGCGATTGCCAGCGGGTGTCCCATGGCGCAGAGCACGGCGATTTCGGTGAGGTCGCCCTCGCCGTACAGCGCGATGCGCTTCCAGCCGCGGCCGGCGGCTTCGACGAGGAGCTCGTCGCACTGCTTGCGCGCGGAGCGGTAGAACTCGAACGAGCGCGACAGGAAGCTCGCGGTGAGGCGGCTCTTTTCCGCGAAGCCCTTGGGCGTCAGGTAGTAGGCGTAACGATTGGCGGGCGCCTGGCGCACCTTCACCAGCCCGCGCCGGATGCAGCGCCGCACGTAGGCGTTGGTCATGCCGAGCGCGATGCCAAGCTCGCTGGCGAGCGAGCGCTGCGAGATGGAGGCGTTGGCGTCCACGGCATCGAGCAGCCCGAGGAGGATGGCCGTGTCGTTCGACGCGACCGCCTCGCCCAAAGGTTCTTCGGCGGCGGCGCTCATGCGGCCGCGGCGCTGACGCGCGTCTTCGCTCTGCAACCTTATCCCCCGCTGCAAGCTCGACGGCCCCCCGGCCGTGTTCGCGGCGTGAACAGTAGGGCGTTCATTCCGTGAACGTCAAGGAACGACCGGGCTGGAGGGGTCGAAGTGCACGAGGTTCGGCGTCACGGCGCCTAAGCCGGGCGGTCTAGCCCACGCCAGAGGCATTGCCTACGGCCGGCAATCGCCTTAAGTGCTGGGCTTCCGCAGGCATGCCCCCCCCCTCCGCCACTCCCATCGACCGGACGCATACCTCGTCCATCCTGCGTTCCCTGCTGGACCGCACGACGGGCGATTACCTCACTATGGGCGAACTGGTGGAGGCGCTGGGCGGGCGCGGGTTTGGCCTGCTGCTGGTGCTCTTTGGCCTCCTGAACGCCATTCCCGCCCCCGTGCCGGGCTTATCCACGGTGCTTGGCATGCCGTTGTTGATCCTGTCGTGGCAGGTGGCGCGCGGGCGGCAGCGGCCGTGGCTGCCGAAGTCGCTGGCCCGGCGCCAGATTTCCCGCCTGCAACTGGTGCGCATGGCCAGCGCGGCCCGGCGTATCCGCCCGTTCGAACGCATGTTCAAGCCGCGGCTGAACTTCCTGGTGACGACGGCCGGCCAGCGCTTCATCGGGCTCGCCTGCCTGCTGCTGGCGGTCCTGATCGTGCTGCCGATCTGGATGGGCAACTGGCCGCCGGCCATCGGCATCGTGTTCTTCGGCCTGGCCATCGCCAAGCACGACGGCGTGGCGGCGATCCTGGGGGTCGTCGCGGGGATCGCGGCATTTGCGATCGTCGCCGCGGTGCTATTTGCCGCCCTCCACGCTTTCAATTTTTTCGTCTGACACCGGCGGCGCCAGACCGTTCTCGAGCCCGCGCATTTCGTGGCGGGCGGTGCGGCTGAGCAGCAGCAGGCCGGTGGCGAGGCACAGCACCGAGCCCACCACGAGGGGCGTGCGCAGGCCGGCGTAGTCCGAGATCCAACCCATGGCCAGCGCGCCGGCAGCAGGCACCGCGCGCAGCACGATGCCCCAGATGCTGAGCACACGGCCGCGCATGGCGGGATCGACGCCGGTCTGCAGCAGGGTCTGCGTCGTGACGCTGATGCCGATCGAGGTGAAGCCGGCGACGGCGAGCGCGGCAGCGCCGAGCCACAGATTGCTCGACGAGCCGAACACGATGCCGGCGAGGCACAGCAGCACGGCCGAGGAGACGGCGATGCTGGCGAAGCGGACGCCAGACGCGCGTTGGGCGAGCCACAGGCCGGCGATCAGCGCACCCAAGCCGACCGACGAGGTGAGCGTGGCAAGGCCGCGCGCATCGCTTTGGAAGATGCGGTCGGCGAAGCCGGGCAACAGTTCGAACACCGGGCGCACGAGCAGCGACGTGGCGCCCATCAGCAGCAACGTGGCGGCAATGCCGGGATGGCCGAAGGCGTAGCGCAGGCCGGAGGCGATGTCGCCGAGCACGCCGCTTGGCCCCGCCTTGCGCGCCGGCCGCGGGGCGATGCGCAGCAGCAGCAGCGCGACGATGAGCGGCACGAAGCTCGCCGCATTGAACAGGAAGGCGTTGGCCACCGTGCTGGCGGCGATGATGAGTCCGGCGGCCGCAGGGCCCAGAAACCGCGCCACGTTGAAGATGACGGCGTGGATGGCGACGGCACCACCGATGTCCTCGGCGCGCACCAAAGAGGGCACCAGGGAGAGGCGCGCGGGCTGCATCAGCGCGATGACGATGCCCTGCCAGAGTGTGAGGCCCACCAGCCAGCCGATGGTGATGACGCCGCCGAGCGTCATGGCCCACAGGACCGCGGACTGGGCGAGCGACAGCACCTGGCCGACCAGCAGAATGCGGCGCTGGTCGACGCGATCGGCGAGCACGCCGCCGAACAGGCCGATGAACATGACCGGGAACAGATCGGCGAAGGCGACCGCGCCGAGCCAGAAGCCCGACTCGGTCAGCTCCCACGCCAGCCAGCCGACGCCCAGGCGCTGCACCCACAGGCCGATGAGCGAGATCGACTGCCCCGCCGCATAGATTGCGTAGTTGCGGTTGGAGAAGACGCGGGCGATGCCGGAGAGGTCGTAGAAGGGGCGAGCGGCCATGCCGGAGACTATGTGGAACCACATCTCGTATAGAGGGTTCGGCGCGGCGGCTCCATCCGGCCGGGACTTGGCATAGACTGGGGGCGGGGGAGTAATGGGTTTTCGTCCACCGTTTCCGATCAAGCTCGCTGCCGTTGCGCTGGCGGGCCTCGTTGCGCTGGGCGGCTGCTATCTGCCGACGCGCTTCGTGGCCGACATCACGATCAACGAGGCCGGCGACTGGACGCTCGCGTTCAACGGCGAGATCGCGAACGGCGGGCTCACCCCCGGCCTCATGCCCGACCGCCCGACGCCCGCGCAGTTGGAAGCGCGCGTGAAGAACGTGACCAACGACCTCACGCGCGACCCCGGCTTTCGCGACGTGCAGTACCGCGGCAACGGCCGCTTC
>CAIVPW010000205.1 GCA_903907895.1 uncultured Alphaproteobacteria bacterium
GCTGAACAGGCCGATGTCCCAGCCCTTGAAGTCGAAATCGTCGAGGGATTTCACCCGCAGCGTGCGGTCGCCGAACGAGACTTCCTTGCCGATCGAGCGCGACGACGCCACGGCGGCGATGTCGCTCACGTCGAACTTGCGTTCATCCAGCACGTTCAGCATTTCGCGGCCCACGTTGCCCGTGGCGCCGACGACGACAACCCGATAGCCCATTTTTATGCTCCTGACCGCTCGCGGCGCGGCGCCATTGCTGCCAGCCGCTCCAGTTCGTTCATGACGGCCTCGCCCATCTCCTTGGTCGAGACCAGCTTCTTGCCGGCCTGCTGGATGTCCCTAGTTCGGACGCCGCTCTCGAGCACGTTGCCGACCGCCTTCTCGAGCATGTCGGCGTCGTCGCTCCAGCCGAACGAATAGCGCAGCATCATGCCGAAGCTTAGAATCGTGGCGAGCGGATTGGCGACGCCCTTGCCGGCGATGTCGGGCGCCGAGCCGTGCACCGGCTCATACAGCGCGCGGCGCTTGCCATTCTTGTCGGTGGCGCCGAGCGAGGCGGAAGGCAGCATGCCGAGCGAGCCCGTGAGCATCGCCGCCGCATCCGACAGCAAGTCGCCGAACAGGTTGTCGGTGACGATGACGTCGAACTGCTTTGGGTTGCGCACCAGCTGCATGGCGCAGTTGTCGGCGTACATGTGCGAAAGCTCCACGTCGGCGAATTCCGCCTTGTGCAGCTTGGTGATCTCCTCGCGCCACAGCAGGCCCGATTCCATCACGTTGGCCTTCTCAACCGAGCACAGGCGATTGTTGCGCTTGCGGGCGATGTCGAAGGCGACGCGGCCGACGCGGTGGATTTCCGCCGTCGTGTAGACTTGGGTGTTGATGCCGCGGCGCTGGCCGTTGCCGATATCCGAGATGCCGCGCGGCTCGCCGAAGTACACGCCGCCGGTCAGCTCGCGCACGATCAAGATGTCGAGGCCGCTGACGACGTCGAGCTTGAGGGTCGAGGCTTCCGCGAGTGCGGGGTACACAAACGCCGGCCGCAGGTTGGCGAACAGGTCCATGTCCTTGCGCAGGCGCAAAAGGCCGCGTTCGGGCTTCACCTTGAAATCGAGGTTGTCCCATTTTGTGCCGCCGACGGCGCCGAGCAGGACTGCGTCCGCATCCATGGCGCGCTGCATCGTCTGGTCGGTGAGCGGCGTGGCGTGGACGTCGTAGCTCGAGCCGCCGACGAGGCCTTCCTCGAACCGCATGCCAAGGCCGCGGTTCTTGACGAACCAGTCGCCGACGCGGCGCGCTTCGGCCATCACTTCGATGCCGATGCCATCGCCCGGCAGGCAGAGAATGTTCTTCATGGCACTCACGCTGCGTACAGCCAGGGCTGGGCTTGCCCCTGCTTGGCCTCGAACGCGTCGATGGACTTGTTCTTCTCCAGGGTCAGGCCGATCTCGTCGAGGCCATTGAGCAGGCAGTGGCGGTGGAAGTCGTCGACCTCGAACGGCATCGGGGCGCCGTTCGGCAGCAGGATGCGCCTGCGCTCGAGGTCGATGGTGAATTCGCCGCCTTTCGGCGCGTCCTGCATCAGCACCGTCATGGTGCGGTCGTTCACGACGATCGGCAGCATGCCGTTCTTGAAACAGTTGTTGAAAAAGATGTCCGCGAACGACGGTGCGATCACGCAGCGGATGCCGAAGTCGGCCAGGGCCCACGGCGCGTGTTCGCGGCTGGAGCCGCAGCCGAAGTTGGCGCCGCCGATCAGGATCTTCGCCTTGCGGAACGGCATGCGGTTCAGGACGAAGGACGGGATTTCCTTGCCCTCCGGCGTGTAGCGCATCTCCTCGAACAGGTGCTTGCCCAGGCCCGTGCGCTTGATGGTCTTCAGGAACTGCTTGGGGATGATCATGTCGGTATCGACGTTGACCATCGGCAGCGGCGCCGCGACGCCCGTGAGAGTCGTGAACTTTTCCATGGACTAGCTCCTCAAGCTGCGCACGTCGGCGAGCTTGCCGGTCACGGCTGCCGCGGCCGCCATCTCGGGCGACAACAAGTGCGTGCGTCCACCGCGGCCCTGGCGGCCCTCGAAGTTGCGGTTCGACGTGCTGGCGCAGCGCTCGCCCGGCTCCAGCCGGTCGGCGTTCATCGCAAGGCACATCGAGCACCCCGGCTCGCGCCACTCAAAGCCCGCCGCCTTGAAGATGTCGGCGAGGCCTTCCTTCTCGGCCTGTTCCTTCACCAGGCCCGAGCCCGGCACCACCATCGCCTGCACCGAGCTCGCAACGTGCCTGCCCTTCACCACGGCGGCGGCTGCGCGCAGGTCTTCGATGCGCGCGTTGGTACAGCTGCCGATGAACACGCGGTCGATCGCGATGTCGGTCATCGCCATGCCGGGCTTCAGGTCCATGTACTGCAGCGAGCGCTCCAGCTTGGCGCGGCGCTGCGGGTCCGTCTCGGCGGCCGGATCGGGTACGCGGCCGGTGATCGGCACGACTTCCTCGGGCGAAGTGCCCCACGTCACCTGCGGCGCGATATCGGCCGCCTTCAGCACGACTTCCTTGTCGTACACGGCGCCCGGATCGGACGGCAGCGAGCGCCAATAGGCGGCGGCCTTGTCGAAGTCGGCGGTCTTGGGCGCCATCGGGCGGCCCTTCATGTAGGCGATGGTCGTCTCGTCGGGCGCGATCAGGCCGGCGCGCGCACCGGCTTCGATCGCCATGTTGCAGACGGTCATGCGGCCCGCCATCGACAGCGCGCGAATGGCCTCGCCCGCATACTCGACGACGTGGCCGGTGCCGCCGGCCGTGCCGATCTTGCCGATGATGGCGAGCACGATGTCCTTTGCGGTCACGCCGGGGCCGGTCTTGCCCTCGACCGTGATGCGCATGGTCTTCGGCACCTTCTGGACCAGGGTCTGCGTCGCCAGCACATGCTCGACTTCCGACGTGCCGATGCCGAATGCCAGTGCGCCGAACGCGCCGTGCGTCGAGGTGTGCGAATCGCCGCACACGATCGTCATGCCCGGCTGCGTCATGCCCTGTTCGGGTCCGACGATGTGCACGATGCCCTGGCGCACGTCGGCCATCGAGAAGTAGGTGACGCCGAACTCTTTGCAGTTGTCCTCGAGCGTCTGCACCTGCGTGCGCGACTCGAGGTCGGCAATGCCGGCGGCGCGATTCGTCGTGGGGACGTTATGGTCGGCGACAGCCAGCGTCGCCATCGGGCGGCGCACTTTGCGGCCGGCGGTGCGCAGGCCTTCGAAGGCCTGCGGGCTGGTCACCTCATGGACGAGGTGGCGGTCGATGTAGAGAAGGGTCGTGCCGTCGGCTTGGGCCTCGACGACGTGAGACGCCCAGATCTTCTCGAATAACGTGCGCGGTGCAGTCATTGCATTCCGTCCGGGTGGGCCCAATCAGGGCCACCCGTGAACGGAATGGCAGTGCTGATTGGGCGTTGTGCCTTAAGCCTCGGTGGTCGCGGTCGCGGTCTCGTCGCGACGGAGATCCTGCTTTTCCTTAATTCGGGCGCGCTTACCCGAAAGGCCGCGGAGGTAATAGAGCTTGGCGCGGCGCACGTCGCCGTGGCGCACCACCTGGATCTCTGCCACGTTCGGCGAGTACAGCGGGAACACGCGCTCGACGCCCTCGCCGTACGAAACCTTGCGCACCGTGAACGACGAATGCAGGCCGCGGCTCTTGCGGGCGATGCATACGCCTTCGAATGCCTGCACGCGCTCGCGCTCGCCTTCGACGACGCGCACCGAAATGCGCAGGGTGTCGCCCGGAGAGAACTCCGGCACCGCACGGGCCGCCGCGAGCTTTTCCTTCTGCGCCTGGTCGAACTGTTCGAGCACGTTCATGACACGCCTTCCTTCACTCTTTTTCCTGCTCGGCGTACGTGGCCCACAGGTCGGGCCGCCGTTCGCGCGTTATCTTCTTCGCCTGTTCGCGCCGCCACCTGGCTACCTCGGCGTGGTTGCCCGACACCAAGACGTCCGGAACGGTGCGTCCTTCCCATGTGCGCGGCCGGGTGTAGTGCGGATACTCCAGCAACCCGTCCGCGAAACTCTCGTCGGCGGAAGAGTCTTCCGCCCCCATCACGCCGGGTAGCAACCGCACCGTCGCATCCAACAGCGCCAGCGCCGCAGGCTCGCCACCCGAAAGCACGAAATCGCCGAGGCTGACCTCCTCGATTCCGCGCGCCTCCAAAACCCTCTCGTCCACGCCCTCGAAGCGGCCGCACACCAGCATCACGCCGGGGCCTGCCGCCAATTCCGTCACCCGGCGCTGCGTCAGCGGCGCGCCCCGCGGGGACAGGTAAATCGAAGGCACCGCCGCAATCCGCTTGCCCACCGCATCGATTGCCGCCGCCAGCACGTCTGCACGCAGAACCATGCCGGGGCCGCCGCCGTAGGGGGCGTCGTCAACGGTGGCGTGTTTATCGCTCGCGAAACCGCGAATGTCTACCGTTTCCAGGCTCCAAACGCCTTGTTTCAGGGCAGTTCCGGCCAGGGAAAGACCCAGCGGTCCGGGGAACATCGCGGGAAACAGGGTCAGGACGGTCGCCGCCCAAGGCATAGGCGTGGGATCAGCCATCGGGGTCCGGTTCGCCCTCGGCCTCGGCCTCGTTGGGGGGCGGGGTGCCGCCCTCGTCCAGCAGGCCCGGCGGCGGGTCAACCACCAGGCGTCCGGCCTTCACGTCCACGGCCGGAACCACCGCGCGGGTAAAGGGCACCAACAGGGTGTTCTTGCGCCCCGCCACGTCGATCTCCAGCAGGTCGCTGGCGCCGAAATTCTGCACCGCGCGCACGGTGCCGAGGTGCGAGCCGTCGAGGAGCTCCGCCGCCATGCCGATCAGGTCGGCCTGGTAGTACTCGTCGTCGTCCTTGATGCGGGGCAGGCGGCTGCGCGGCACGTACAGCCGTACCCCGCGCAGGTCCTCGGCGGCGTTGCGGTCGTTCACGCCGTCAAAGCGCGCCAGGATGCCTTTCGGCCCCGCGCGCATCTCGACGATGGGAAACGCCCGTACGCCCGCCTCGTCATAGAGGTCGCCATAGGCGGCGACCTCTTCCGCGTGCTCGGTAAAGGACTCGAGCTTCACCTCGCCGCGCACGCCGTGGGCGCCGACGATGCGCCCCAGGCAGACCAGCGGCTCACCCGGCGTGGGCGGCGCGCTGGCGTTCTTTGCCCGGGAGCGTCGTGCGGCCAAGCGAGGTTAGGAGGCGGGCTGCGCCGCCGCTGCCTTCGCCTCGGCCGCCTTCAGGCGCTCCTGCGCCTTGGCCTTCGGCTTCGACTTCTCCGGGCTGTTGCGCTGCTCGGGCATCGGACGGATGCCGGCAAAGCCAAGGAAACGGGCGACGCGGTCCGACGGCACGGCGCCATGGCCGAGCCAATGCTTGATGCGCTCTTCGTTCAACGTTACGCGCTTCGGATCGTCGGACTTCAGGCGCGGATCGTACGTGCCGAGCTTCTCGAGGAACTTGCCGTCGCGCGGGTTGCGCGAGTCGGTGACGACGATGCGGAAGTGCGGCTGCTTCTTGGCGCCTGCGCGCGCCATGCGGATCTTCAGTGCCATTGTTCTCGTGCTCTCCTGTCGAAACTGCGTTGTTGGTATTGGTTTACTGCTTGAACCCCGGCGGCAATCCGCCGCCCGGTCCGCCCATTCCGCCGGGCGGCATCATTCCTGCCAGCGCGCGCGCCATGCCCTTTTTCCCGAGCTTGCCGACCTGCTTGAACATGTCGGCCATGGTGCGGTGCTGCTTCAAAAGCTTGTTCACGTCGGCGACCGTGACGCCCGCGCCCTGCGCGATGCGGCGCCGGCGCGACGCGTCGAGAATCTTCACCTTGCGGCGCTCTTCTTGCGTCATCGAAAGGATGACGGCTTCCTGGCGCGCGATCAGCTTGTCGTCGATGCGGTTCGCCGCCATCTGCGCCTTCATTTTGGCGACACCCGGCAGCATCGCCATCATGCCTTCCATGCCGCCCATCTTGCGCATCTGGCGCAATTGGCTAAGCAGGTCGTTCATGTCGAATTGGCCGGAGAGGACCTTCTCCTCCAGCTTCCGCGCTTCTTCGACGTCGACGACTTCCTTCGCCTTCTCGACCAGCGAGACGACGTCGCCCATGCCAAGGATGCGGCCCGCGATGCGGTCGGGATGGAACGCCTCGAGCGCGTCCACCTTTTCGCCGGTGCCGATGAACTTGATCGGCGCACCGGTGGCAGCGCGCATCGACAACGCGGCGCCGCCGCGCGCATCACCATCCACGCGCGTCAGAATGATGCCGGTGATGCCCAGCCGCTGCGTGAATGCCTTGGCGGTGTTGACCGCGTCCTGGCCGGTGAGCGAGTCGGCGACCAGCAGCACTTCGGTCGGCCGCACGGCTTCTTTCACCGCCGCGGCTTCCGCCATCATGGCTTCGTCGATGGTCAGGCGTCCGGCGGTGTCCAGCAGCACGACATCCATGCCGCGCAGACGCGCCGCATCCATGGCGCGGCGCGCGATATCGCGCGGCGGCTGGCCGGGCACGACCGGCAGCACGGCAACGCCCACCTGCTCGCCCAAGATCCTCAGCTGTTCCTGTGCGGCCGGGCGGTAGACGTCCAACGACGCCATCAGGACCTTCTTCTTGTCCTGCTTCTCCAGGCGCGCCGCGAGCTTGGCCGTCGTCGTCGTCTTGCCCGAGCCCTGCAGGCCGACCATCAGCACCGGTACCGGCGGCTGCGCGGCCAGGTTCAAGCCCTCGGCCGTCGCGCCCAGCATCTCGACCAGGTGATCGTGGACGATCTTCACCACCATCTGGCCCGGCGTGATGCTCTTGATCACGTCCTGGCCGATGGCCTTGGTGCGCACGCCGGCGACGAAATCCTTCACCACCGGCAGCGAGACGTCGGCCTCGAGCAGAGCCACGCGCACTTCGCGCAGCGCCTCGTCGACGTCGCCTTCCGAAAGCGCACCGCGCCCTCGTAGACGGTCGAAGACCTCTCCCAACCGGTTGCTTAGGCTTTCAAACATTCAGTTCCAACCGCCCAAAGCAAAAAGACCTCGGTGCGCGTAGACGCGGACCGAGGGACGCCCGGGCTGACCCCAAGGGCGCTTCGCAGGTTCAAAAAGAACCGGAATTGGGGCGGACCATAGTGAAGGGGGTGGGGCCTGTCCAGTACGGGCAGTTTCCGCGACCGACCAAATTGCCTTCTGAGAGGGGTGAATCGCCTCCAGCCAAATACATTTAGTGTTGACATCACAATACTATTTGTATATATCTCCCGCTGAGTACTTTGTGAAGGGAGGCAGCCGTGGCAAGCGAAATCAGCGTCCAAGCGAGTACTGCCAAAGCCCCTCTTGGACTGCGGGGAGCTACGACCGCTGCGCCGTGCGGTGGGACACACCGTACTTCGCCCGTATTTGCGGCGGCTGCGGGCGACCCTTCTGCTTTACGCCCTGTGGGTCGGCCCCATATAACCGCCCACCATGGCTGAAACTCCCTTCCTGAAGATGCATGGCCTCGGCAACGACTTCGTCGTGCTCGATGGCCGCCAGACCGACCTCGATCTCGATCCGTTCGAGGCCAAGGCGATTGCCGACCGGCACCTCGGCATCGGCGCCGACCAGGTCGTCCTGCTGAAGAACACGGCGAATGCCGACGTCTTCATGCAGATCTTCAATGCCGATGGCACGGAGGTTTCGGCCTGCGGCAATGCCTCGCGCTGTATCTCTTCCCTCGTGATGAAGGAGAAGGGGCGCGATCACATCAAGCTTGAGACCAAGGCCGGCGTGCTGGACGCCTTCGATGGCGGCGATGGCATGGTCACGGTCGATATGGGCCCGGTGCGTACCGACTGGCGCGAGATTCCGCTGTCGGAGGAGCGCGACACGCTGCACCTCGGCTTCCAGGTCGCGCAGCCCGGTGATGCCGGCAAGGTGCTGATGGGCGACCCGGTGGGCGTCAACGTCGGCAACCCGCACTGCGTGTTCATCGTCGGCCAGCCCGAAGTCGTGAACATGGCGCAGATCGGCCCCATCGTGGAGAACTCGCCGCTGTTCCCCGAACGCACCAATGTCTCGGTGATTCAGGTCGTGGGCGAAGACACCATCCTTGCCAAGGTGTGGGAACGTGGCACCGGCGTCACGCAGGCTTGCGGCAGCGCCGCGTGCGCCGCACTGGTGGCCGCACACCGCCGCGGCATGATCGGCCGCTCGGGCATCGTCGTGCTGCCGGGCGGGCCGCTGGGCGTGCTGTGGCGCGAATCCGACAACCACGTGCTGCTCACCGGCCCGGTCGCAACCGTGTTCAAGGGCAGCTTCGACATCCGCCGCCTGCTCATGGCGCAGATCGAACGCATGCGCACGATCGGCGAAGGCCCGCAGGCCGCCGGCGCATGACCGCGGAGGTCGTCACCTTTGGGTGCCGGCTGAACGCGCTCGAATCCGAAGTCCTGCGCCGCAACGCTGTTACGGCCGGCTTGGCTGACGCGGTCATCGTCAATACCTGCGCCGTCACGGGCGAGGCAGAGCGCCAGGCGCGCCAAGCAATCCGCCGCCTGCGCCGCGAACGGCCCACCACCAAGATCATCGTCACCGGCTGCGCCGCCCAGATCCATCCGGATCAATTTGCGGGCATGGCGGAAGTCGATCTCGTTCTCGGCAACAGCGAGAAGATGGATGCCGCGCGCCTGCTGCCCGACGGCGAGCGTGTCCGCGTTGCCGGCATCATGGACGTGCGCGAAACCGCAGCCCACCTCATCGACGGTATCGAGGGCCGCGCCCGGGCGTTCGTGCAGGTGCAGAACGGCTGCGATCACCGCTGCACCTTCTGCATCATCCCCTACGGCCGCGGCAACTCGCGCAGCGTGCCGATGGGCGCCGTCGTGGACCAGGTGCGCACGCTGGTCGCCAGCGGCTATGCCGAAGTCGTCCTCACCGGCGTCGACGTCACCTCCTACGGTGCCGATCTGCCCGGCCAGCCCAAGCTCGGCGCCCTCGCACGCCGTCTGCTCGCGGCCGTGCCCGAGCTTAAGCGTCTGCGCCTCACGTCGCTCGACGTCGCCGAGATGGACGACGACCTGTGGACGTTGATCGCCGGCGAGCCGCGCCTCATGCCGCACCTGCATCTCTCGCTGCAGGCCGGCGACGATCTGATTTTGAAGCGCATGAAGCGCCGCCACTCCCGCGCCGACGCCATCGCGGCATGCGCCCGCGCCCGCGCGCTGCGCCCGAACATCGCGCTGGGCGCCGACTTCATCGCTGGCTTTCCGACCGAAGACGATGCGGCATTCGAGAACACGCTGGCCCTCGTCGAGGAATGCGGCCTCGCGTTCCTGCACGTCTTCCCGTACTCCGCGCGACACGGCACGCCCGCTGCACGCATGCCGCAGGTGCCGTCTGCCCTGCGCAAGGAGCGCGCCGAACGCCTGCGCCGCGCCGGCGCCGTCATGCTGGATGCGCATCTGCAGAACCGCATCGGCGGTGAGGCGCATGTCCTGGCCGAGCGCAGCGACGCCGGCGTCACGCGCGGCCATGCCGAGGACTACGCCAGCGTCGAACTCACCGGCACGTTCGCGCCCGGCACCATCGTGCCCGCCCACGTGCTTGCCGCCACCGGGGGAAAGCTGACGGCACGTCCGCTCGCATGACGGACGCCAATCCTCCGAACGGTGGCGGCTGGCTCGGCCGCCTCAAGGCCGGCCTCAGCCGCACCAGCAATGCGCTGGGGCAGGGCCTCGCGGATGTCTTCGGCGGCGCCAAGGTCGACGCCACCACGCTCGACGAGCTGGAAGAACGCCTGCTCGCCGCCGATCTCGGTGTCACCGTTTCCGCCCGCGTGGCAACCCGCCTCGCCAACCAGCGCACCTTTGCCGCGGCGTTGCAGGGCACGGAAGCGCGTGCGGCCATGGCGGACGAGATCGCCAAGGTGCTGCAGCCGGTCGAGAAGCCGCTGTCCACGTCCGGTCACAAGCCCTTCGTCGTGCTGATGGTCGGCGTCAACGGCACGGGCAAGACCACCA
>CAIVPW010000206.1 GCA_903907895.1 uncultured Alphaproteobacteria bacterium
GCTTCCTTCTTGCGGGCAAGACCCGTCATGCGCTCCAGGAGCGAGCGGCCCTCCGGACGGCGGCCGTTGGCGACGGCTGCTTCGGCGAAGGGGTCCGGCCGGCGCATGGGGGCGCTGGAAGACGACTTGGGCTCGATCGGCGCCGGAGCGATGAAATGCTCGGCATCGACCGGCTTGGTCGCGGTGACGGTACGCAGCATGGTTTGCGGCGCGGCCGTGGCAGCGCGGGTCGGCTGCAGCGGCGCCCGCATGTCGGGCTGACGCACATCCGGCTCGCGGGCTGTGACCGGTTCGGCACGCAGGGCCTGGGTCTCGGTCACGATGCGTTGGGCCATCGGTTCCATCGCGCGCTGCGCGACCGGCTCCATGGTGCGCTGCGCGATCGGCTCCATGGCGCGCTGCGCCAGGGGCTCGGCCGAAGAACGCGTCGCGGTAATGGGCGCCGGATCGAAGGCGCGCGGTGCCGAGCGCTCGATCTGCTCGATCGCGCGCACCGGCGTCAGGCGCGGCTCCTCGCGCACCATCTCGGTCTCGCGGCCGAACGACGACATCATGCCGCCACGGCCACCGCCGCCGACGGCGGAGACGACCTGCAGCTGCGGTTTGCGCTCACGCGCATCGACGGCGACGTCGATGCCCGTGGCGACGATGGAGATGCGCATGCGGCCCTCCATGCGGTCGTCGAACGTGGAGCCGAAGATGATGTTGGCGTCGTCAGCGACTTCGTCCTTGATGCGCTTCACGGCCTCGTCGACCTCGAACAATGTCATGTCCGGGCCGCCGGTGATGTTGATCAGCACGCCACGCGCGCCGCGCATGGAGGTGTCTTCGAGGAGCGGATTGGAGATCGCAGCCTCGGCGGCCTGGATGGCCCGGCGTTCGCCTTCGGCTTGGCCGGTGCCCATCATGGCCTTGCCCATCTCTTCCATCACCGTCTTAACGTCGGCAAAGTCGAGGTTGATGAGGCCGGGCATGACCATCAGGTCGGTGACGCCACGCACGCCGGCGTGCAGCACGTCATCGGCCATCTTGAACGCATCGGCAAACGTCGTGCGCTCGTTGGCCACCCGGAACAGGTTCTGGTTCGGGATGATGAGCAGCGTGTCGACGTAGTTCTGCAACTCCGCGATGCCGGCTTCCGCCAGACGCATGCGGTGGGCGCCCTCGAACTCGAAGGGCTTGGTGATGACGCCGACGGTCAGGATGCCGGCATCGCGCGCGAGCTGCGCGATGACGGGGGCCGCACCGGTGCCGGTGCCGCCGCCCATGCCGGCGGTGACGAATGCCATGTGGCTGCCGGCGAGGTGCTCCAGGATCTCGTCCTTGGCTTCCATCGCTGCGGCCCGGCCGACTTCGGGCTTCGAGCCCGAGCCCAAGCCTTGCGTCAGGTTGATGCCGAGCTGCACTTTGCGCGGCGCGGTCGAATAGGACAGCGCCTGCGCATCGGTGTTGCACGCGACGAACTCAACGCCTTCGAGATTGGCGCTGATCATGTTGTTGACTGCATTGCCGCCTGCACCACCGACTCCGACGACGGTGATTCTGGGCTTCAGCTCCTGCGGCTTTGGGGTACCGAGATTGATCGTCATAGGGGGCCTCTCCTCATACTCAAAACGGGTTGCGTGCTCTTGCCGGCACTTTGTTCAACCTCCCGAAACTTCAGAAACGGCTGCCGGACGCCCAATCCGACAGCGTTGGCACTACAAGTTTGCGCGCAGCCATCGCCCGACGCGGGCGAATGCACTGCCTCCCTTGTCTGTTGCTCCCAAGGAGCCAACGTCGGAATCCGCCAGTCCGCTCGCGGCATAGAGCAGCATGCCCGCTGCCGTTGCGAACGCGGGTCCCGCAGTGGACTCGGCCAGTCCCTCCACCCCGAGGGGCCGGCCGGGCCGAACCTGCTTATCGAGTACTCGTGACGCCACCTCGGCCACGCCGTCCAGCTGGCTTGCCCCGCCAGTAAGGACAACACGGCGTCCGGCGATGTCGCCGCACCCGGATGCAATGAGCTTGTCGCGCACGTGTTCGAACAGTTCTTCGATGCGCGGACGAATGATGCGCACCAACTCGGCGCGCGGAACGGGGTTGTTGCTGACGCGACCGGCGTCGCCCATCAGCGGCACTTCCAGAAAGTCCCGGTCGTCGCCCGGATTCTCGATGGCGCTGCCATACAGGGTCTTCAGACGCTCGGCCGGCTGCGTACCGGTGCCAAGGCCGCGGGCGATGTCGTTGGTGACGTGCTGGCCGCCGAGCGCGACGGAGTCGACCAGCACCGGGCCGCCTTCGAAGAAGACGGCGATGGTGGTGAGGCCGCCGCCCATGTCAACGACGGTGGCGCCGAGATCGCGTTCGTCGTCCACCAGCGTGGCGAGGCCCGATGCATAGCCGGACGCAACCGGGCCCTGCACTTCCAGATGTCCGCGGCCGACGCAGATGGCAAGATTGCGCGCTTGGCTCGCGTCGGCCGTCACGACATGAAGGTGCACGCCGAGGCGCGCGCCGAACATGCCGCGCGGCTCGCGGATACCGGTGGCGCCATCGATCGAATACTGCAGCGGAATGGCGTGGATGACTTCGCGCGCGGCGGCGTCGGCGCGGATCATTGCCTGTTCGACCGCACGGCGCACGTCACTGTCGGTCACCTTGGTGCCGGTGACGGCGACTTCGACGCCGATCGTCTGCGACTTCTGATGGCCGGCGGAGAGATTGACGAATGCCGTGTCGATCACTTCGCCCGCCATCTTCTCGGCAGCGTGCACGGCGGCGCGAATCGAGTCCTCGGTCGCGTCCATGTCGATGACCGAGCCGGCCTTGATGCCGCGCGACAACTGGTGACCGATGCCACGCACCGTGACGCTGCCGCCCGCGCCCACCTTGGCGATCAGGCAGCAGACCTTGTTCGTGCCGACGTCGAGCGCGGCGACGGTGCCGTTGGACGAAGGCCCCGAACGCGAGCGCGCATTGCGCGTAAACATCAACATCAGGCGCCCCTCCCCTTGGTGTTTCCGCGGGCCGGTGCCTTGGGCAAAGGCGGCGGCGGCGGCTCAAGGCCGAGCACGAGACGATCGGCCAGACGCAAATCGACGGACAACAACGTGCGGTCGAGCACGCGGTACTGCGTGTCGAGGTCGGCGAGGCGCGCCCAGGCGGCCGCGACGTTCTCTTCCGGCAGCTTGGCGATTACGCCGTTGTCGAAATGGATGTCCCAGCGGCGGCCGCCGATGCGGACGGCTGCACGCACGCGCTGCCTGAGCGCGGGTTGTTCGGCAAGCGTGTCCATAAGGACGCCGGCCAGGGGCGCCGCATCGCGCCCAACGATCATGGGCAGCGACGAGAAGCGACCGAGCGCCTTGTCGGTGATGATGTCGCCTTCACGGTCGATGACGGTGAGCTTGCGGTCGTTCTGCCATAGGGCGAACGGCACGCGCTCGGTGACTTCGACGTGGATGCGGTCCGGCAGCAGGCGCGAAACCATCGCTTCGCGGACCCAGCCGATCTCTTCGATGCGCGCACGCGCCGCCTCGGCGTCAAAATCCAGCAGCAGGTCGCCGCGCTGCACGCCAAGGGCGGCGAGCAAATCGGATGCGGGCGTTTCTTCGCGACCCTCGACCGTGACGTCGCGCACGACAAGACCGGCCGCGACCTGCGTACCCACCACAGCTCGCGCCGCGAGGTCGGCGGATGCGGTCTGCACCGCGCCGGCAAAGCCGATCTGCCAGGCCCACGCGATAGTGCCGCCGAGCACAAGCGTCGCCGCGCCGATCGACAGGGTGAGCTTGTGTTTCAGCACCGCGCGCGTCCACTTGGGTGCGACCCAGCGCTTCTTCGCGCGCGGGCGCTCCGCGCGCGTCAGATCGGTTCCGGCCTTGCCTCGGCGGGCTACCGGCGGCATCCGGCGTCCTCCACCATCCATTCGACGAGGTCGGCAAAGTCGATGCCGTTGTGCGCGGCAATCTCAGGAACCAGCGATGTCGGAGTCATGCCGGGCTGGGTGTTGATCTCGAGGACATGCAGCCCGTCCACTTCGCCGGCGGCCTCGTCGTAACGCAGGTCGACCCGCGTCACGCCGCGGCAGCCGAGTACACGGTGCGCAGTCTCGGCGATGCGCAAGCAGGCGCCGTAGGCGACGGGAGAAATCCGCGCCGGCATCTCGTGCACCGAGCCGCCGGGCCGGTACTTGGCGTCGTAGTCGTAAAAGCCGTTGCCGGTGACCTTGATCTCCACGACGCCCAGCGCCTTGCCGTTCATCACGGCGGCAGCGAGTTCGCGGCCAGGAATGTACTGCTCGACGAGCACCTTGGAGTCGCCGTAGTTCCACTCGCCGGCCGCAAAGGGATTGTCTTCCTTGTCGCGCACGATGACGACGCCGACGCTTGAGCCCTCGTTGATCGGCTTCACCACGTAGGGCGGCTCCATGACCGCTCCGGCCAGCACCTCTTCGCGATCGGCGATGCGACCCTGCGGTACGCGGATCCCGCCGTCGCGGAACAGCGACAACGCCGACGGCTTGTCCATCGCCAACGCCGACGACAGGACGCCGGAGTGCGTGTAGGGCAAGCCCATCATCTCGAGCATGCCCTGGATGCAGCCGTCCTCGCCGAAGCGACCGTGCAGCGCGTTGAACGCGACTTCCGGCTGTGCCTCGGACAGCGAGAACGCGACGTTGGGACCGACGTCAATCGGCACCACGTCGTGGCCGCGCCCGCGCAAGGCCTTGACCACTGCATTGCCGGACACGAGCGAGACCTCGCGTTCGGCCGAGAAGCCGCCCATCAGCACAGCGATGCGTTTCCCCCGGGTAGGCATGGGCTAGGCCTGTGCCTCCGTGCAACCTGCGGGCCCGCGGCCGGGCAGTGCGCCGATACGCTTGATTTCCCACTCCATGGTTATGCCGGTGAGTGCGCGCACGCGCGCAATGACGTCGTCGCCGAGATCTTCGATGTCAGCCGCGGTGGCGCCGCCCTCGTTGATGAGGAAGTTCGTGTGGCGCTCGGACACGCGCGCGCCACCGCGCGCGAGGCCACGGCAGCCGGCCTGGTCGACGAGTTGCCAGGCGGAATGGCCCGCCGGATTCTTGAAGGTGCTGCCGCCGGTGCGCGCACGCACGGGCTGGGTCGCCTCACGCTTGTCGCGAATTTCCTGGGTGCGCGCCGCGATGACCGCAGGATCGGCGCGCTCGGCGCGCAGGACCGCCTTGGTGAAGATCCAGTCTTCTGGTGCGCTGCAGTGGCGATAGCGGAAGCCGAGGTCTTTGGGCCCGACCGTATGCAACTTGCCCTCGCCGTCCACCGCTTCGGCCTCGACCAGCACATCGACCATCTCGCGGCCGTAGGCTCCGGCGTTCATGCGCAGGCCGCCACCAATGGTGCCGGGAATGCCGCTCAGGAATTCCACGCCACCCAAACCATGCTGCTGGGCGGTGAGCGCAACATTGCCATCCAGCGCACCCGCGCCCGCGGTGATCAGGTCACCCTCGACGCTGATCTCGGAGAGGCCACGACCGCAGCGGATGACGACGCCGTCGACACCGCCGTCGCGCACGAGCAGGTTCGAGCCGACACCGATCGCCATTACCGGCACGTCGCGCGGGCGGCTGCGCATGAAATCGGACAGGTCGTCGCGGTCGGCCGGACGGAACATCACCTCGGCAGGGCCGCCGACGCGGAACCACACAAGATCGGCAATGGCCACGCAGGGACGGTACTTGCCACGCACCTGCGGCAAGCGCTCGACCAACGGCAGTGCAAGGTTGCGCAGCGGGACGGCCATCATGCTCGCACCTCGCGCTTGCCGGCGCCCGCCTCGGCGAGCTGCAACGGCAGGATTTGCGCCCAGTTTGTAATGCTGCCGGCGCCGAGGCAGACGACGAGGTCGCCTGGACGGCCGATCTCGGCGATGAGCGCCGGCAGGTGATCGGGCGATTCGAGCGGCACGACGTGGCGATGGCCGCGCCCGCGCAGGGCGCTGACCAGGGCGTCGCGGTGGATACCGGCAATGGGCTGCTCGCCAGCAGCATAGACGTCGGCGACGATCACCGTGTCGGCGTCGTTGAAGCAGCTGCAGAAATCTTCGAACAGGTCGCGCAGGCGCGTGAAGCGGTGCGGCTGCACCACAGCGATGACGCGGCCTGAATAGGCCGAGCGCGCAGCGGCCAGAACGGCGGAAATCTCGACCGGGTGGTGGCCGTAGTCGTCTATCACGGTGATGCCGGCGCCCTCGCCGACACGCGTGAAGCGGCGGCGCACGCCCTTGAACTCGCTCAGCGCGCGGCGCAGTACCTTGTGGTCGATGCCGAGCTCGCGCGCCACGGCGACGGATGCCAGGGAGTTCTGCACGTTGTGCTGGCCGAGCATCGGCAGCTTCAGCTTTTCGACGGTTTCGGTGGCGCCGGTGATGCGGTCGCTGAGCACGACGTCGTACTCGGAACCGGACGGAGACAGCTTCACGTTGATGGCGCGCACGTCGGCCTGGGCGCTGAGGCCGTAGGTGACGATGCGGCGATCGGAGATGCGCCCGACCAGAGCCTGCACCTCAGGATGATCGATGCACAGCACCGCCGTGCCGTAGAACGGGATGTTCTCGACGAACTGCTGGAACGCGCGGCGGGCCGCGTCGAAGTTGCCGTAGAAATCGAGGTGCTCGGGGTCGATGTTGGTGACGACGGCAATCGTTGCCGGCAGGCGCACAAAGGTGCCGTCGCTCTCATCGGCCTCGACCACCATCCACTCGCCCGCGCCGAGGCGCGCATTCGTGCCCCAGGCGTTGAGGATGCCGCCGTTGATGACGGTCGGATCGTACTGCGCGGCATCCAGGAGGGCCGCCATCATCGAGGTGGTGGTCGTCTTGCCATGGGTGCCGCCGACAGCGATGCACCACTTCAGGCGCATCAGCTCGGCCAGCATCTCGGCGCGGCGCACGACCGGCACGAAGCGTTCGCGCGCAGCCACGACCTCGGGATTGTCGGACTTCACGGCCGACGAAATCACCACGACAGCCGCATCGCCGAGGTTCTGGGCGTTGTGGCCGATCGATACTGCGATGCCGTGCTCGCGCAGACGCTTGACGTTGGCGTTGTCGACCTGATCGGAGCCACGCACGACGTAGCCGAGGTTGTGCATGACCTCGGCGATGCCGCTCATGCCGATGCCGCCGATGCCCACGAAGTGGATCGCGCCAATGTCGATGGGAAGCTGCCTCATTCTGCCGCTCCGCCGTTGCCGAACTTGCGGTCGGAATGCACCAGTTGGATCGGCGCATGCTGCGCCGCGACCGTCTCCACCAGCGTCGCCAGGGCGCGGGCCGCGTCCGGGCGGCCGAGCGAGCGCGCTGTGGCGGCGCGGGCCGTGAGCTCCTGCGGCGACGTCATCAATTCGGCGATCGCCGTGCGCAGCAGTTCCGGAGTGAGTTCACTCTGGCGCTTGTGCCAGGCGGCGCCGCCGGCCGCAAACGCCGCAGCATTCGCAGACTGGTGATCGTCGGATGCGTACGGGAACGGGATGAACAGCGCCGGACGGCCCGCGATGGCGATTTCGCCGACCGTCGAGGCGCCGGCGCGGCAGAGCACGAGGTGTGCCGCCGTCAGGCGCCTCGGCATGTCGGTGAAGAAGGCGGCGAGTTCGGCATTGATGCCGGCGGCCTTGTAGCGCGCTTGCGCCACGCCGAGGGTCTCGGGGCGGCATTGCTGCACGACGCGCAGGCGCGTCCGCAGCTGCTCGGGCAGGCCGGCGAGCGCATCGGGGATCAGCGTCGAGAAGATGGCGGCGCCCTGACTGCCGCCGGTCACCAGGATGTTGAACGGAGCGTCGAGCGCCGGCGCCACGTAGTCGGAGGCCCGCACGGCGCGAATCTCGACCCGCACGGGGTTGCCGACGATCTCGGCTTTGGTCTGGTCGGTCGGGCGCAGGTGGGCAGTGGCCGGAAAGCTCAGCGCGATGGACGTCACGCGCGGTGCCAAGGTCCGGTTGGCGCGGCCGAGGATCGCGTTCTGCTCGTGGACAATGGTTGGGATGCGGCGCCAGGTGGCGGCAAGTACGGTTGGCAGCGAGGCGTACCCGCCGAAGCCGACCACTGCTTCCGGCTCCAACCAGCCAAGCATGCGGCGTGCCTGCAGAACGCCATCGGCCGTGCGCAAGAGGCCGCGCACGCGCGTGAAGATGCTTCCGCGCGTCGGCGTACCGGCGCTCACGGTGTAAACGGGCAACGTGCCGAGCGCCCCGCCGAAGTGAGCACCGCGCACGTCGGTGACAAGCACCAGCGAGCGGCCGCGGCCCAAGAGCTCGGAGGCGAGCGCCTCGGCCGGGAACACATGGCCACCGGTGCCGCCGGTAGCGAGAACGATCGGACGGCGCTTCATGCCTCCGCCTTTCCAAGCAGCCAGCGCGCTTCGAGATCGGTGAAGCGCCGGCGCGTCAGTGCGAGCATCAGGCCCATGCCGAGCGCGAGCGCGAGCAGCGACGAACCACCGTAGGACAGGAACGGCAGGGTCATGCCCTTGGCCGGCAGCAGGCGCAGGTTGACGCCCATGTTGATGGCTGCTTGCAAGCCGAACTGCACAAGCAGACCGGCGCCGGCAAGCAGCGCGAAGTAGTCCGGCTCGCGCAGCAAACGCAGCAGGCCGCGCAGCACGATGAAGGCAAACGTCGCGGCGATCAGGATGCAGGCGATCATGCCGTACTCCTCCCCCACTACGGCGAAGATGAAGTCGGTGTGCGCATCGGGCAGCACGTTCTTCACGACGCCCTCACCCGGACCGCGACCGAAAGGGCCGCCGGCGGCAAAAGCGTTGAGCGCCGTCTTGACCTGGAAGTTGTCGCCCGCATGCGGATAGAGGAATCCGTCGATGCGCTCGGTGACGTGCGGAACGAATAGATACGCGAGCCACAGTCCACCGAGACCAGCCGATACCACACCGACGGTCCACAGCAGAGGAAGGCCTGCCAGGAACACCTGCGCGCACCACACCGCCGCAACGACGGCAGCCATGCCGAAGTCGGGCTGCATCGCGAGCAACCCCAGGACAAGGCCGAGCAAAGCCAGCGACACGATGCCGATGCGCCAATCGGCCAGGCGCTGCTGCATCGACAGCAACCAGGCGGTGGCAATGGCGAAGCTTGGCTTGGCGAGTTCGGAGGGCTGGAACGTGACGCCACCGAGTTCGAGCCAGCGGTGTGCGCCATTGATGAGCGGCGCAAACTGGAGCGTCGCCGCCAGGAATACCAGCGAGACGCCAAAGAGAGCGATGCCGAGGCGGCGGACGCCGATGGGACTCAGCAATGATGCCGCCAGCATCACGCCGATGGCGGGAAGCATGAACACCGCCTGGCGAATGACGAAATGGAACGAATCCGTTCCGATGCGCTCCGCCACCGCGGGGCTCGCGGCAACGACCAGAATCATGCCGACCGACATGAGGATGCCGACGGCGGACAGCGTCAGGCGGTCCACGGTCCACCACCAGCGGCCGATGATCGTGTTGTCGGTGCGGGAGGGGCCGATCATCGCGCCACCTTCTGCTTTCCGCCGCCGAGCGAGCCGACGAGGTCGCGGAACACGTCGCCGCGCTCCTCAAAATTCTTGAACTGGTCGAACGAGGCGCAGGCCGGCGACAGCAAGACCACCGCATTCTGAATGCCGTCCTTGCGGGCCGCGGTCAGGGCCGCCTCGGTGGCGCGGGCCAGTGTCTGTGAGCGGGTATGCGGGACGGTATCCGCAAGGGTCGCTGCGAAATCCGCCGCCGCCTCGCCGATCAGGAATGCATGACGGATGCGCGGGAAGTATGAGGCGAGCGAGCCGATGCCGCCTTCTTTTGGACGGCCGCCGGCGATCCAGTAGACGTTGTCGAAGCAGGCCAGCGCACGTGCGGCGGCGTCAGCGTTGGTCGCCTTGGAGTCGTTGATGAAGCGTACACCCTGGACGACACCGACATCCTCGATACGGTGCGCTAGGCCGGGGAACGTCAGGAGCGCGCGCGCCGCCGCCTCGGGCGGGCAGTCAAGCGCCGTTGCCGCGGCGTAGGCCGCCGCGGCGTTTTGCCAGTTGTGCCCGCCGATCAGGCGGCCGCGCCTCAGGTCGATCACCGGCCGGGCCGGGCCGAGCCTCGCGTCGTGCAAGACGCCGTCTTGCACGAACACGCCACCGGGGACGGGGCTGTTTGCTGAGAACGGCACCGTCGACTTCGGTCGTGCGGTCCGCACGCGCTCGAACATCGCGCGCGAGTCCGCATCGTCCACGCCGATCGCCGCGATCTGCTCCGGGCGCTGCTGCAGGAACAGGCGCTCCTTGGCGGCGACATAGGCCGCCATGCTGCCGTGGCGGTCGATGTGGTCGGCCGACAGGTTGAGCATCACCGCGATGTCGGCCGTAAACGATTTGGTAAGATCCAGCTGGTACGAGGAAAGCTCGAGTACGTAGACCCCGCCGTCGCCGAGCACGGGAAGATCGAGCACCGCCGTACCGATGTTGCCGCCCTCGACGGCGGCGCGGCCGCAGGCACGCAGAACGTATGCGAGCAGCGCCGTGGTGGTGGACTTGCCGTTCGTGCCGGTAACCGCGGCGATCCGCGCCGGCAGCTTAGCTCGCGCGAACAGTTCCATGTCGCCGATCACCTCGCACCCGGCCGCCCGCGCCGCAAGCACCGCGGCGTGCGGCGTGGGCGCATGCAGCGGCACGCCGGGGCTCGGCACTAGCGCCGCGATCTCGCGCCAATCCAGGCCGGCCGGGTCGGCAAGCGTGATTCCTGCCGCCCGCGCGGCCTCTCGCCTCGCTGCGGCGTCGTCCCAGGCAACCACGTCGGCGCCGCCGGCGCGCAAGGCGCGCGCCGTGGATAGGCCGCTCCTGGCGAGGCCAAGAACGGCGACCGTGCGTTGATTGAAGGCGGCGACCGGAATCATCGCGTCACCGCAGCTTCAAGGTGGAGAGTCCGACCAGCGCCAGGATGACGGCGATGATCCAGAAGCGGATGACGATGGTCGGCTCCGACCATCCTTTATGCTCGTAGTGATGGTGCAGCGGCGCCATGCGGAACACACGGTTGCCGGTCAGCTTGAACGACACGACCTGCACAATGACCGAGACGGTCTCGAGCACGAACAGGCCGCCGATGATGGCGAGCACCAGTTCGTGCTTGGTGATGACGCTGATGGCGCCAAGGGCGCCGCCCATGGAAAGCGAGCCCGTGTCGCCCATGAACAGCATGGCCGGCGGCGCGTTGAACCACAGGAAGCCGAGGCCCGCACCCACCAGCGCACCGCAGAACACCGCAAGCTCGCCGGCGCCGGGCACCAGGTTGATCTGCAGGTAGTTGGCGAACACCGCGTTGCCGGCGAGATAGGCGATCATGGCGAAGCTCGCCGCCGCGATCATGACCGGCACGATGGCGAGTCCGTCGAGGCCATCGGTGAGATTCACCGCGTTCGACGCGCCGACAATGATCAGCGCCGCGATCGGCACAAAGAAGATGCCAAGCGGCACC
This sequence comes from uncultured Alphaproteobacteria bacterium, assembly GCA_903907895.1. Lineage (GTDB taxonomy): Bacteria > Pseudomonadota > Alphaproteobacteria > UBA2966 > CAIVPW01 > CAIVPW01. Next base: position 11,468 of record CAIVPW010000206.1, read on the forward strand.
AGTACGTTCTTGAAGAACGGGACAGCCAGGCCGTGGTCGAGGCCCTCGGGCGCGATGTAGACGATCCACGCGGCAGCGGCGAGCGCGATCAGCAGTTCGATGGTGAACTTCAGTTTCGCCAGCACGCCGCGGTGGCTGGAGCGCGTGACCTTCATGAAGTCGTCGGCGAAGCCGATGGCGCCAAACCCGAGCGTGACCAGCAGAACGGCCCAAACGTAGGCGTTGCGCAGATCGGCCCACAGCAGCGTGGCGATGCCGAGCGCCAGCAGGATCAGCACGCCACCCATGGTCGGCGTGCCTGCTTTGCTGAGGATGTGGCTCGCCGGACCGTCGGGACGGATCGGCTGACCCTTACCCTGCTTGCTGCGCAACCAGCGGATGACCGGCGGCCCGAGGATGAAGCTGAGCACCAGCGCAGTCATCACCGCGCCACCGGTGCGGAACGTGATGTAGCGCAGCACGTTGAAGATCGGGAACTGCTCGGCCAGCGGAAACAGGAGGTGGTACAGCATCAGATGCCGCTCCTCCCCGACCGATGATTGCCGATGGCCAGCGCCGCGAGCGCACGCGTCACGACGGCCATCCCGGTGGAATGGGAGCCCTTCACCAACACGACGTCGCCGGGCCGCACCGCCTCGGTGAGCAGCACCGCCGCTTCGGATGCCTGGGCTGCGTGGCCACCGCGACGTGCCGGGGGCAGCGCCATGTCGAGTTCTTCAATGTCTTCGCCCACCGTGTAGACCAAGTCGATGCCGGTTTCCTCGGCAACCTTGGCAAGGTCTGCGTGCAGGCGCGCCGAGTTGCGACCCAATTCGCGCATCTCGCCGAGCACGGCGATGCGGCGACCGCGGCCCTTCACCTGCGAGTGGCCGAGAACCTCCAGCGCCGCGCGCATGGAAGCGGGGTTGGCGTTGTAGCTTTCGTCGATCACCTCGAATGGACCGCCCGCCAAGGGCACGCGCAAGCGGCGGCCACGGCCGGGACCCGGATCGACGCGCGCCAGAGCCAGTGCCGCAAGGCTCAGGTCGGCGCCGAGGGCATAGACGGCGCTCAGCACTGCGAGGCTGTTCATCACCCAATGACGGCCGGGTGCCCCGATCTTGTAGGTGACGGCGCTGCCACATATTTCGGCGGACACGGTGGAGCAATCCTCCAGCAGCACTTGCTTGCGCACGCGCGCGTCCGCCTTTTCGTGCTCGCCGAAGCTGAGGATGGCGACCCCTTTGTCGCGCGCTGCCGCGGCGAGGCGACCGAAGTGGGGATTGTCGCGATTGAGGATCGCAAGGCCGCCAGACTCCACACCTTCGAAGATCTCCGCCTTGGCATCGGCAATCGCCTCGACCGAAGGAAAGAACTCGAGATGGGCCGCCTCGACGGTCGTGATGATGGCGACGTGCGGGCGCACAAGGCGCGACAACGGACCGATCTCGCCGGCATGGTTCATGCCGATCTCGAACACCCCGTAGGCCGTTGCCTCGGGCATGCGGGCCAGGCTGAGCGGTACGCCCCAGTGATTGTTGAAGCTGGCCGCACTGCCGTGCGCTTCGCCCGATTCGGACAGGGCGAGCTTCAACGCCTCCTTGGTGCCGGTCTTGCCGGCGCTGCCGGTGACGGCAACGATACGGGCCTGGCTGCGCTCGCGCGCAGCGGCGCCGAGGGCCTGAAGCCCCGCCATCGTGTCCTTCACCACGAGGAGCGGCGTTCCCGCGGGTACATTGGCGGGGCGGTGCGCCACCATCGATGCCGCGGCGCCGCTGACGGTGGCGGCGTGCACGAACTCATGTCCATCGAAGTGCGGGCCCTGCAGCGCAACGAACAGGTCGCCATGCGAGACGGAACGGCTGTCGATCGAGATGCCGCTGACAACGAACGGCGCGGTAGCCGTGCCGCCGGTGGCCGAGGCCGCCTCGTCGTGGGCCCACAACGTCATGCGGACATCCCGCCAAGGTCGTTCGCTGCGAGCCGCGCCTGCTCGGCATCGTCGAAGGGAAGAACGGTGCTGCCGACGACCTGACCGCTCTCGTGACCTTTGCCGGCGATCACCAACACGTCACCCTCGCCCAAGCCGGCGATGGCCTCGCGAATTGCAGTGGCCCGGTCGCCAATCTCGGTCGCCGCCTTGCAGCCCATCATCACCTGGGCGCGGATCGTGGCGGCGTCCTCGGTGCGCGGGTTGTCGTCGGTGACAATGACCCGGTCGGCGAGCGAGCTTGCCACCTGCCCCATGACCGGACGTTTGCCAGGATCACGATCGCCGCCGCAGCCGAAGACGATGGCGAGCTTGCCGCGGGCGTGGGGACGCAGCGCGCGCAGCACTTTCTCGATGGCGTCC
>CAIVPW010000207.1 GCA_903907895.1 uncultured Alphaproteobacteria bacterium
AGGGCGTCGATTTCGGCTTTGCCCGCCATGAAGGCGGCCAGGGCGGCATCGTTGGACTTCGGGGTGGTGGTCGTCATCTCGCTCTCCATCCGGGGTAGGTTTGTTCTCTCCGCGTGATGGACCATTCGCGCTGGGGTCGCCGGGAGCCAAGCGGGATTGGGGGTTGTTTCATTGCAAAGTGGCTCGTGATCGCATCATCAAATACCCAGTCTTGGCCGGGCGATCAGCCGCCGTAACCCGGTTGTGCGACCGGACGCCGATCCCTCCGCGCGAAGCCTGACCGATCTGTGGGCTCCGATCGATGCCGACGACGTGACAGGGGCAAGATCATGAACGAGGACGAAACCGCCGCCCGCCTGGCCGTGCATGAGGCCGTCTGCGCCGAGCGCTGGAAGCAGGTCGCCGCCCTGGCTTTCGACGGCTGGGACACCCACGCCAACGAGGGCGGCGCCACCGGCCGCCTGGCCCAGCTCCTCGCCGGGCTGGACGGCGCGCTGGCCACCTTCGAATCCGTGCTCGGCCCCGCCTGGTCCGACACAATCCTGCTGGTCGCCACCGAGTTCGGCCGTACCGCCCGCGTGAACGGCACCATCGGCACCGACCACGGCACCGCCACCGCCGCCTTCCTCGCCGGCGGCGCGGTCAACGGCGGCCGCGTCCTGGCCGACTGGCCCGGCCTGAAGCCCACCGACCTCTACGAGGCGCGCGACCTGCGCCCGACCACCGACCTGCGCGCCGTCATCAAGGGCGTCCTCGCCGACCATCTCGGCCTGTCCGCCGGCGTGCTCGGCACCACGGTCTTCCCCGACACGGCATCGGTAGCACCGCTGCGCGGCCTGATCGCCTGACCTCGCCGCCCCTGCCTACATCCGCCAGAACACCAGCAGGCTGACCGCGTAGGCCGCAACCACCAGCGCCGCACCCATCGCGTCGATGCGCGGGCTCGGCTCCTTCGGCGTCAGCCACCAGCCCAGCACGCCGCACACCAGTGGCACCAGCTTGGAAAGCACCAGCACGCTGAAGACGTTGCCGATGAACAGCGCGAACCAGAACGGCCAGCCGAGCCTGCCTTGCAGCAGCGGCGTGGCCACCGCCCAGCCGAACAGGAACACCACCGGGTACAGCAGGCTCAGCACCACCATGTTCTGCTTCCAGGCAGGCGCCATGGCGGCGGCAGGGTCGCCAGCACCGAACCAGCTCTCGAACCCGGTCCGCACCAGCCGCGTATGGAACTCCTCGGTGAACGCGGCACTTTCCGCCACCAGCCCCGCCCGCACCGGCGATTCCATCCAGCCCTGCAACGACGCATCGCTGTCGAAGCGCAATATCGCCAGCCAGTCCTCGTGCAGCCCGGGCACCGGCGGCTCGAACCGGTAGCCCTGGAACCCCGGCGCCCGCGCCTGCGCCGCCGCGATGCGCCGTTCCCATGCCTTGAACTCCGCCTCGCACCCCGGCTTCACCCGGGTCGAGATCACCATGGAAACCGGGGCGGGCAGGGCGCCGCGCCCGGTATCGCGCACCAGGTGCACGTCATCCGCCCCGGCCAGGATGCCCTGCGCATCATTCAGCAGCGCCTGCCGCTGCTCGCCCTGCAGCCAGGCGGTCGCGTCCGCCTGGCTGGCGAAACGCTGCAGGATCACCCAGTCCGGTTGCGTCGGCGGGTTGGGCGGGATCACCGATTGCTCGATGAACCCCTTCTGCCCCGCCACCGCCTCGCTCACCCGCGCCTGCCACTGCCCGAATTCCGCCGCCTGCCCGTCGCGCGCCCTGGTCTGGACGATGATGCTGACCGGGGTGCTGGCCAGGTCGCTCACGCCACACCAAGCAGGTCATAGATCCGGTCCGGCGTCAGCGGCAGATGGCCGAAACGCTGCCCCGTCGCGTTGGCGATCGCGTTGGCAATCGCCGGCGCCACCGGGTTGATGCAGCATTCGCCCTGCGACTTGGCCCCCAGCGGGCCGAGTTTGTCATAGGTGTCGGCGAACAGCACCTCGCTGCGCGGCGTGTCGGCAAAGGCCGGAATGCGATAGTTGCGCAGGCTGGGGTTGATCACATGCCCGGTCGCGTCATGCGGCATCTTCTCGGTCAGCGTCCAGCCGACCGCCATGGCGATCGCCCCTTCGATCTGGCCGCGCACCTGCATCGGGTTGATCAGCCGCCCCACATCGGCCGCATGCACGCTGCGCAGCAACCGCACCTCCCCGGTCACCCTGTGCACCGCCAGCCTGATGCCCTGCACGTTGAACGCCACCGTCCGCGGCGACAGATAGGATTTGCGGAAGGCGATGAAGCGGAACCCTTCCTGGCTGCCGGCCGCATGCAGGTCGGTCAGGCGGATGCGGCGGTTGCCGCACAGCACATGGTCGGCCTCCAGCCGGCACGCCGCGCGTTCCACCCCGGTGTGCCGCGCGGCGTAGTCCAGGATGGCGTCGCGCAAAGTCTCCGCCGCCAGCCCCACCGCCTTGCCCGCCACCACCGTCCCGGTGCTGGCGAAGGTGCCGGTGTCATACGGGGTCAGGTCGGTATCGGCGTTGATGATCGCCACCTGCCCGGCACGGGTGTTCAGGATCGAGGCGGCGATCTGCTTGTGCGCCGTGGTCGTGCCGTTGCCCATCTCGCTGGTGCCGACGGCCAGGTGATAGCTGCCATCCGCAAGCAGCCGCAGCTCGGCGCCCGAGCGGTGCTCGGTCGGCGGGCCGCATTCCAGCATCGCCAGCGCCATGCCGGTGCCCTCGGCCCAGTGCTTGCCCGCGGGGGAAGCGGTGCCACCCTCGGCCGCCATCGCCGCCTCCACCAGGTCCATGCACTGGGTCAGCCCATAGCTGCCGAAATCGATCTCCCCCGGGTCGGGGAACACCGATTCCATCCAGTCGCCGGGCCTGATCACGTTGCGCCGGCGCAACGCGAACGGGTCCATGCCGAGCTTGCCGGCCAGCTCGTCCATCGCCGATTCGATGGCGAAGGTGGTCTGCGAGGCGCCATAGCCGCGGAAGCCGCCGCCCGGCACCACGTTGGTATAGACGGCATAGCCATCGGCCTGCTTGTTGGTGCAGCGATACAACGTCATCGGCGGGCCCAGGGCCGCGCCCAGCGTCTCGCTGCCATGCCCGCCATAGGCGCCGGTGTTGGACACCACGCGGATCTGCAGTGCCGTCAGCGTGCCGTCACGCTTGGCGCCGATCTTCACCTGCGTGGTCATCTGGTGGCGCGTCGTCGCCCCGGTGAACTGCTCCTCGCGGGTGAATTCCCATTTCACCCGCCGCCCGGTGCGCAGTGCCGCCAGCACGCACAGATCCTCGGTCACCATCTCCTGCTTGCCGCCGAACCCGCCGCCGACGCGCTCGGTGAACACGTGCAGGTTGCGCACCGGCAACGAGAAGATGTGGCTCAGCTTGGCCCGCACCACGAACGGGCCCTGCGAACTGGTGCGCACATGCACCCGCCCGTCCTGGTCCAACCAGGCAATCGAGCCATGGGTCTCCAGATGCGCGTGCTGCACCCGCGAGGTCGAATAGGTCCCCTCCTGGATCACCTCGGCGGCGGCGAACCCGGCGGCGATGCTGCCCACCTCGCCCTTGATCTCGGCGAAGATGTTGGTCGGCACGTTCAGCCCCTTGTCGTGCAGGATCGGTGCGCCGGGCAGCATCGCCGCCTCGGGGTCGAACACCGTGGGCAGCACCTCGTACTCCACCTTCAGCGCGGCGCAGCCTGCGCTGGCGATCGCCTCGCTCTCCGCCACCACGGCCGCGACGCGCTGGCCGGCGAAGCGCATCACGCGGTCCAGCACATAGGTGTCATCGGGATCCACCAGGTGGTCCTCGTGCAGCGCGGTGCTGAACTGCCGCTGCGGCACGTCCTCCCAGGTATAGACCGCCACCACGCCCGGCATCGCCTCGGCCGCGCTGCGGTCGATCGTCACGATGCGGGCATGCGCATGCGGCGAGCGCAGCACCTTGATGTGCAGCATGTCCTGGGTCGGCACGTCCATGGTGTAGCAGGCATGGCCGGTCACGATGCCGGGGCCGAACGGGTTCGCGATATTGGCGCCGCAGGCCTGCCCGCCGATATCGGCCTCGGTCTCGCCGACGCCGTGGATGGCATCCGCGATGGAGCGATAGCCGGTGCAGCGGCACAGATTGTTCTTCAGCGCATGCGGCAGGTCGGCAAGCTGCGCCGCGCTCAACGAGGCCACCGTCATGATCATCCCGGCGGTGCAGAAGCCGCATTGGAACGCGCCGGCATCGAGGAATTTCTGCTGCAGCGGATGCAGCGTCCCGTCCGCCCCGGCCAGCCCCTGGATGGTGGTGACCTCATGCCCCTCGGCGCGGAACGCCGGATACAGGCACGAATGCACCGGCGTGCCGTCCACCCACACGGTGCAGGCGCCGCAATCGCCGCCGTCGCAGCCTTTCTTGACGCCGAATACGCCGTGGTCGCGGACATAGGTGCGCAGGCACTGGCCCGGCTCGGGCGGGGCGTCGATTGTCCGCCCGTCGATGATGCAGCTCATGCCGAAAGCTCCTGCCGGATTTCCTCGGCCAGATGGGGGGTGATGTGCCGCTTCCAGGCGGCCGAGCCATGCACGTCCTCGAACCAATGGTCCTCGGGCAGGCCCGCGATCGCGGCGTGCAGCCCCGCCGCGTCCGGCATGGCGGCGAAGTCCAGCCGCATCGGCCGGATCGTCGCCGCCGTGATGGTCAGCGCGAAGTCGCCGCCAGGCCCCGCCGTGCCGATGATCAGCGCGCCGGAGCGGCCGAGCTTGGTCAGCGACACCTGCCGCATCGCCGCCCGCCGCCGCAGCGTCGCCACCGGCAAATGGATGCTGCGCAGCAACTCGCCCGGCGCCAGCACGTTGCGGTTGTTGCCGGTCACGAAGTCCAGCACCTTCACCGTCCGGGGCGCCCCCTGGCGCGGCAACAGCGTGCACACGCCGTCGAGCGCCGAGGTCAGCGAGATCATCGGCCCGGCCGGCAGCGACATGCACAGGTTGCCGCCGACGGTCGAGGCGTTCCAGATCTTGAACCCGGCCAGGAACCCCTCGCAGCAATGCCGGAACAGCGACGCCGCCTGCCACTCCGCCGGCGCCGTGAACTTGTACAGCGTCGCGATATGGCAGGTCGCCCCGATCGTCAGCCCATCCGCCGCCGGCTCCAGCTCGGGCCAGCCCAGCCCGCCCAGATCGACCAGCGTATCGGTGCCCGGCTGCACGTCGGAGAACAGCCAGGTCCCCCCCGCGAGCCAGGCCCGCGAGGGGCTCCATTCGGTGATCTCGGCCGCATCGCGCGGCCGCAACAGCGTCTTGATCGTGCCGATATCCATGTCCGCCCCCTCAGTTCAAATCGGCCAGTGAAGCCGCGCCCGGCCCGGGAGTGATCAGGTTCGGGAACTGGGTGGAGCCGAACGGCACCACCGGCGGCAGCACCGTGGCCATGCCGCGCTTCGTCGTCTCGGCGATGATCGCAGTGCGCCCGTCGCCCCCCATCAGCTCGTAATCCATCAAATGGTAGCTGCCGAAGAACAGCGAGCCCACCGAGCGGTCGGCCACGATGCGCGTCACCAGCTCCAGCATGTCGGCCGGCGTGGTGGTGAAGTTGGTGGTCTCCAGCAGCATCAGCCGGTCATTGATCGCCGCCTGGCCGAAGAACTGCGCCAGCACGCTGAACAGGATGTTGTTCTGCCGCGCGACATAGATCGAGTTGCTGGCGGCATAGGTCTTGTCGAAATCGGCGCCCAGCATGGTCTTCCAGCCGGCCATCACGTTCATCCAGTGCGCCACCTGCGTCTGTGCCGCCCAGGTGATGATCTTCTTCAGGTGCGGCGCCTGCGCCTTGGCGAATGCCTGGCTGCCGGCGAAGCCCACCGCGTTGGCTTTCAGGCAGTCATCCATGAAGCCGATGTTGGCCACCAGGATGGTCTTCACCACGGGGCGCCACTCCGCCGGCATCTCGGCCGCATCCAGCGTGTCGAGCGCCGATTGCATGCGGCTGCGATAGGCGCGCAGCGGCCCCACCCAGGCGGTGCTGCCGGGCGCGTCGAGATAGGGGCCGATCAGCACCGGCAGCACCATCGTGGCGTGGCCCACCGATTTCAGCAGCTGGTAGACCTGCGGCACCGACGGCGCGTCGAGCGGCGGCTGGCCCGGCCGGTACAGGATCAGGCGTCCGCCCGCGCCGCTGAACAGCGCCAGGATCACCGGATGTTTCGCCAGGATATTGGCCTGGAAGATGCGGCCCGACGTGTCGTACAGCCCGAACATCTCGCTGTTCAGCGCCAGCACGTTGCCCGCCGCGGTGGCGGCGGCCGAGGGCGCGGCCGGCGTGCCGCTGATCGGCGCCATGAAATCCGCCGTGCCGGTCTGCGCCCGCGCGGGTGCGGCCGATGCCGCCAGCAGGGCAAGCACCCCCGCCGCGACGAATCGCATGTTCATTCTGATGTTCACGCTGTTCCCCGTCGTACTTGCAGTGTTATTGTTGAGCGGATGCCACGAATTCAGTCTCGCATCGATGCCACGCACCGATAATATTTTCCGGTAGGGAATGGGTTAAAAAAATCGTACCCATCCGGGATTCCTCTGATGAACGGCCACCTTGGCCGTCATGGAGGCACGATAGCCACCAAACCGGACGTTCTGCAACGGTGACACGCCGGGAAGACTGCTGGAGCCTTGTCGACTGGTTGACGATCGCTGCGTCGGCAGAAATCTGGGCACGCAGGCCGGCATCGGGACGCGCGTCTCCTGCCGCCAGCCAGATAGGCCCGGTCTGACGCTGATCCTCAACATCGGGCGGGCGGCAACGGCCGGAGCGCGGCGATGGCGGCCAGGATTTTCTGGAACAGAGCACGAGGCACCATCACCTCGGCCATCTGGAACATGATCGAGCGTCCGTGGCGGACGATCTTGGCGCCGATCTTCACCAGCCGGTCACGCAGGGTGCTGAGCGACCACTGCGCCACCTCCGCCGGCAGCGCCAGCGTGCGCAGGAAGTTAGCGAGGTTGTAGGCCAATGCATGCAATTGCAGCCGCACGGCCCAACAAGATGCTCCTCGCCGCCTACCAGCCGGCCCAGCCCACCTATCGCACCCTCTTCCTCCGGCGTGACTTCCGCGACTTCAAGCCACACCGCCACCTCCGCATCGGCGACTTCCCGAACCTGGTCCAGCTCTCCGAGAACGGCGAAATCCAGGCCGGCACCATGAGCGAGAGCCAGGAACTCGTCAGCCTCGCCACCTTCGCCCGCCGTATCCGTGTCACCCGCCAGATGCTGGTCAACGATGATCTCGGAGCCTTCACCGACTTCGCCGCGATGATCGGCCGCCGTGTCGCCGACTTCGAGAACGCCACTGCCTACGCCCTGTTGAACACCGCCAGCGGTGCGGGGCCGACGCTGACCACCGGGGCCGCCGCGGTCTTCGCCACCGGCGCGGCCCGCGCCAACATGGCCACCAGCGGCACCGCCCTCGACCTGGCCAACCTCGCCGTCGGCCGGGCGGCCGTCATGAAGCAGAAAACCCTGGACGGGCTGCCGATCTCCATCGGAAGCTCGATGCGGCTGCTGGTCGGGCCGAACCAGGAACTTGCGGCACGCCAGCTCACCGTCGCCGTGCAGGCGACACAGACCAGCAACGCCAACGTCTATGCTGGCTTTA
>CAIVPW010000208.1 GCA_903907895.1 uncultured Alphaproteobacteria bacterium
ATGCAGCAGATGTCGGCCGGTGGCACGCTGATCAGCTTCGATGTGGCCGGCGGCAAGGACGGGGCGTTCGCCATGTTGCGGCGGCTGAACCTCGTCAGCATCTCGAACAATCTTGGCGATTCGAAGTCGCTCATCACCCATCCGGCCACGACGACGCACCAGCGGCTGCCGCCGGAGGAGCGCGCTCACCTCGGCATCAACGACGGCATGGTGCGCCTGTCGATCGGGCTGGAAGACGTGGAAGACCTTAAGGACGATTTGTCTCAGGCCCTGCGGGGTCCGAAGGTCCGGCGCAGCGCCGCTTTACAAGGCAAAACCCGGGGCCGATAGTCCGCCAAATCATGTACCAACGCACCACCCGCTCCATCGAGATCACGGTCAAGCCGATGTACCTCGAAGACCAGTCCGAGCCCGCCAACGACCACTACGTGTGGGCGTATTGGGTGCGGATCGAGAACCGCGGGCCCGAGACGGTGCAGCTGCGCGCCCGCCACTGGCGCATCACCGACGCTATCGGCCGGGCCACCGAGGACCACGGCGAGGGCGTCGTCGGCGAGCAACCGGTCATCAAGCCCGGCGATTCGTACGAGTACACCTCGGGCAAGCCACTGCCGACGCCGTCGGGAATCATGGTGGGCACCTACGAGATGGAGACGGCCAAGGGCGAGCGGTTCACCGTGGACACGCCGGCCTTCTCCCTCGACAGCCCCTACCAGCCGCGCCAGCTGAACTGAGGCGCCTGCCCCGGCCCGGCGGCTTCTTTGACATTTGCCGCGCCCTGGCTAGTATTTCCGCCGGAATTTCCCCGCAAATCTGCGGAAAATCACTTTCGACACCGGCCATGTACCGCCGCACGACGCGCTCCATCGAAGTCACCGTGACCCCGACCTATCTCGAGGACCGGTCGATTCCGTCCGACGAGCGGTACGTGTGGGCCTATGAGGTGCGCATTCACAATCATGGCGAGCGCACCGTGCAGCTGCGCGCCCGCCACTGGCGCATCACCGACGCCTTCGGCCGCGTCGAAGAAGTGCACGGCCCCGGCGTGGTCGGCGAGGAACCGGTGCTGCGCCCCGGCGAGTTCTTCAAGTACACCTCCACATCCGGCTTCCTGCCGACGCCCTCGGGCATCATGGTGGGCAGCTACGACATGGAGACGGAGACCGGCGAGCGTTTCGCCGTGGAGATTCCGGCGTTCTCGCTGGACAGCCCCTACCAAGAGCGGCGGCTGCACTAGCCGTTCGCAGCGCGGAGATTCGCGCTGCTTCGCCCGCAACAATGAGGAGACACGACATGGCAGCGCCGCGAAAGAAGGCGGGCAAGGCCGCAGTATCCGGCCACCTCACCAAACCGCAGCCGGTGCAGAAGCCGTCGCGCGACGAGGTGCATGATGCGATTCGCACGCTGATTCGCTGGGCCGGCGATGACCCGCGCCGCGAAGGCCTGCTGGAGACCCCCGACCGCGTCGCGCGCGCGTGGGAGGAGATGTTCGCCGGCTACCAGGAAGACCCGGTCGAGTTCCTGAACAGCACGTTCGAGGAGATCGAGGACTACGACGAGATGGTGATCCTGCGCGACATCCGCGTGGAGTCGCATTGCGAGCACCACCTGATGCCGATCGTTGGCCGCGTGCACATCGCTTACCTGCCGCAAAAGCGCGTAGTGGGAATCAGCAAGCTCGCCCGCCTGATCGACGTGTTCGCCAAGCGCCTGCAGATTCAGGAAAAGCTCACCGCGCAGATCGCGGGCTCGCTCAACACGGTGCTGAAGCCCCGCGGCGTCGGCGTCATCGTGCAGGCCGTTCACCACTGCATGACCACGCGCGGCGTGCACAAGACCGGCGTGGAGATGGTGACGAGCCAGATGCTGGGCGCTTTCCGCGAAGACTCGCGCACCCGCCGCGAGTTCCTGTCCATCGTGCAAGGACAGGCCGCC
>CAIVPW010000209.1 GCA_903907895.1 uncultured Alphaproteobacteria bacterium
CGCCGACGGACCGACGGGGCAGGAGAAAGACCTGCTCGACAAGCTCTCGGGGCTCGCGTCCGAGATCGAGAAGATCGGCGCCATGACCGGCAGCCGCTTCGCCGGGACCCGCGCCTACTTCGACATCGTCAAGGCGCGCCTAGGCGAAATCCGCCAACAGCGCATCCAAGGCATCCAGACCTACAGCGAATTCCTGGAACGCCGCATGGTGCCGGCTGTGAACTTCGTCAACGCAACCGCCGAACGCCTTGCCGTTCTGTCGGAGCGCATCGAGCGCGTTGCAGGATTGGTGCGCACGCGGGTCGAGGTGCAGATCGAAGTGCAGAACCGCGATCTGCTGGCCTCCATGGACCGCCGCGCACGGCTGCAGTTCCGCTTGCAGCGGGTGGTCGAGAGCCTGTCGGTGGTCGCGATTACCTATTACGTGCTGGGCGTCTTCAACTACTTCCTGCACGGGCTCGTCGGCCTGGGCCTACATTTCAACGAGGCTCTGGTGTCCGGCGTCGCGGTCCCCATCATCGTGGTCGGCGTATGGCTGATCCTGCACCGGGCACAGAAATACCTGCGCAAGGACACCGAAGCGGACGGCTAGAAACGCCAGCGGGCACCGGCGCTGGATGCGCGCGGTGCCCGCGAGGGAGCTGTTACCCGCGACGGCTTAGGCCGCCTTGTTGGTCTTACGCATGCGGCCGAAGCCGAACATAGCACCGAGACCCGTGAGCAAGAGCAGGCCGGCCGGGGGAATCGGCACGGCGGTGAGATCGTCGATGGCGTCGAAGAAGCCGAACGTCATGGCGTACTTGCCGAGGTTCGACGACTCGTCACCGTAGGTGCCGGGGTTATCCGAGGTCAGCGCGGTGCTGACCCACAGGGCGTAGACTTGGCCCGACGTGAGGCCAGGCAGCGTGATGGTGCTGCTGCCGGTGACGGAGTTGTCCCAGGCCTTTTGGCCGCCGGTGTAGTTGCCCCACCCGTCGGTCGGGAAAATCTTGAACACGGAAGCCTGCGTGCCGCCGAGCAGCGCCAAGTTGGCGCGAGCCGTCGGCGTTCCGGCGCCAGCGTCCACCGTGAATAGGTACTTATCGTAGATGATGTCAGCGGTGGCAGGGTCACCGTCGCCGGTGTAGTTGCCCTCCATCGTGTAGACATGGTTCGTCGTCAACTCGCCGAGATGCACAAAATTGATTGCGGCGGCCGAAGCAGCGGTCGGTGCCAGGGCTGCAGCTGCGAGAAAGCCCAGGGCCATCAGCGGGTGCTTCATAGTGCGCGTTCCTTCTTCCACGAAACTGCGCGCCGGTCGCCCACACAACCGGCACGCCAGCCAAGGTAAGACGGAAGCGCGAAGACCCAGCTTGGGCGAAGGCATTACCCGCAGATGCGCACGTCTACCCCGCCGCGGGAGCAAATGGATTCTCGGCGGTGGGTCGCACCACCCCGGACGGGGTATCGCCCGCGATCAGACTCGGCGAGCGGCAGAGGTAGAATCCTATTGGCCGCAGGGCTGTATGCAGAACACGTACATTGCAGTCCCGGCCCGGCGGAATCGCGCGGCGTTGTCGTCGGCCGCACCGAAGGCGAGAGGTGGAGTAGCGGCAGAGCTCGCTACCACCGCGACGTACTGCTGGCCGTCGAACAGGTACGTGATCGGCGATTGCGCAAACCCCGCGCCGGCGCGGAATGCCCACAGCGACTCGCCGGTGCGCGCGTTGTACGCCTCCACCGAGCCGGTGGCGCCGTTGCCCTTGAACACAAGGTCGCCGGCGGTGACAAGCTGGCCGGAGCGCGCCTCATCCGTGATCGGGTGCGACCAAACCACCTTGCGTGTGACGGGATCGAGCGCCTTTACCTCGGACAGCACCGTGGTCGCCTGACCGGCGACGTTCTTCCGCGGCAGCGGCGTGAGGTTGGCGCGCCGCACCAGCGAATAGGGCTCGCCCGCCTTGTATTCGCCTGCAACTGCAACGGTCGCGGTGCAGCTGTTGGTAGTGTGTGTGTAGATCAAGCCCGTGGCCGGCGAATACGCATCGCTCTCCCACTTGCGGGCGCCGTTGCCCGGGCAGAAGAGAACTTCGGTGCCGGTGTAGTCCGCCGGCCTGCGTTCGGTCGCGGCGGGGTCGGCCCGGCTGACGCGGCGACGATCCTCGAGCGCAGTGAACGCGGTCTTGTCCACGTCGTACGCCGGCAGGCCCGTCTGCATATCGACAAACGCCGGGCCCTTGATGACGTCCTGGAAGGTGTGCATCCACGGCTCGAGCAATAGCTTGCCGTGGTTGCGATCCCAAAGATAGGCGAGGCCGTTGCCGCCGACCTTGGCAGCGGCCTTGCTGGCCTGTCCATTGACGTTCAGGTCGATAAGCAGCGCGGGCGCGAGTTCATCGAAACCCCACTGATCCTGCGGCGTGAGGTTGTAGGCCCACACCAGGTCGCCGGTGGCCGCATCGCGGGCCATCTGCGAGGAGCAGAAGTTGTTGTGGAACGTGGTAACCCGGCCGCCCGCATCGAGATCGACTTTGCCCCGCTCGCGCCGGTAATCGGGATTGCGCGGCGAGCAGCTGGCCGTCGAATAGAACAGGACGCTGGTCTCGGGATCGTAGGTGAACGGCCCCTGTGCTCCGGCGCCGCCGCGCGCCCACGAGTCGCCAAACCAAGATGCGGCGCCCGGATTGGCGCCGGCGAGGTACGGATACGTCTTCTGGAAGCGAGTGCCGAGGCCGATATCGGCGTCCGGGCCGGCGTTGTAGACGCTCCATTTCGCGGCGCCGGTGAAGACGTCAAATGCACGCACGCGACCGCGCGCACCGTCGCCGCCAGTGCCCATGACGACGTTACTGCCCACAACGAGACCGGTACCGGAGGCGTATTCGCCGCGGGCAGCGTCGGCGAGTTGGGCGCGCCAGACCTGCTGGCCGGACTCGGCGTCGACAGCCAACAGCTGGCCGTCTGCCGATGCAAAGAAGATTTTGTGATCGGCGTAGTAGAGACCGCGCGGAGCCACGCCGCAGCAGCTTTGCGCCGGGGCGACTGGGCCATCCACCAGGGGCCGGAATTCCCACTTGATGACGCCGCCATCGGTGAGGTCGAACGCGTACAGGAAGTTGGGACGCGGCGAGACGGCAAACATGGTGTTGTCCACCACCAGCGGCGACGCCTCGTGTGAATCGAGAATGCCGATCTGCAACGTCCAGGCGAGCGACAGGTTCTTGGCGTTGGTGGCGTTGATCTGGTCGAGGGCGCTGTAGTTCCACCCGTTGTAAGTGACTCCAGGCATTACGACGTTTGCCGGATCGCGCGACAGGCGCAGGACGTCCTCGTTGGCGATCGCAGACCCGCTCATGGCGGTGGCGGCGGCCAGAGCCACCCCGATGGAACGCAGTACGGTCATCGCTTCCCTCCCGGTCCGTCCGGCTCGAAGAACCGGCCGAGCCAAGAATAGCCGGTCTGTCCCGGGCAGCCAGCCCCTTGGGGGTATTCCCGGCACGACCGCTCGTATGCCGCTCGCGACGCGAAAGCGGGCCAAGCTCGCGATACGCTGTGTGTGCCAGTGCGAACAGCGCACCCTGGAATTCACGATGCACCGCTACGTAATTCGTCGCCGTCCACGCGCCTCGTTGACGGGCCGCCTCGCAATCACGGCTTTCATACTGCTCGTAGTCGCCGCCGCGACGGATCGCTTCGGCTTAATCGATTTACCTTCTGTGGAGTCGCTCCTGGCGGGTGCGCACCACTGGCTGGCAGCCGACCTCGTCCAATAGACGGCTTATCGTCCCCCTGGCACACCTTGGTGAGCGCGCTTGGCCCCCCTCGCATCGGGCGGCGGGGATGCCGTAGTGTGGCCGGTATGAATACTCTCCGAACCCAGATCCCCGCCTGGGCCGCCGCCGCGGTCACCCTGCTGACCTGCGCTGCCTGGCCGGCCTTAGCCCAAACCGCGGCGCAGCCGACCAACGAGCAGTTGTTCCAGTCGTTTCTGGCCTCGCCGGCCTACGCCAACTTCATCGAGCAGGCGTTGGCAGGGACCGAACCGGCGCCCTTCAAGGCGGAGTGCACACGGCTGACCGTCGTGGACCAGCCGAGGTTCGCCATCGTGCGTCCGGCCGCTTTCTCGGTCACCAATGGCCAAGGCGCCATCGTGGACGGCGTGTGGGTCGCGTTCCTGCCCGTCGACCGCTGCGGCACCAAAGCGATCCGGCGACTGCTGGTGGTCGTCGCCGGGCCTAACAACCTGACGCCCAGCCGACTGCTGCCGGGCGACTTCCGCGGCGACCTGCGCCTTGAGGCCGATGTCCAGCGCACGGTTCTGCCGGTGCTGATGGAAGTGGCGGAGTGCCAAGACGAGAAGAACGTGTTCGTCGGCGACATCAAGACATTGTCGGCGACCCCTACCGCCTGGTCGGAGCAATGGTTCGCCAGTGCCTGTGGCAAACCGGCGTCGATGCTCGTGCACTACACGCGCAACGGCAACTCGATCGACTACACCACGGAGCTGCCGCCGCAAGCGGGGCAACCGCCGGGACCGTTTCAGATTGTGCCGCAGGCAGCTCCGCCGGCGCTCAACCTGCGCCCCACTCCGCTGCCGACACGCCCCGGCGCGCCGGTGGCGAAGTAAAAGAGGCGAGTACGCGCGGCTAGGCCGCGCGTACCTGGCGGAGGAACTCCTCCACTTCGAGCCGCAGCTTGACGCCGTTCTGGTCGAGCTCTGCTGCAGCATCCAAGACATCGTTGGCAGCGGTGCCGGTCTGGCGCGCCGCCTGCGTGACTCCTTGGATCGTGCTGGAGACGTCCCGGTTGCCGTTGACGGCGTGCAGGGCATTGCGGGCAATTTCCGCGGTCGCGGCGCCTTGCTGGTCCACCGCAGCCGAGATGGCGGTGGCCGTTTCGTTGACGCGATTGATGGTGGTCGCGATGCCTTCGATCGACGCCCGGGCCGCCTTGGTTGCGTCCTGAATGGCGGCAATCTGCGTGCGGATCTCGTCCGTCGCCTTCGACGTCTGGTTCGCCAACGCCTTGACCTCGGAGGCGACCACCGCGAATCCCTTACCGGCTTCGCCAGCGCGCGCTGCCTCGATCGTGGCGTTTAGGGCAAGAAGGTTGGTCTGGCCTGCAATGGCGTTGATCATTGTGATGACGTCGCCGATGCGTTGGGCCGCCTCGCCGAGCCGTTGCATCTGCGTGTTGCCCTCGGACGCCTGCACGACAGCGTCCCCGATGACAGCGGTGGATCGGCCGACCTGCTGACTGATCTCGTTGACGGAGGCGGTGAGTTCTTCCGTGCGCTCCGCCACGACCTGAACGTTCATCGTGGCCTGTTGCGACGAAGTCTCGACGGCAATGGCCTGGCCCGTGGCGCGTTCGGACACGGATGCCATCCCGCGCGCGGACTCCTGCAGGCGTGTCGCGGCGGCGCCGACGTTCCGCACGATGGCGCCGACGCCTGTCTCCAGACGTGCTGCCAGATCGAGCATCATTTGGCGCCGCTCCGCCGTTGCTGAGCGAGCAAGCTCCTCCTGCTGAAGCCGAAGGCGGTTGTTGTCCTCGACGCCGCGCTTGAACTTCTCGATGGCTGATCCGAGCGAGCCGATTTCGTTGCGCCACTCGGTGCGGGGGACTGGGCGGCCCGTATCGCCGGTGGCAACGGCTGCCACCGCATTGGTGAGGTCGATGATCGGATGCACGATCAGGCGCATGCCCATCCAGATCCCGCCCAATGCCAACACAATTCCCAACACGGCAGTGACAATCAGGTTGCGTTGTGCCGACTCGGCTGTTGCCAACCCATCCGCGGTACGGGCGTCATTGAGGGTCTGGATCTCCTCCGACACCTGTTCCATCAAGACCTCGAGGTCCGCGAACACGGATTCGAACGCAGACTGAGCGGCCACAGCGCCAGAGCGATCCCGGAAAGCGAGTTCTACTTGCGTTGCCGCAGCCTTGATGTAGGCGTCGAGCGGTGCCGAGATGCCCACAAGGTGCTCGTGCAGATCGGACGGCAGGTCCATCGCGTCCAACTCCGTCAGCACTTCGCGGAAGCGATCGACATGTTCGCGCAACGAGTTGCGCACTTCGCCGCGCTCGGCTTCGGTCGCACTGAACGGCAGAACCAGCGCAGCGAGGACGTCGCCGCGAAGGGCGTCGTGCATCATGTCACCCTCCAAGTGAAGGCGGACGGCGGTGGCGGATACATTCAGTTCGGATAGGCGGTCGCCTAGCCGCACCACGTTGACGATGCCGATGGCGGCCAACGCAATGGCGACCAACAGGGTCACCATACCGATGGCGGTGAACAGAGCGCGAATGCTGACGTTTTTCATGGCGGAACCTGGAGAGGACATCCGGCGGGCAAGAGCGCGACGGCACGCTAGGACCACGACTCGCCGTCCAGCGAGGCGGCCAGCGCCCACCGTGCTCGATGGGGGTGCAGTCTAGGGAATCGACAAATCGGACTGTATTTCGATTTGTAACGGCTTGGAGGTCATCCGCTCGGCCGAAGCGGCCGGCCCGGCGCTTGGAGGCGGACCTCTCCCCCAACTGGACGGATCGGCCCGAATCAGTTAAGCCCCTCCCCCGTCATCAGGACCAGTCCATGGAATATCGATTCAGCTTCTACCTTGCCCCGTCGCGTGCCGGAGTGGAGCCGTACTGTGCGGGCAGTTCGACACATCAATTCGAGTCCATCGAACTCGCGCGCAAGGCCGCGCAGAAGGCGGCTTCGCATCCAAACATGGGCGCGCTCTTTGTCGAAATCGCCTCGGTCGATGCCTCCGTGAAGGAGCGATGGATCGACAAGGTGAATGGCTGGGAACGGGCTTAGCCGCCAGCTACCTTCAAGCGGGCCCAGGCCTATTTGGGTACGGCGTGCCGATACAGCCTGGCATTCAGCAGGTCGTCGGGCGTCGTATAGAGTCTGCCGCCAATCGAGCCGGGGAATTGGCTTGCAGTCGTTACCGGCAACACTCCCAGATCGAGACCCCCACAACATCAGGGAATGAGCAGAACGCGTACGCTGGCTATCGTCGACGACTTCGTCGCGTGATCGATGACGAACTGACGGGCTCAGCACGTGCAGACGACGACCTCGTGCCCGACGGTGGAGCACCGCACGCGCTCGATGCTCCAGGCCCCGTTCGGCGGCAGCAGGCGCTCGTGCTCAGACTGGTCGCGCACATGCCCCCCGCGATCGAGCTTGCGGATGCCGTACACATACGGATTGCGCCACGGAGAGCGCGGCAGCACTGCATCGATCACAACCACGCGGCCATTCGGGGCGCATACCCGCATCATTTCTTCCACCGCAGTGCGTGCAGCAGCGTCGCTCAGGTGGTGCAGCAGGCCGATGGTCCACACCGTGCTGAATGCTCCGCCAGCAAACGGCAACCGATCGGCGGTGCCCACTACCGCCGGCGAGCCGGCCGCGGTGAGGCGCGCGGCGTAACGCCGAGACAGGTCGAGGCCCACCGGACGAATGCCAAGGTCCGCCAGCACCGACGCAGGCCCGCACCCGACATCGAGGAACGGAGCCTGCAAGGACATTCGCCCGACCAAGTCACCCGCGAGCCCTGCAATTTGGGCGCGAAAGCCCGGCGCCGTCACCGCCGTAACGGTGCGGTATAGCCACGGATGATCGAGCAGATCGTAGAGCACGATGGACTGTGGGGTGGTGGCTGGGGCGCGAGGATTCGAACCTCGGGGTGCCGGAATCAAAATCCGGTGCCTTACCGCTTGGCTACGCCCCAGCAAAGCGATGGCGGAGGGACTTTAGGCCGTGGACACGCGCAACGGCAATCTGTCGCTGCGCGAC
>CAIVPW010000210.1 GCA_903907895.1 uncultured Alphaproteobacteria bacterium
GACTGCAACGCCGCATTGTCGGCGGCGTAGGTCCAATTGCCGTCGGTATCCACCGCGTAGGTGCCGTGCGCCGTTGCGCCGTCCGCTGCCTGCGTATGGGCCTGGCCCTGGTCGGCGTCCGCCACCGTCAGCACACCGGATGCGGTTGCATCGGTGCCGTCCTCGAGCACGTCGCCCGCTGCATCGCCCGTGAGGGTGGCGTCGTCGTTGACGCCGTGCAGCGTGACGTTCACGACCTGCTGGGCCGTGCCGTCCTCACTCGTCACCACGAAGCTGTCGACGGCAGTCTCGCCCTCGCCCAGCGACTGCAACGCCGCATTGTCGGCGGCGTAGGTCCAATTGCCGTCGGTATCCACCGCGTAGGTGCCGTGCGCCGTTGCGCCGTCCGCTGCCTGCGCCTGCGACTGGCCCTGGTCGGCGTCGGCCACCGCCAGTGCGCCCGACGCTGTCGCCCCGGCGCCGTCCTCGAGCACGTCGCCCGCCGCATCACCCACGAGGGTGGCGTCGTCGTTGGCGCCGTGCAGCGTGACGTTCACGACCTGCTGGGCGGTACCGTCCTGGCTGGTGACGATGAAGCTGTCGACCGCGCTCTCGCCGTCGCCCAAGGACTGCAGCTTCGCGTTGTCCGCCGAGTAGGTCCAGTTGCCGTTGGCGTCCACGGCATACGCGCCGTGGGTGGTTTCGCCCGTGCCGGCGCGGGTGTGCGCCTGGCCTGCATCGGCGTCCGCCACCACCAGCGCGCCTCCAGCCGTCAGGGTGCCGTCTTCTGTCACGGCGCCGGTCGCCTGACCGGTAATGGTCGCGTCGTGGTCGGCGCCGACGACGCTGATATGACTGCCGTCAACGCCGGCCGCAACCTGCAACGTCGCCTGGCCGCTGGTGTAGACGTGGTAGGTCACGCCGTTGATCACCTTATCTGCGCCGGCGGTCCAACCCTCGTCCGCGGTGGTGACGGCAGCCGTTGCACCGCCATCGACACGCAGGACTTTGCCGTCCGTACGGGCGGCGATGTCCGCCGCGCTGACGACCAGGCTGTTGCCGCCGTCCGTCAGATCGACGATCTCGATGCCCGTCATGCCGCCATGCCACGTGCGCATGTCGATCGCCAAACCACTGCCCGCAACGCGCAGCGTGTCGGTGCCTTGGCCGGCGAGTTCGCGAACCGTGTCGTCTGCGGTGTTGATGATGTAGGTGTCGTTGCCGCGGCCGCCGGTCATGAGGTCAGCGCCGTTCCACCGACGTAAAACGCTGTAAAAGAGACGGGCCGTTGGCAGTTGTTGGGGGGGGTGGCATGGCTGATTCCGTACATGCGCTCGTCGTCGAAGATGACGAAATGGTTCAGAACTTGTTGTCAGCCTACTTACAGCAATGCGGCTACCGCGTGACCGCCGTGGGCAGTGCGGCGGCCATGTGGCAGATCGTAGCCAGTGACAAGATCGACATCGTTCTCTTGGACCTCGGCCTTCCGGACGAGGACGGGATCGCCGTTGCAAGAATGTTTCGGTCGAAGCATACGGCTCCACTAATGATCATTACCGCTCGATCCGACCGTGACGACCGCCTCGCGGCGCTGCGGCTAGGTGCGGACGACTACCTGGTAAAGCCCTTTGACCCGCAAGAGATGCTCATTCGGGTCGAGAACCTACTCGCACGAGCCAGGGGAGGGACCGAGCGGCCTGCCCGCGCCCGTCTAAAGTTCCCGGGATTCAGCATCGACCTTGATGCCCATGCAGTTTCGGACAGTCACGGAGCCGCAATTGACGTGACGGCCTCGGAGTTCTCGTTGCTAGCGGCCTTTGCCAGGGCGCCAAACCGGGTGTTGAGCCGTGATCAACTGTTGGATGCCCTCTCGCGAGCGGGGGATGCCCCTGGCGCCCGCGTTATTGACGTCCTAGTTGGGCGTTTGAGGAAGAAGTTGGGCGACGATCCGAAGAATCCTGAACAACTCCGGACCGTCGTTGGGTTTGGGTACATGCTTCGAACGCACTGAAACTAGCTGGATTGCCGATCGGGTTCGTCGCAGCTGCCGTCCGCCGCCATGTAGGTGAGGCTCGCCGTGCCATTGACGTTGGCCGCTGGCGCCAAAAGCGATCATCCCAGCGGGCGCTAAGTACGGTACAGAGCAGGAACGGTCGCCCCTCCCGGGGCGGCCGTCTTGCTTTGTGTGGCAGCGTTAGTCCGAAGCGCCCGCTGAGGCCAAGCTGGCCGGCAGGCGTAGCGGAGCGGAGCGGAGCCGAACGGCCAGCTTGGGAGGACCGCTTCTAAGTCGCGAGGCACGGGGGCGCCAGGGTCCCCCGCGGCGGCGGCGAGGTTCATCCACTTGTGGGCCTCGACAAAATTCTGCGGCACGCCCCAGCCCTCGGCGTACCAAGCTGCAATTGTGTTGCGCCAACGTGTGGCCTTGTTCGGCGGCCGCAAGCGACCACCGAGCGGCCGCCACAGGACTCTGGGGTACTCCCAGGCCCATACGGAAGAAAGTTGAGAGATCATCCTGGGCGTCAGCATGCCCTTGGTCCGCAGCCCTGCGATACCATGCGGCGGCTCCCATCGCGGCCACTGATAACTGTTCGAATCGACCTGATCCAACTCGTACGTGCGTGCGTAAACAACATTGGAAAACAGCACGTGCTGGGAAGTTTATGATGAGCGTCAACCTTCTTCCGGAGCCCACTTTGGGCGCAAAAGTTGCCGTTGTGGCTGCTCTTCTTCTCCTGACTCCGATTACCGCAATGGCCATTGAAGAACCGAAGTTCAGAGTTCTTGAGACGGTCGGCAACTTTCAAATCCGCGAATATCAACCGGCGCTAATAGCCGAAGTAGAAACCACTGGGGAGCGAAGCGACGCGGCTTCCAGTGGGTTTCGACTGCTCGCGGATTTCATCTTCGGCAATAACCGTGTGCAGCGGAAGATTTCCATGACTGCGCCAGTCACACAGGTGCCGGAGCCAGCGAGCACAAAAGTCGAGATGACAGCGCCAGTGATGCAAGCGCCCGCGGGCTTAGAATGGAATGACCAAACCGCAACGGAGCAACGATGGCGTGTAGCATTTATGATGCCCAGTCAGTTCAGCATGGAAACGCTTCCATTGCCGAACGACCCGCGAATAAGGATCAAAGAAATTCCGGGAAGGAAGATAGCGAGTGTGACCTTCAGCGGATTTTACACCCAGACTAACTTGCGCAAGCATCGAGAACTATTAGAGCGGTTTGTCAAAGAGAGAAGTCTGGAAGCGTCTGGTCCGTATGAGGTTGCTTTCTATGATGATCCCTTCACTCTCCCATGGAATAGGCGCATCGAATGGTGGGTAACGGTTACGCCTTAAGGCGGGGCGGTACTGGATTGGGCAGTTACACGCGCCCCCCGGCAGTGCGAGAATCCCGCACGGTGGAATGCGGATTGATCTGCTGGCGCCGACTCCTTTGTGGCGCGAAAAGGAGACCCGCAATTGGAACTACGAAAGTGCCAAGTACGTCTTGGCATTGCACAACCAACTGGAAAGTCCTCGATTAGGGAGACTGCTTTGAGGCGCGTGCTAATTGTCGATGACGACACAACGGCACTCGCTTACATGACCGCGAAGATGGAACAAGCCGGCTTCCAGGTAACGGCGCTCTCACGCGGATCGGAGGTCATCGCAGCGGTAGAAGAACTTGCTCCCGACTTAGTCTTGCTAGACCTAGAGATGCCGGACATGCACGGGTTAGAGGTCTTAAGGAGAATCAAGGAAGACGGAAATACAAGAAGCACTTCCGTCGTCGTACTCAGCGCCCATCACAGCGAGGCAAACGTAACGCTCGCTAAGTCCCTTGGGGCCACCGATTTCATCATCAAGCCATTCCTTGCGGGTGACTTCGCCTCACACCTCAGGAAGATACTGTGACCTTCGAATTGAGGTTCGCAGCGAAGATGGATGCGCGGGACGGCCGTGGCCGCGGCAACTTCGCCACGTTATTTGCGTTCATGAATACAGGATGGGGAGAGGCACGCCGCGTCAGCGATTTACGGCGGAGCGGATCATTGGAAAGCTGCGTGACGTTGAGGTCTTAATGGCGAAGCCAAGAACCTCTGAGCGGCCGATAGGCCACGATGCCGACCCGAACTGGCGGCCACGTGGCCTACTGACCTGCGGCGTGTGCGGCGCCGAGTACACGGTTGTCGCCAAGGACCGCTACGGCTGCGCCGGCCGGCGCAGCAAGGGGACCTGTACCAACGAGTTGACGGTGGCGCGCAGCGAACTCGAAGCCCGCGTCTTGGACGGATTAAAGAGCCGCCTAATGGCCCCCGACCTCGTGCAAACTTTCGTGGACGAGTACCGGAAGGAAGCGACCCGGCTGGCCGGCGACCGCGCCAAGGAACGCAGGGGACTTGAATCGCGCCTGGCGAAGGCCAAGCGGCAGACCAACGGAATCATTCGATCCATCGAGGACGGCGCCTACAACGCGATGCTCGGCGCGCGCCTAACGGAACTCGAGCACGAGAGGGTGCGCCTGGAGGAGCAACTGGCGGCCTCGACCGCGCCGGAGCCGGTCGCCCTGCACCCGGCCATGGCCGACGCCTACGCCCGCAAGGTGTCTGCCCTGGAGCAGACGCTGAACGATCCCCTCATCCGGGAGGAGTCGGCCGAGGTGCTGCGCAGCCTGATCGAACGGATCGAGATTCACCGCCGCGACGACGGACGCGCCGCGCTGCTCTTGCGCGGCGACCTTGCTACCCTGCTGGCGTTTGCCGAGTCCGAGAAACAGAAACTCCCCGGCACTGGTGTGCCGGGGAGTTTACTGTCGGTGGTTGCGGGGACAGGATTTGAACCTGTGACCTTCAGGTTATGAGCCTGACGAGCTACCGGACTGCTCCACCCCGCGTCATGGGTGTCTTCGGGGATATTGCTCCCGAGAAGCAAACAGCCGCGCGGCTTGCGCCGTCGCGGCTGACATCACGAACAGGTTTCTTGCACAGCGATTGTGTTTTGTTTCTCGCGAACGTTCCGGGTTTGGCAGGCCTGGCAGCGACCTACTCTTCCGCATCTCCGTGATGCAGTACCATCGGCGCAGAGGGGTTTCACGTCCGAGTTCGGAATGGGATCGGGTGCAGAACCCTCGCTATGACCACCAGGCCGGCAAAGCCCGGAAGTTCACGAGAACACGTCGCGCGGTTAGCGCGACAAACACAGAGTTGGGTAACGACATCTTTGCGGAAGACACCGCAGCTGCGCAGCGATCGGATTGCTTGGTCCAAAGACCTCCCAATCGGATTGATCACTACGTACGGTGGCTCGTCTCAAAGAGACGATGGAGAAAGAAGCCAATCGAGCGATTAGTACCAGTAAGCTACGCGCCTTACGGCGCTTCCACACCTGGCCTATCAACGTGGTGGTCTGCCACGGCTCTAATGGGGAAAACTGGTCTTGAGGCGAGTTTCCCGCTTAGATGCGTTCAGCGGTTATCTCTTCCACACGTGGCTACTCGGCAATGCGGCTGGCGCCACAACCGATCCACTAGAGGTGTGTCCATCCCGGTCCTCTCGTACTAGGGACAGGCCCTCTCAATTTTCCTACACCCACGGCAGATAGGGACCGAACTGTCTCACGACGTTCTAAACCCAGCTCACGTACCACTTTAATCGGCGAACAGCCGAACCCTTGGGACCTGCTCCAGCCCCAGGATGTGATGAGCCGACATCGAGGTGCCAA
>CAIVPW010000211.1 GCA_903907895.1 uncultured Alphaproteobacteria bacterium
GACAAAGCGACGTTCCTGGCGCTGCGGACGTTAAGAGACCGTTGGTGATTCGAGGCGACCGTCTGGCCCTGTGATGCGCTGCCAGATGGGATGGTTTTCGCGACGGCTTTGGGACGTCTCGCGCGTTTCCATCACAGCGGCGATTGTGCAGCGGTCCTACCCTGCACTCGTTGCTGACAACGGAAGGACCCTTGAATGGCTCGACCAAACGAACAGATCCGCCACCTGCTGGCGCGCACCGGCTTCGGCACGGCGCGGCCCGAGGAGATCGACGCATTCAGTGGCCGCTCGTACCCAGACTCCGTCGAGCGGCTTCTCAATAGCGTCAGCCCGCGCCCCTTTTCCGCCACGCCCGATTGGCTGGTGGTTCCCCTTGTCGCGCAGCTCGAGCAGAACCTGCCCAAGGAAAAGCGCGATGCCATGCAGATGGAGCGGCGCGACGACCAGCGCGAGCTGAAGGCCTGGTGGTTCGCGGAAATGCTGAATACGCCGCGCCCGTTCACCGAGCATATGGTGCTGTTCTGGCACAACCACTTCACCTCGGCGATCAACAAGGTCAACCGCCCCGAGCTGATGTATCGCCAGACGGCGCTGTTTCGCGAGCGCGCCATCGGTAACTTCGCCACCCTCGTCAAAGAGGTGGCGAAGGATCCGGCGATGCTCATCTACCTCGACACCAACTCGAACAAGGCCGGCAACCCGAACGAGAACTTCGCCCGCGAGCTGATGGAGCTGTTCACTCTGGGCGAGGGCAACGGCTACACCGAGAACGACATCCGCGAAGCGGCGCGGGCGTTCACCGGTTGGCGCGTGCAGATCCCGGGCCGCGGCTTCCGTGTCGACGGCCTGGTGCACGACGGCGGCACCAAGAAGTTCATGGGCAGTACCGGCCGCTTCGACGGCGACGACATCATCGACATCATCCTCGCGCAGCCCCAAGTGGCCGAATTCGTTGCCGGCAAGCTGTGGCAGGACTTGATCAACGACAACCCGGACCCGGACGAGATCAAGCGGCTGGCCAAGGTCTTCCGTGACTCGAAGTACGAACTGCGGCCGCTTATTGCCGGGCTCCTCAACCACCCGGCGTTCCTCGACCCGCAGAGCCGCGGCACCCTGGTGAAGTCGCCCACCGACCTCGTGGTCGGCACCTTCCGCATGATCGGCACGGCACCCGACAATCCGTCGCTGTTCCCGCCGGTGGCGCGCGCGCTTGGCCAGGACTTGCTCGATCCGCCCAACGTGAAGGGCTGGCCGGGCGGCCTGTATTGGATCGACACCTCGCTACTGCCGTCGCGCAACGCGTTCATGAACGGTGTGGCTGCTGCGGTCGAGGTGCAGTGGAAGGGCGATCAGAAGCTGGCGGCGCAGGCGCGGCGCGACATGCGCAACCTGCCGGTCACCTACGTCGACTCCGCCCGCGTCAAAGCCCTCAACGCCATGCCCGCCGAGGAGCTTGCGGCCCTGGTGCTCCCCGTGCCGCCTGCCGGCAAGGTGGCGGCGCCCGGCGGCACGCTTGGCTCGCTGCTCCTCGATCCCACCTACAATTTGAAGTAGAGGCCAGCCATGAACCGTAGAGAATTCCTTCTGGCGTCGGCGGCCACTCCGCTCGTCGCGTTCGTGCCGCTGCGTCTGGCCCATGCGGCCGCGCGCTGGGATCGCGTGCTTGTCCTGGTCGAACTGCAAGGCGGTAACGACGGCCTGAACACCGTCATCCCGTACGCCGACCCCGAGTACGCGGCGCTGCGCCCCACCATCAAGGTGCCGCGCGAGCGCGTCCTGCAGCTCGATGAAAAGCTCGGCCTTGCCCGCGAATTTGAGCCGCTGATGCCGCTGTGGCAGCAGAAGCAGCTGGGTGTCGTGCTCGGCGTCGGCTACCCGCAACCGAACCTGTCGCATTTCCGCGGCATCGACATCTGGCACACGGCGACCGATGCCGACGTCTCCTCTACGGTCGGCTGGCTGTCGGAAGTGTTCCGGCAGGGCGAAGCGCCGCCAGCCACCTATGCCGCCGATGGCATCGTCGTCGGCCGCGGCAACGTCGGTCCGCTGCGTGCGCCCGACCGCCGTATCCTGGTGCTGGAGAACGGCGGCGCTGCTGCCATGAACGAAGCCAAGCGCATGGCCGGCGCCAACGAGATGGGCGGCGCCAACGCGGCCCTGCAGCACCTGCTGACGACGCAGCAGCAGTTCAAGATGTCGTCGGCCGCGGTGCTGGCGAAGAACGTCGACAAGGTCGATCCGGGCGCGACCTTCCCGGCTGGCGACTTCGGCAGCCAGATGAAGATGGCGGCACAGTTGCTGGTGGGCGGTGTGCAGGTCCCCGTCATCAAGGCGACGCTCAACGGCTTCGACACCCACGCCAACCAGCTTGGCGAGCAACCGCCGCTGCACGCACAGTTGGCCGGCGGTCTTGCCGCATTCGCGCAGTCCATGCAGAAGCACAACCTGTGGGACCGCGTCCTGGTGATGACCTACTCCGAGTTCGGACGCCGTGCGCGCGAGAACGGGTCCGGCGGCACCGACCACGGCACCGCGGCGCCGCACTTCGTTATGGGCGGCAAGGTGAAGGGCGGGCTGTACGGCGCCCAGCCGTCGCTCAAGGACCTCGACGCACAGAACCTGGTGTTCACGACGCACTTCCGCAGCATGTATGCGAGCGCGGCGCAGGAATGGTGGGGCATCCAGACGCCCTTCCTCAAAGAGAAGCCGCTCGGCATCATCGCCGCCTAAATCGACTCCGCCTTCCGGTCGGCCGGCGCACCATCGCCGGCCGACTGCGTTTGCGGGTATGCTGCGCCGATGCTGCTGCGCCGCACCTTCCTTACTGCCGCGGTGCTGACGCCCTTAGCGGTGCGCGCCGAGATGTTGCCCGCGCCAGCGCGGGGCCGTGACGGCTTGTTCATCGAGGATTGGTTTCGGCCCACCACCGGCGACCTGCGCCAGGACCTCGCGCACGCGGCGGGTGAGGGCAGGGTGTTGGCGCTGTTCTGGGAGCGCGCGGGGTGCGAGTGGTGCCAGCTTCTGCACCTCGGCGCGCTGCGCGACCCGGAGTTGCGCAAGTTCCCCGCGCAGCGGTTCTACAGCGTGCGCCTCGACCGCTTCGGCAGTGCCATGGTCACCGATTTCGACGGCAAGCCACGGCGCCAGTCGGACCTCGCCGAACACATGGGCGTTATCGGCACGCCGACCTTCTCGTTCCGCATCGCCGACGGCCGCGAGGTGCTACGGCTGCCGGGGTACGCCGAGCCGCCGGTGTTGCTCGCTGCGTTCGAGTACGTCGAATACGGCGCGTGGGCGTACTCCACCTTTCCGGCGTGGCTGGAGAAGCGCGGCCTGCTGTAGCTAGAACGGCAGCTGCACTCGCATCCCGGCCAGCCCGCTGACCGGTGCACCTGCGATGTGACCGGGCTGGTCGCGCACCGCAAGGAACGACGTCCAGCGTCCCAGTGCAACCGGGCGGTTGTAGGCCAGTTCGAACACCGTTTCGCGGCCGGAGGGGAGCGCGTCGATGCGTTCGCGCCGCGTCGTCACGCGGCCGTCCGCGGCCAGCGCCACGGGGACGATCGCATCCACTTCGGCGCGCTCGACGCGCAACGGCTGGCCGATCGCGAACGCAAGGCCATCGCCCTTGGTGGCGACATCTTGCATGCGAATGCCGGCGACGAAGGCCGTTGCGTGTACCGTGCTCCAACTGGACAACATGCCGGCGCTGCTCTGGGGCCGGCTTTGCGCGTCGGTGAGGGCGGCAAATGCCGACACCCGTCGGGCCAGGGGCAGCTCGGTGCCCGCGGTGACGAACTGCGTGTGCGTGGACTGGAAGCCGCCGAAGGCGCCGCCGGCCTGCGTGCCGAGAAGGGTGTGGTCTTCGCGGGCGAGGCCGAAGCCGAAGGCATACCGCGCGCCACGGACGCGGCCTTCCAGCCACAGCTGGGAGAGCGATGCCGGGGCCTGATCGTTGTCGCTGCGGTGCCAAGCGGCGGTGACGCGCCGCTCCCCGAGGGTCGCGCCCAGCGTCGCGCCGTCTCCGCCGCCGAGAAGGCGAACCTGGGGCAGGGCGAGCGAAGACACGGCGGCATCGGGTGTCAGGAATGCAGGCGGTCCGCCCGCAGTTGCCCCGTAGTACGCGCCGGCACGGACGCGGCGTTCGGGGTCGGACTGCATCCAGAACGTGGATGGGCCGGTGCGGCGTTCGTTGGGTTCCACGATGCGTCGGTCTTCGCGCGGCTGCGCGAAGGATGCCCCGGCGCTGCCGATGCCGATCCAGCGGCGCTGGGTGGAGGAGTGGTCCTCGCGCAGTACCAGCGCCTCGAAGGCAGCGGCGTCGGAGAAACGCGCGGCCTGCACCGTCGGCCGCATGTCGAAGGCGAAGTCGCGCCGGTAGGCGTCGAACACCACCACCCGGCGGAAGGCGGAAGCCTCGCGCAGCGCATCGCCGAACGCCTGACCGAGCATCAGGCCGGTACCGGCGGCCGGAACGCCGCCACCGGGCCGTTCCAACCGCAAGGCCCCAAGGGGCGCGAGCGCCGCGCGGAGATCGACCAAGCCGCGGCCGTAGACGGCGTCAGTGCCGGCATCGCCGAGGTCGCGGGTCGAGTTGAGCAGCACCTCCACGATCTCGGCGGCGGTGAGCGCCGGAAAGCGCTGGCGCAGGATGGCAGTCGCCCCCGCAGCATGCGGCGCCGAGAAGGACGTGCCGCTGACCGTGGCGGTGCCGCCGCCGATGGCCGTCGTGACGATGCCCACCCCCGGCGCCACGACAAACTCGTTGGCCGTGAGGCCGGCGCGGTTGCTGAAGGCGGCGATGGCGTCCGTGCTGTTGGTGGCGCCGACGGCGATGATCTGGCCGAGGTACGCCGGGTCGGCGGCGTAGCGGGCCGGGTAGAGCGGGTTCGCGGCGCCGGAGTTGCCGGCGGAGATAACCACGATTGCCCCGGCGTTCACGGCCCGCTGAAGGGCCGCGCGGAACGCGGCGGTGCTGGGGCTGCCGCCACCCATGCTGAGGTTGATGACCGAGGCGCCGCGGCTGCGGGCGTAGTCGAGGGCGTTGGCCACGTCCTCGTCGTCGAAGCCGCAGGTCGTATTGGGGAAACAGGGGCCGAGGGCGTCGGCCCGGATGGCCAGGATATTGGCGGCGAAGGCGACCCCGTGCATGCCGGCGCCGTTGCGCTCGGCGGCTGCCACCCCGGCGACGGCAGTGCCGTGGCCGTCGGCATCATTCAAGTTGGCTGGAACGTTGGTGACGATGTCGCGGCTGCGCGGATCGAGGTTGCCGTCGAGGTCGGGATGATCGACGTCGATGCCGGTGTCGATGACGGCAATGGTCTGGCCGTTGCCGTTGTAGCCCGCCTCGTAGGCGCTCAGGAGGCGCATGCGGTCCAGGCCGTAGTTGGCCCGGTACTCGGCCGTGTCGAAGGCCCCTGGCCCGCCGCCGCCGCCGCCGCCGCTGGAAGCGCCGCCCCCACCCCCACCCCCACCGCAGGCCGCCAGGAAGCCCAGTAGAACCAAGGTTACGGCGCCGGAGCTTGCGGAACAGCCAACCAACATGGGAATCTCATACGGGGTCGGCGAAGCTCGAGTCTTGGCGTATTTCCGCATACGGCCGAGAGGGATAGGGACGCCCGGACCGGGGGAGTGATGGCCCGCAAGGTTGAAGTGCAGGCGCCGCCCGAGGCCGAATTCGAGCTGCGGGAAATGAAGGCGACGATCGTCGCGCTGCGGGGGAGCCTCGAGGAGGTTAACCACCACGGCCTGACTCGCGTGCAGGAGGCAGTCGCCACGCGCGATGCCGAGGTGCGCGAACTCAAGACCACCATCCAGGCGCTACGCGACCAGATGGAGCGAATGCGCTTCGACGCGGACCAGCGCGTGCAGGCCGCCGTCGCGCAGTCGGCGGAGGAGATCCGCCAACTGAAGGAGACGGTGCAGGCACTGCGCGACCAACTC
This sequence comes from uncultured Alphaproteobacteria bacterium, assembly GCA_903907895.1. GTDB lineage: Bacteria > Pseudomonadota > Alphaproteobacteria > UBA2966 > CAIVPW01 > CAIVPW01. The sequence goes on from CAIVPW010000211.1 coordinate 5,944, forward strand.
GACAAGCAGCGCTTCGAGGCCGACACGCGCGTACAGCAGGCCGCTGCGTTCTCGGCCGACGAGGTGCGCCAGCTCAAGGCAACAGTACAGAGCCTGCGCGACCAGATGGACAAGCAGCGCTTCGAAGCCGACGCGCGCGTCCAGGCCGCGAACTCTGCCGCGCAGGACGAGTCGCGCCAGCTGAAGCGGACGGTGCAGGGCCTGCGCGAGCAACTCGATACCCGCGTCTTCGATCACCGCGAGCAGATGCAGGCGGTGGACCGGGACCACAAGGCCGAGATCCGCGAGCTGCAATCGATGATCGCGGCGCTACGCAGCAAGCTCGAAGTCTCCGCCGCGCCGATCGGCAAGCCAACCTCCTCCCCCAGGGCGAACTAGGTGATGCAACCCATTCCAGCGCGCGCGCGTGCGGCCGGCCCCGACGGCGGCCGCCTCAAAGAGGTCGAAACGCTGCTTTCCATCTCGCGCATGGTCGCGGCGATGGAGACGGTGGACGAGGTGCTGCGCACCCTGGTCGAGATCGTTGCCCGCGAAACGGACTCCGAGCGCGGCTCGCTTTTCCTCAACGACCCGCAGACCGGCGAGCTGTACAGCCGCATCGCGCTGGGCGACCACAGCAGAGAAATCCGCATCCTCAACAACTCGGGCATCGCCGGGCACGTCTTCACCCAGGGCGAAGGCCTCATCATCCACGAGCCCTACAAGGACCCGCGCTTCAACGCGGCGGTGGACGAGCAGACCGGCTTCAAGACGCGCAACATCCTGTGCGCGCCCGTGCGCACGGTGCGCGGCGACGTGATCGGTGTCTGCCAGGCGCTCAACAAGAAGAAGGGCCGCTTTACCGCGCGCGACATGGGCTTCATGGAAGCCATGACGACGCAGGCGGCGGTTGCGCTGCAGAGCACGCAGCTGGTCGAGAACGTGAAGCGCGAGCGGGCGCGCGAAATGCAGTTCCTGGACGTCGTTTCGGACGTGACGTCTGAGATCGACCTGAACACGCTCCTGCAGAAGGTCATGTTCGAGGCGACGCGCATGCTGAAAGCCGAGCGCTCGACCTTGTTCATCAACGACGACAAGACCAACGAGCTGTTCAGCCGCGTCGCCCAGGGCGATGCGGGCATCGGCGAAATCCGCCTGCCCAATCATCTTGGCATTGCCGGCGCGGTGTTCACCTCGGGCAAGTCGGTGAACATCCCGCACGCCTACGCCGACCTGCGCTTCAACCCGAGCTTTGATAAGCGCACCGGCTACTTCACGCGCTCGATGCTCGCCGTTCCCGTCATCAACAAGGACGGCAAGTGTATCGGCGTCACGCAGATCCTGAACAAGCGCGGCGGTCCGTTCACCGAGGAGGACGAGAGCCGCCTGAAGGCATTTACGGCGCAGGTTTCGATCGCGCTGGAGAACGCGAAGCTCTTCGACGACGTCACCAACATGCGCAACTACAACCAGAGCATGCTGGAATCGATGTCGAACGGCGTCATCACGCTGGATGGCGAAGGCGTCATCGTCACGTCGAACAACGCAGGCCTCCGCATCCTGAAGGTGACGGAGCTGATCGGTAAGAAGACGAAGGAGTTCTTCGACGGCGCCAACGCCTGGATCCTCGACACTATCGGCCGGGTCAACGAGACCAAGGAGCAGGTGGTGATGATGGACGTGGACCTTGCCGTGCCGGATGGCAAGGTGTCGGTCAACCTCACGGTACTGCCGCTCATCTCCACCGAGGGTCAGGCCAAGAAGCTCGGCACGCTGCTCATGATCGAGGACGTGTCGGACGCCAAGCGCATGAAGTCGACGATGTCGCGCTACATCGACCCTGGCATCGCCGAGAAGCTGATGGCGGCAGGCCAGGACGTGATGGGCGGCAAGGAGTCGGTCGCCACGATCCTGTTCTCGGACATCCGCAGCTTCACGACGCTGACCGAAGAGCTCGGCCCGCAAGGCACCGTGACGATGCTGAACGAGTACTTCACCTTGATGGTGGACTGCATCGTCAAGGAAGAGGGCATGCTCGACAAGTTCATCGGCGACGCCGTGATGGCGGCGTTCGGTGTTCCGCTCGCGCATGGCGACGACGAGGACCGCGCCGTGCGCGCCTCGATCGGCATGCTTACCGAGCTCGAGATGTGGAACAAGACGCGCGCCACCCAGGGCAAGAAGCCGGTACACATCGGCATCGGCCTCAACACCGACAACATCGTGTCGGGCAACATCGGCTCGCCCAAGCGCATGAACTACACGCTGATCGGCGACGGCGTGAACCTCGCCGCGCGCCTGGAAAGCGCGTGCAAGCAGTACCACGCCAAGCTGCTGATCTCGGAGTACACCAAGGCGAAGCTCAAAGGCACCTACCGCATGCGCGAGGTGGACCACGTCGTGGTGAAGGGCAAGACCGAACCCGTCGGCGTGTGGGAGGTGCTGGACTTCTATGCACCCGAGAAGTTCCCAAACCTCATGGACGTGGTGAACTTCTTCCGCGAAGGCATCAGCCTGTATCGCCAGGGCAACTGGGACAAAGCGGTGCGCCTGTTCGGCGAAGCGCTCAAGGCAAACCCCAACGATCACCTGTCGCAGACGTACATCGAGCGCTGCGACTACCTGAAAGCGCACCCGCCCAAAGATTGGACCGGCGTGTGGGTGATGAAGGAGAAGTAGGCGTTCTCTTTCGCTCTCGCCTGCGCTAAGTGCCTGTGATTCCTGACCTGTCGCTCGCGCGCAGACTGCGTGTGTTCCACGCAAAGTTGCGGAATCTACGCTAATCACTCCGCCGTGAGGGCGGGGCCGGTAGTGGAGTGGTGTCGCGTTCGCGGACGGCATCGGAGCGACATGGTGCGTGCGCGGTTGCCGCCCCAATCAACTGCGCGTGGTTCCAAACGTTAACGGCCATGCGCCGATACTGCTGCAGTTGAACCGAACCATCCGGAGACAAGCCATGACGATCCTGCAGGAATTCAAAGCCTTTGCGATGCGCGGCAACGCCATCGACCTTGCGGTGGGTGTCGTCATCGGAGCGGCGTTCTCCGGCATCGTCGGCTCGCTGGTGAAGGACATCATCAATCCGCCCCTCGGCATGCTGCTGGGCGGCATCGACTTCGCCGACTTCTACCTCGTGCTGAAGGGTGGCGGCCCGTACCCCACCTTGCAGGCGGCGCGCGATGCAGGCGCGGTGACGCTGAACTACGGCCTGTTCATCAACGCGATGATCAACTTCGCGATTGTGGCTTTGGCACTATTCGTTGTCGTTCGCGCCATCAACCGCCTGACGGCACCCAAGGCGGTGCCGACGCCGAGCGACCCACCGCCGCCCGAGGACATCCGCCTGCTGCGCGAGATTCGCGACGCGTTGGTGACGCGCCGGTAGCTGGCTATTTCCGTCCGCGCCAGATGCCGCCGAAGAGGATGCCGGTGCCGAGGGCGAAGCCGAAGTCGTAAAGGCCGCCCCGGTTGTGCACCTCGTAGATGCTGACGCGATCGGTGAACCACGAGATCACGAGGGTGAACGGCGAGATGACGCCGTGCCACACGCCGGCCCAGAAGCCGGACAGCTGGCCCTCGGTGCCCAGCGTGCCGACGGCGGGGTTCACACCTGGGGCGCAGGCGGACAGCAGGACCAGGGCAGCGAGGATCACGAGGACTGCGCGCATGGGGGAAGCCTGAGCCAAGCGGTGGGCGGAGGCAAGCCCGCCGGGAGCAAGGCAGCGGGCTAGCCGAAGCGCTTTTTCAGGCTGGTGATGCTGTTGCGGTAGAAGTCGCCGAAGACCTGGCGGACTTCGCCTTCGTTGGCGGCCGGCTTGGTCTCGAAGGTGCAGACCCAGCTGACGGTGCAACTGCCGTCGCCGTGATCGACGACCATCAATGTGCTGATGTGATTGTTCACGGGCAGGTCGCCGCGCTCGATCGCATAGGTGTAGGCGAGCGGGCTTTCAGCGCGCGAAACCAGGCGCTCGGTGATGCTGCCGCCGCCGTTGAAGGTCAAGGTACGCAAGGCCCCGATGCCGGTGCCTTCGGTCTTGGCTTCCTTGATGCCCGGCGCCCATCGATGAATGGCGTCGAACTTGCCGATGACCTCCCAGACTTTCTCCGGGGAGGCTTGGACGTGCTCCGCCACCGTGACGTTGGCCATTCCGACTTACTTATCCACACCCTGTGGGCAACTCAGCCAAATTCGCACACCCCGGCCAATTCGTCAGCCCTGCGGAGGCAAAAAAGTGATGGCCTGCCGCGAGTTCGGGAAGTCTGCAATCTACGTTGTAGGTGCGTAGATCTCCCTTTGCGGGCCGCCTACGACCGAATCTCAGGCGAGTTTCTGCTGCACCTCGGGTAGGGGCCTGTGCGCGGCGAGGAGGGGTATGCGGCAGTGTTGCAGTAGCGATCCTCCCCTGCGAGTTGCATCCATGACAATCGAGACCGCCATCCTGCGCGACGGCATTCCCGCCTTCCGCCGCTCGCCGATCGACCGGCTGGTGTGGAAGCTGCGCAACGCTTTCTGGGAGTGGCGGTTCAACGTGCGTACCGCCGGCGCTCTGGACTGGGATCCGAACCTGTCTGACTCGCGTTACGCGACGCTGCCCTACAAGGCGTTCTTCGCCATGCTCGATGCCGTGCAGCCGACGGCCGATGACGTCATCGTCGACATCGGCTGCGGCAAGGGGCGGTTCTTGGCGTGCGCGTCGATGCTGCCGGTGAAGAAGGTCGTCGGCGTCGAGATCAACGGGCCACTGGCGGCCATGGCGCACGCAAACCTCGCTCGCATGCGCCGGCGCAAGGCCCGCTTCGACATCGTGACGGCGCCGGCGCAGGACGTGGACCTGTCGCACGGCAGCGTCTTCTACGTGTACGACGCGTTCGGGCCCGGCATCCTGCGCGCGGTGCTGGACAACCTCCGCGCCGCGGTGGACTCCGGCCGCAATGTCCGGTTCATCTACGCTTCGCCGCGGCATGAAGGGGTGCTGCGCGAATGCGGTTGGCTGGAGCGCTATGACGCGTGGCCACCACGTCCGGATCACGCCAACCTGCATGCAGTGTCATTCTGGCGCGCAATTCCGCGCGGGCGCGCGGGCGCCTAGCCTCGAACGAGGATCAGGTGCGCTTTGTAGATGCCTAGGTTGTACGAGGTATGGTCGTCCGCTCCGGTTTGGTGATGATCGGGCACCCTCCGAAGCAACCCCACGCCTGAACATCAAAATGCTCGATCGCTACACCTGGAAGCTGCGCAATGCGCTCGCAGAGGCGCGCCTGAACGTGCAGACAGCCGGCGTCTATCTTGACCCGTCCAACCCCGATTCCTGCTGCTCAACGCTGAGTTATCACAGCACGCGTGCGGTGCTGCAATTCCTGGACCTTAAGCCGGAGGACGTGTTCGTCGACATCGGCTGCGGCAAAGGCCGCGTGCTGTGCTGTGCCGCGCAACTGCCGATGCGTGCCGTGATCGGCATCGAGATGAACCCCGAAGTCGTGCGTGCGGCGCGCGTCAATGCGGCGCGCATGCGCGGCCGCAAGGCCCCGATCTCGGTCTTCGAAGGCGATGCGCGCGCCGCCGACTACCGCGACGCAACTGCGATCTACCTGTTCAATCCGTTCGGTGCCGACGTGATGGGCGCCGTGCTGGAGCGCCTCGAATGCACGCTGGCGGAGAACCCCCGCACCGTGCGCCTCGCATACACGTACCCGCGGCAGGATCGCGTGCTGGCGCACAGCGGATGGCTGGAGCAGTACGCCGAGTGGCCGGCGCGGCCGGATCTCGGCATGACTCACGGCACCCAATTCTGGCGGAGTAGGTAGGCGGGCCAGCTCCGCCTTCTTTTTCGCCGCGCGGCTCTGAGCGCGGGGCCGCGATGCTATGCTGGGCCTACGGAAGGGGGCTTGGGCGTGCGCTGGATCGACTACGTGGTAGCAGTGGTGCTAGTGGCCGTGGTGGCGCTGGCCATGGCGTCGATGCTGGGCGTGCCGCTAGGCCCCGTGGATCCCGCGCAGCTCATGACGCGCATGTTGGACGCGTTGGCGCCGAAATGAGTCCCTAGAACTCTTCGACGTGGCTGCGCTGGCGTTCAATCGGCAGCACGGTGCGCAACATCGCCGCGATCTCGCGCCCATCGAAGAGGCCGCCCGAGCGCATCGTCTTCCAGAACGTGCCCTTCCAAACGATGCGCTTGGTGGCGCAATCCGTGAGGGTCGCGTGGATGCGCAGATCGTCTTCCGTGCCGCCGACGGTGGCGGCGAGGACGTAGCGGACGCCGAGCAGGCGGCCAGCCTCATGGAACGGCGTGTTGACACGGATGGCGGCGGCGGCGCGGTCGTCCGCAACCTGCAGGCCAAGGCCGCCCAATTCCGTGGTCACGTCGCGCGTCACCTCGGCGACCAAGGGGTCCGGCACGGGGGCACCCGGCTCGCTCACGACCGGCAGCAGGGCAATGGACAGCGGGTGCGGCGGGGTAGGCAGGGCCTCGGCCTCCGAGAACGGCGAGTCCGTATCCGCGGCCTGGGCAACCGCCATTTCGTAGGCAGGGTCGAGGTGGGGGAACAGCACGGCCATGTAGCCGAGCAGGCCCAGCATTCCTGCGCCGGCGGCTACGATTGCGACGTTGCGTGCCTTGGGGTCGTGGGCGGCCATCTGTCCCATGCTATCCCGCCGCCCCCGCCAGCGCATCAGCGCCGGCGGGGAGGGCCGAGATTGCTTCGTTCGCGCTACTTGTCCGGATTTACCGCGTTGAATACCCGGCTCTGCAGCAGGTCCTCGGCCTCGATCGTTGTGAGGTCGGCCTTGGTCAGCTTCGTGCGGTTCTTGCTGCCGAACAGGCGGTTGGCCTGGCGGAGCTTGGCGCGGTCGATGGCGTTGCGCACCGAGCGCGCGTTGGCGAAGTGCGGCTGGCGCATGCGGCGCGGGATGTAGTCTTTCAGGACCTTTTCGGCCTCGGACGTCAGCTTGTACTGCTGCTTCTCCACCATCAGCTTGGCGATGTTGAGCAACTCGCCCTCGGAATAGTCCGGGAAGTCGATGTGGTGGGCGATGCGGCTGCGAAAGCCGGGGTTCGACTGGAAGAAGATCTCCATGCGGTTGGCGTAGCCGGCGAGGATCACGACGAGGTCGTCGCGGTTGTTCTCCATCACCTGCAGCAGGATCTCGATTGCTTCCTGGCCGTAGTCGCGTTCGTTCTCGGGCTTGTACAGGTAGTACGCCTCGTCGATGAACAGCACGCCGCCCATCGCCTTCTTGATGACTTCGCGCGTCTTGGGCGCGGTGTGGCCGATGTACTGGCCAACGAGGTCATCGCGCGTCACGGACACCATGTGCCCTTGGCGGATGTAGCCGAGATTCTTGAGAATTTCGGCCATGCGCAGGGCGACCGTGGTCTTGCCGGTGCCCGGATTGCCGGTGAACGACATGTGCAGGGTCGGCGGCTCGGTTTCGAGGCCGAGCGTGCGGCGTGCCTTGTCGACCAGGAGGAGAGCGGCGATCTCGCGGATGCGCTGCTTTACCGGCGCCAGTCCAACAAGCTCGCGATCGAGCTTGTCGAGGACCTCTTGCACGTTCGAGCGAGCGAACTCGCCATCGAGATCGAAGAATTCTGGGAGCTTTTCGGCGGCTTCGGCGGTCATGGGGAGGCCCTTTGCGCGTGGAGTCGCGGGCCGGGAGCTCAGTGTGACCGGCCCCAATCGACAAAGTAGTGCGTTCCCGGGCCGCCGCAAGGACGGCCCGGGAACGTTTGCTGGCTACTTGTAGCGTTCGCCGCGCGGCTTGTCGGTCGCGTAGCTGTGGACGCGGTACTGCATGGTGCGTCCCGGGCCCTCGGTACGGGCCAGGGCAAGACCCGGCTCGTGCTTCGGACGGTTGACGATGAAGGACATCGCCACCGACTCACGCCAGCGGGAGTTATCGAACGCCTGCACCTTGATGTAGTGGTTGGCGCCCCAAGTCTTGCGGCACTCGTTGACCTCGAGCATCACCGCGGCCGGGTCCTTGGTGTCGAACATCGGCTGGCACCACATTTCCCAGTACGTGTTCCGGGGATGCGGGTCATCGGTGTACTCAACGCTCAGCGCGAAGCCCTTTTTGATCGCGTAGGCGATCTGGGCCTTGATCTGGTCGTCGGTAAGCGGCGGCAGGAACGAGAACTGCCCCTGCGTCATGTTGCGCGGATTTTCGTGCATCTGTGTGTCCTCCTATTTCGCGGGGCTGTTAGCGAGCCGGCGTGACTTGCGGCGTGAAGTCCGGCGTATCGGTCGACTCGTAGTTGAACGAGATGTTCTTCCACGTGTCGAGGCCGTGCTGCAGCGGCTTGCAGGACTTGGCGGCCTTGGCGAGGATTTCCGGGCCCTTGGCCAGGTAGTCGACGCCTTCGTTGCGGGCCTGAACCATGGACTCCAGCGCGACGCGGTTGGCTTCGGCGCCGGCCTGGATGCCGTCCGGGTGGCCGATGGTGCCGCCGCCGAACTGCAGGACGACGTCTTCGCCGAGGTAGTGCAGCAGCTGGTGCATCTGACCGAGATGGATGCCGCCCGAAGCGACCGGCATCACCTTGCCGAGCGACGCCCAATCTTGCTTGAAGAACAAGCCGAGTTCCGGAGCGATGTCGGTGTGCGGCTGCAGAAGGGTGTCGTAGAAGCCCTTCACCATCAGCGGATCGCCTTCCAGCTTGCCGACGACGGTGCCGGCATGGATGTGGTCGACGCCGGCCATGCGCATCCACTTGCAGATGACGCGGAAGTTCATGCCGTGGTTCTTCTGGCGCGAGTAGGTCGAGTTACCAGCGCGGTGCAGGTGCAAGATCATGTCGTTCTTGCGGGCCCACTTGGAGATCGTCTGGATCGCCGAGTAGCCGAGCACGAGGTCGATCATGATGATGACCGAGCCGAGTTCCTTGGCGAACTCAGCGCGCTCGATCATCTGCTCGCAGGTGCCTGCGGTGACGTTCAGGTAGTGGCCCTTGACCTCGGAGGTCGCGGCCGCGGCGCGGTTGACGGCTTCCATGCAGTACAGGAAGCGGTCACGCCAATGCATGAACGGCTGGCTGTTGATGTTCTCGTCGTCCTTCGTGAAGTCGAGGCCGCCCTTGAGCGCCTCATACACCACGCGGCCGTAGTTGCGGCCCGACAGACCGAGCTTCGGCTTCGTCGTGGCGCCGAGCAGCGGACGGCCGAACTTGTCGAGGCGCTCGCGCTCGACCATGACGCCGGTCGGCGGGCCCTGGAACGTCTTCAGGTACGCGACCGGGATGCGCATGTCCTCGAGGCGCAGCGCCTTCACGGCCTTGAAACCGAACACGTTGCCGATGATCGACGCCGTCAGGTTGGCGATCGAGTCCGGCTCGAACAGGTCCATGTCGTAGGCGATGTAGGCGAAGAACTGGTCCGGAGAATTCGGAACCGGGTCAACGCGGAACGCCTTGGCGCGGTACAGGTCAGCCGCGGTCAGGCGGTCGGTCCACACCACGGTCCACGTTGCGGTGGAGGACTCGCCGGCAACAGCTGCTGCCGCTTCGTCCGCGGCCACGCCGGGCTGCGGCGTGATGCGGAACAGCGCGATGACGTCCGTCTCCTTGGGGACGTAATCGGGCTGCCAATAGCCCATGACCTTATATTCGAGAACGCCCGCCTTATAGCGGTCGGCGCCCGTCAGTTCCTTTGCCTTACCCATATCTGGCTTCGCCATTTTCCTTCTCCTTGGTCCTTCCCTGTATGTCGTCCGCGCTGCCGTTTCGGTTCCAGCGCGGTTAGATCGGTCGCCGCCGCTCCGCCGGGCCTATATGCGCCCCCGCGCAAGTGCGGCCACGCCCGGCAGTTCCTTGCCCTCGAGCCACTCGAGGAAGGCGCCGCCTGCGGTGGAAACGTACGAGAACTGATCGATCACTCCGGCGTGGGCGAGGGCGGCGACCGTGTCGCCACCGCCGGCCACTGCCAGCACTTTGCCGCTCTGCGCGAGCTTCGCGACTTCTCTGGCCACGGTGTTTGTGGCGGCGTCGAACGGCGCGATCTCAAATGCGCCGAGCGGTCCGTTCCACACGATGGTCTTGCACTGGGCAAGACGCGCGGCGATGGCCTTCGCCGCTTGCGGGCCGAGATCAAGAATCATCCCGTCCGCCGGTACACTGCCGGTGCCGACCGTCTGCGACGCGGCGCCAGCCTTGAACTCTTTCGCAACTACGACGTCCTGCGGCAGCAGGATTTCGCAACCACGCTCCTTTGCCGCCTTGTCGATCGCCTTCGCGGTATCGACGAGGGTGGGCTCGGCGAGGCTCTTGCCCACCTGCACGCCACGGGCGAGCAGGAAGGTGTTGGCCATGCCGCCGCCGATGACGAGCACGTCCACCTTCTTGATCAGGTTGCCAAGGAGGTCGAGCTTGGTCGAAACCTTGGCACCGCCGACGACGGCAGCCACCGGACGCTGCGGCTCGCCGAGCGCGTTGGCGAGGGCGGAAAGCTCCGCCTCCATGCTGCGGCCGGCCGCGGCCGGCAGCAGCTGCGCCAAGGCATGCGTCGAGGCATGCGCACGGTGCGACACCGAGAAGGCGTCGTTCACATAGAAGTCGCCGAGCTTGGCGAGGTTCTTGGCAAAGCCCTGGTCGTTCTCCTCTTCGCCGGCGTGATAGCGCAGGTTCTCGAGCAGAACGATGTCGCCGTTCTTCATCTTGGCGATGACCGATTCGGCATCCGGGCCGACGCAGTCGTTGGCGAACGCGACCGGCACCTTGAGGATCTCGGCCATCGCCTTGGCGATCGGCGCGAGCGAGAGCTCGGGCACGCGTTTGCCCTTCGGACGCTCGAAGTGCGACAGGACGACGACCTTGGCGCCCTTCTTGGAGAGCTCGCGAAGAGTATCCGCGGTGCGCTCGATGCGCGTGGTGTCGGTGATCTTGCCCTCGCGCATGGGCACGTTCAGATCGGCGCGGACCAGGACGCGCTTGCCGGAGACGGCAAGCTCGTCGATGGTCGCGAAGTTGCGGGTTGCCTGCTTCGACATTAGCCGAGCTTCGCCATCGCCTGCGCCGTATCGATCATGCGGCAGGCAAAGCCCCACTCGTTGTCGTACCAGGAGAGCACGCGGGCGAAGTTGTCGCCCACCGTCTTGGTCTCGAGCGCGTCCACAGTCGACGACCACGTGGTGTGGTTGTAGTCCATCGACACCAGCGGCTCGTTGGAGACGTTCAGCACGCCCTTGAGCTTGCCGTTCGCGGCCTCAGTGAAGGCGGCGTTGATCGCCTCGGCGGTGACCTTTTTGGTTGGCACGAACTTCAGGTCGACGACCGAGACGTTCGGGGTCGGCACGCGGATCGCTGTACCGTCGAGGCGGCCCTTGAGCTCCGGCAGCACGAGCTGCACTGCCTTGGCGACGCCCGACGAAGCCGGGATCATCGACATAGCAGCGGCGCGAGAGCGCCGCGGGTCGGGGTGCAGGGTGTCCTGCAGACGCTGGTCGGCCGTGTAGGAGTGGATCGTGGTCATAAAGCCCTTCTCGATGCCGAACGCCTGGTGCAGCACCATGGCGACGGGCGAGAGGCAATTTGTAGTGCACGATGCGTTGGAGACGATCGTGTGCGACTTCTGCAGCTTGTCGTGGTTCACGCCGTAGACGACGGTCAGATCGACGCCGTCGGCCGGAGCGGAGATGAGCACGCGCTTTGCTCCGGCCTTGATGTGGGCCTCGGCCTCGTCACGCTTGGTGAATCGACCGGTGCACTCCAGCACCAGTTCGACGCCCAGATCCTTCCACGGCAGCTTGCCCGGGTCCTTCTCCGCGAGGACCTTCATGGTGCCTTTGCCGGCATCCATGGTGTCCTTGGTCGTCGTCACGGTGCCGGCGAAACGGCCGTGAATCGAGTCGTAGCGGAAGAGGTGGGCATTGGCGTCCACCGAGCCGAGGTCGTTGATCGCGACGACCTGAAGGTCGTTGCGGTTGGTCTCGAGGATGGTGCGCAGTGCCAGACGGCCGATACGCCCGAAGCCGTTGATCGCTACTTTGGTCGCCATGGTTCTCTCCCGTTTCCCCGCCCGTCTCTTCGCTTAGAGCTTGGCTTTCGCCGCGGCCACGATGGCGTCCGCGGTGATGCCAAACGTCTTGTAGAGGTCCTTGATCGGTGCCGAGCCGCCGAACGACTTCATGCCGACGAAGTCGCCCTTCGCGCCCAGCCACTGGTCCCAGCCGAAGCGAACCATCGCCTCGACGCCGATGCGCACGCCTTCGCCGAGCACCGCCTCGCGCGCCGCCGCATCCTGCTTTGCCAGCAGTTCGAACGACGGGATCGATACGACGCGCGTCGGGATGCCCTGGTCCTGCAACATCTTCTGCGCCTCGACCGCGAGGGAGACCTCGGAGCCAGTGGCGAGCAGGTTGACCTTCGCCTTGCCGCCGGTCGCCGGCGAAATCTCGTACGCGCCCTTGGCGCAGAGGTTCTCGTCGGTGTGCGTCTTGCGCAGCGTCGGCAGGTTCTGGCGCGTCAGCGCCAGCACCGACGGGCCGTGTGCGTTCTCGATCGCCAGCTGCCAGCACTCGGCCGTCTCGACCGCGTCGGCCGGACGGAACACGAGGACGTTCGGCATCGCGCGGAGGGCCGCCATGTGCTCGACCGGCTGGTGCGTCGGGCCGTCCTCGCCGAGGCCGATGGAGTCATGCGTCATGACGTAGATGACGCGCTGATGCATCAGCGCCGACAGGCGCAGCGACGGGCGCAGGTAGTCGGTGAACACGAAGAACGTGCCGCCGTACGGAATGATGCCGCCGTGCAGCGCCATGCCGTTCATCGCCGCGGCCATGCCATGCTCGCGCACGCCGTAGTGGATGTAGCGGCCGGCCCAGTTGCCCGGCTTCTGGATGCCAAGGCCCTTGGTCAGCGTCAGGTTCGAGTGGGTCAGGTCCGCCGAACCGCCGACGATCTCGGGCACGACCGGGTTGATCGCCTCGAGTGCGTTCTGGCTCGCCTTGCGCGTCGCGATCGCCGGCGCCTCGGCCGAGATCTTCTTCTTCAGATTGCTGACCGCTTCCTTGAGCGCGGCGGGCAGGGTGCCCTTTTGCCGGCGCAGGAACTCGGCCTTCTTCGCGGCGTCGAGCTTGTCGAGACGCGACTTCCAGTCCGCCGCAGCCTTCGCCGAACGGCTGCCGGCAGCGCGCCATGCATCCGCGATGTCCTGCGGAATGACGAACGGCTCGTGCGGCCAGTTGATGTTCTTGCGCGTTGCCGCGATCTCATCCTTGCCGAGAGCGGCGCCGTGGGCGGCCTCGGAGCCGGCCTTGTTCGGCGAGCCCCAGGCGATGATGGTCTTGCACGCGATCAGCGACGGCTTGTCGGTGACGGCCTGGGCCTCGCGGATGGCCTTCTCGATCTCGGCCGGGTTGTGGCCGTCGCACGAGACGACATGCCAGCCGGACGCCTTGAAGCGCATCGGCTGATCGTCGCTCTCGGACAGCTCGGTCGGCCCGTCGATGCAGATGTTGTTGTCGTCGAAGAAGACGATCAGCTTGCCGAGCTTGTAGTGGCCCGCCAGTGAAATCGCTTCCTGGCTGATGCCCTCCATCAAGCAGCCGTCGCCGGCGATGACGTAGGTGTAGTGATTGACGATGTCGTCACCGAACACCGCGTTCAGGTGGCGCTCCGCCATGGCGAAGCCGACCGAGTTCGCGATGCCCTGGCCGAGGGGACCGGTGGTCGTCTCGATGCCGGGGTGCTTGTCGTGGCCCTCGTACTCCGGGTGGCCGTTCGCCATGGAGCCGAGCTGGCGGAAGCGCTTCAGCTGGTCGATCGTCCACTTCGGATAGCCGGTCAGGTGCAGCAGCGCGAACTGCAGCATCGAGCCGTGGCCGGCCGACAAGATGAAACGGTCACGATCCGGCCACTCGGGGTTGGCCGCGTCGAACTTCAGGAACTGGGTGAACAGCACGGTCGCAACGTCGGCCATGCCCATCGGCATGCCCGGATGGCCGGAGTTCGCCGCTTCGACCGCGTCCATGGAGAGCGCGCGAATGGCGTTGGCCATGTCGCTGTGCGAAACGACCGCCTGCTTGGTCTGAGGGAGCGCCATAAAATCTCTCCTGACTAGATCGCGTGAACGCCGACCTGCGCCTTGACCATGTGGTAGGCGATCAGGAGCTGGGTCAGTGCCAAGGGGTGGCTGATCTTCGACGCGTTCTTGTCGTCAGTGAACTTGCCGACGTTGGCGCGCAGTTCCGGCGCTTCGGGCAGCCGCGACCAGATCAGCTCTTCGAGCTTCTTCGCATCGTTGTCGGAAATGTTGCCCGGGATCTCGAGCACATCGACCGGCTTGCCGTCGCGGTCACGCACCAACTCGAGGTGCAGGCCGTTCTGGATGCCGCTCTCAAGGATCGGAGAAAGATCCGGGTGCGGCAGCGTCGGACGGAGGGTGTGACGCACGTTGAGGTGCGCGCCCGACTCGGTCGCGTTGTTCTCGGGCGGATAGAAGCTCACCACCATGTCGGCGAACGTGCGCTGCGGCCAGATGAATGCCGGGCTGTCCTTCTCGCGCTTCTTCAGCGACTTCAGGACTTCTTCCTTGGTGTAGTGGCGCTTCGCGGTGTCGCGGTTGATCTTCCAGCGGATGCGCAGATCCTCGTCCGGCTCCAGGTAGACCTTGACGTCGTACAGGTCGCGGAGCGAACGCGTGGTGAAGCCGAGCAGGCCCTCGAACACGATGAACTCTTTCGGCTCGACGTAGATCGGGCGGTCCAGAGTGCCGTGATCATGGCCGTAGATCGGCTGCAGGATCGGCTCGCCGGCGCGGAGCAGGCGGATGTGCTGCTCCAGGATGTCGATGTAGTTGCAGCGCGGGTCGAGCGCCGAGAGGCCGTTTACGGCGCGCTCCTTGCGATCGTAGCGGTGATAGTCATCCGTGCAGATGACGGTCACGCGATCCGGACCAAGGATATTGGCAATGCCCGCCGTGAGGGTGGTCTTGCCGGTGGCCGAGTCGCCCACGATGCCCAAGATCGTGTGAGGCTTTTTCTTGCCGCCCATGGTGAACCTTCCCGTGCTGCTCATTTGCTTCCTTCGCCGTGTGGGCGACAGTCCCCCGAAAAACTGAACCAGACGGCGATTACTTCGCGAGAATCTTCGCGACCGGATTCGACCGCAGGCGCGTGGCGGCCGGCATTCCCGATCCAATCAACGGCCGGCAGTAATTGAGGAACGCCTCAGTCACGTCGCAGTTGTTGGAAGCGATGAACGAGTCGTCCATCACCTTGGTCTTGCCGGCAACTTCCTCGAGCTTGGTGAAGCGGTACTCGACGTCGTAATTGCCGATGCGGTGCATGGTAACGGTGCCGTCACCTTTGCCGAATGCGGCAAACTGCACCGCCTTGGCGCCGACTTCGCGCGCTTCGCGCTGGTCGCTGTCGGAAACGCAGCCGAGGAACGAGCGCTGCAGGTAGCCGAACGTGTCGCCACGCACGCGCTTGATCTTCAGGTCGTTCTTGATCTTGTCGGTCAGCAGGTCGGCCAGCGCGCCGGTGCCCGACAGCTGCACGTTGCCGTGCGCGTCGCGCTCGACGTTCGGGCCGGCGAGCTTGGTGATGATCGGCGTGCCGTCCTTGTCATGGACGCCTTCGGACACCGCGATCACGCAGCGCTTGTACTGGTCGTTCACGCGCTTTACGTCGGCGAGGAACTTGTCGATCTCGAACACGCGCTCGGGCACGTAGATGAGGTGCGGACCGGCCGAGGGGTAGCGTCGCGCGAGCGCCGACGCGGCGGTGAGGAACCCGGCGTGGCGGCCCATGACGACGCCCACGTACACGCCCGTCAGCGCCTCGTTGTCGAGGTCGATGCCGGCGAACGCCGACGCGACGAAGCGCGCGGCGGAGCCGAAGCCCGGCGTGTGGTCGTTGACCATCAAGTCGTTGTCGATGGTCTTCGGAATGTGGATGCAGGTGAGGTTGTACTTCGCCTTGCGCGCCTCTTCCGAGACGATGCGCAGGGTGTCGGAGGAGTCGTTGCCGCCGATGTAGAAGAACGTGCCGATGTCGTGCGCCTTCAGAACCTTCAGGATGTTCTGGCAGTAGGCGAGGTCCGGCTTGTCACGCGTGCTGCCGAGAGCGGCGCACGGCGTGGCGGCGACGGCTTCGAGGTTGTCGGCCGTCTCCTGGCTCAGATCGACGAAGTCTTCATTGACGATGCCACGTACACCGTGGCGGGCGCCGTAGACGCGCTCAACGCCCGCGAAGCGGCGCGCCTCGAGTGCAACGCCAACGAGCGACTGATTGATAACAGCCGTCGGGCCGCCGCCCTGGGCGACGAGAATCTTCCCCTGAAGCATTTATCCTCCCGTATGCCGTGGCTTCGGGCCGCCAATGCCCGTGCCACCAGCGTGACCGCTTCTGGGATCAACATCCGTTGCCCAACGGATGCAGGAGTGCAGCTCCCATGCTGCGACACCTCCCAGCGAAGCAAGGCTATTATGACGGGATTGTTATCGCCGCAATACCCCCGTACGGGTGGGAAGCGAATACCCGATAGGGCGGGTGTAAAACCTACCCTCCAGACCAGGGTGGGAACTGGCCTACCTCGGGAGTCCGGCCGCGCGCCTGGGGGCGGGCGATTTTCCCAGCGGACTGCCCGGTTCAGTCTGCGCCGTGAGGTACGCATTGACCGCCTGCGTCCGATTATGGACCCCGAGCTTCCCGTATAGGTTTTTGAGGTGGAACTTGACCGTGTTCACCGAAATGCCGAGGTCGTCGGCGATGTTGGCGGCCGGCCGGCCGGCGCGCAATAGGGCCAGCAATTCACGCTCGCGCCGCGTCAGCATGACGAACGGGTCGGTGTCCAACGTGCGCACGTCAACAAAGGGGAACACCATGCGCCCTTCGGCAACGGCGACGGCGGTATCCAACAACTCGCCTGGCGGGGCGGTGTTGAAGCAAAAGCCGGCGGCGCCGAGCGCCATCGCCTGGCTCGGCCCGTCGGGCGACGGCTCCTCGGCATAGACGACGATGCGCGGGGCGGGGCTGCGGTCGCGCAGGGCCTGCAGCACGCCGCGGCCGTCCAGATACGGCATCACCCAGCCGATGACGCCGACCTCGAACGACAGCCGATCCACGGCCTCCACGAAGCGCTCGCCGTCGGCCGCAAGCGCGACGACGCGGAAGCGCTCGTCCTCGCCGAAGATGCGCTCCAGGCCGGACAGCACCACAGGATTGCGATCGGCCAGCACCACGCGCACCTGGCGGCGTTCTTCGCCGCTTGCAGCACCCGCGCCCGTGCCCGGAGGCCGAGGAGAATCCTTGGCCGCGGCCATCAGCCCCAAAGCTCCGGGGGCGGGGGTTGCATGACGCCGTCCTTGTAGGTGATGGCCGGATTGCGGTCGGCAGTGAGCGACTGCGGTGCGTCGAGGTCGATGACGGAGGCGTAGGGCGCGAGCAGGAACGCCGGTGCCATGCCAAGCGACGTGCCGATCATGCAGCCCAGCATGATGCCAATGCCGCGATCCTGGGCGAACTGCACCATGCGGATGGCCTCGGTGAGCCCGCCTGCCTTATCGAGTTTGATATTCACGTATTCGTAGCGGCGCGCGATGGCAGGCATATCATGTGTGTCGTGCACCGATTCGTCGGCGCACAAAGGCACGGCACGACCCACGGCATCGAGCGCGGCGTCCTGCCCCGCGGGCACCGGCTGCTCGACGAGGCGCACGCGCAGGCGCGCGAGTTCACCGGCGTATTCCGCATACATCACCGGCGTCCAGGCTTCGTTGGCATCGACGATGATTTCGCAATCCGGCGCCACGGCGCGCACGGCGCGAACGCGGGCGACATCATCGGGACCACCGAGATTGAGCTTGAGCAAAGAGCGATTGCGGTTCTCCGCCGCCACCGATGCCATCGCTGCCGGCTTGTCGAGCGGGATGGAGAACGCGGTAGGCGCGGGGCGCGGTTCCGGCAATCCGGCGAGCTGCCAGACGGGCACCTGGCGGCGCTTCGCCTCCAAGTCCCACAGCGCGCAGTCGAGCGCGTTGCGCGCGGCGCCAGCCCCCAGCGTGCCCTGCAAGCGCTGTCGCGTCAGGGTTCCAGCCTCGATGTCCTTGCGCAGCGCTTCGATCTGAGCGGCGACGCTTTCCAGCGTTTCCCCGAGCCGCCGGTATGGAACGCCTTCGCCGCGGCCGCGGAGGCCGTCCTGGTGGATTTCCACCATCAGTGTCTGCACCGCCCACTTGCGCGAGCGCGTGATGCTGAAGCCGCCGCCGACGTCCCAGGACTCTTCGCGGACAATTAGCCGACGTGTCAAAGGTCGATCACCAAGCGTGCTGTCTTGGAGCGGCTGACGCAGGTGCACATGCGGTGGGCGGCTTTTTCGGCGTCGAGCAGGACGTTGTCGCGGTGGTCGGCTTCGCCCTCAACGACCGTGACAGAGCAGGTTCCGCACGTGCCGACCCGGCAGTCGTAGTCCTGCTTCACGCCCGCTTCGATCAGAGCATCGAGGATCGACTGCTTGGCCGGGACCTGCACCGTCTTGCCCGTGCTGGCGATGACGACTTCGACCGGACCGTCGCCCGGGCGCGGTTCGGGCTTCTTGAAGATCTCGGTGTGGACGTTCTTCTCGTCCCATCCGAGCTCGTGGCCGACCTGGCGCACCTCTTCGATCATGTGCGTCGGCCCGCACACGTAGACGTGGCGGTTCGGCTGCGGCGGGCCCATCAGCTTGCGCGCGTCGAAGCCGCCGCGCGTCTTGTCGTTCTGGCTGAAGTATAGGCGGCCCTTGTCGCCGAAGCCCTCGACGATGTTCTTGAAGGCCATGCGTTCCGGGCGCTTGCCGACGTAGTGAAACTCGAACGACTTGTTATCCTCGGCGAGCTTCTGGGCCATGCAGAGCAGCGGCGTGACGCCGATGCCGCCGGCCAGGAACACGGAGTGTTCCGCATCGGGCGCCATCTCGAAGAAGTTCTTCGGAGGGGTCGCCTCGAGGATGTACGAGGGCCGCACCTTTTCGTGCAGGAAGATCGAGCCACCGTTGCCGTCCTGCTCGTACTGGACGGCAACCGTGTAGTGGAAGATCGGGTCGGTGGGAGGGTTGACGATCGAATAGGAGCGCCGGGCACGATGGCGCCCAGTCAGCATCACCTCGATGTCGATGTGCGCGCCGGGCGTGAACGCGGGCAGGGCCTGTCCATCCTCGGCCCACAGCTCCAGCACCCGGATGTCCTCGGCGTCAAAACCGGCTTTGACGACCTTGACCCGGAGTAGCTCGGGCAGCGGCGGGGCGGCCGGAGCCGCGGCGGCGGTGGCAGCGGTAGGCGCGGGGGCGGACTCAACCATGACTGTCGTCTTTCCCTCCCAGGAGCGGCGACCCTCGACATAGTGGCTGGGGTAGGAAAACACAATTCCC
>CAIVPW010000212.1 GCA_903907895.1 uncultured Alphaproteobacteria bacterium
GCGCGCCATGGGCACTCCTTCACTACCGGCAACTGCTGCCGGGCAGAAATTGCCGGAGGACCGACCGGCGCGGCAAGGCCGCCGAAGCCCATGACCAAATGCATCTACTTGCGGCCAAAGCACAATCCGGCATGGGCCGGGCAGGGCGCGGCGCTTGCATTGCATCCTCCGACAATCGGCCGCTCGGCCTCAGGGATCGTTAACCAACGGTCCGTAAGGTGGCGAGGCTGGATTGGACGCTTGGGGGATTTCAGATGCGCGGCAAGGTTCTTCTGCTGGGCGATACGGGCAAGGTCGGCACGGCCGTGAAGGCGGCGCTCGGCCCGCGGACCACGGTCGTCGGCTGCAGCACGCGCAACCTGGATGCCGCCGACCTCGGCGCCGTCGAGCGCATGATCGACGAGACGCGGCCCGATGCGGTCGTCAACGCCATCGCCTACATGGGCGTCGACAACTGCGAGAAGGCGCCCGACATGGCGTTCCGCATGAACGTCATGATGCCGAAGCTCTTGGCGCAGAAGTCGGAACAGCTCGGCTACCAGCTGATCCACTTTTCCTCGGAAAGCGTGTTCTCGGGCGCCAAGCGCGATTTCCACGGCGAATCCGACACGCCCGATCCGATCAACATCTATGGCCTGACCAAGTACATGGCCGACCTCGTGGTCCAGAAGGGCTGCGAGCGCCACTTCGTGCTGCGCATCCCGGTGCAGTTCGGCGACAGCACCAAGGGCGGACAGCTGCTGGAGCGCATGATCGAGCGGGCGCGCAGCGGCGAGGCCTTGCGCGTCGCCGACGACGTCATCACGTCGCCGACCTATTCCGACGACGTCGCCACCATCGTGCGCGCGGCGCTCGAAGGCGACATCACCTACGGCCTCTACCACGTCACCAACACCGGCAGCGCCTCGCTGCACGAATTCGTCTCAGCGGCGATCGAGGTTTTGGGCCTGCGCGCCAATGTGGAGCGCGCGTCCTACAAGGATTTCCCCATGGTGGCAAAGCTCCACCTGGTCACGCCGCTGCGGCAGGAAAAGCTGCCGGCCATGCGTCACTGGCGCGATGCGCTGGCGACGTACTGCGCCCGCATGCAGCTGCACCACGCCGCCTAGGCAATCGAAGCGAGAGTCACGAGGAGAATCCCATGCTCACGCCGCAACTGGTTCGCGACGCCCTGCGCACGGTGTCTGACCCGACTTCGGGATCGGACATCGTGTCGAGCGGCATGATCTCGGACATCGCCATCCAAGGCTCGACCGTGAGCCTCGCCATCGAAGTGCCTGCAGGCCAAAGCGCCGGCGCAGAACCTGTGCGCCAGGCCGCGGAGCGGGCGGTCGCCAAGCTCGACGGCGTCTCGCGCGCCACCATCGTGCTGACGAATCCGGAGCCCGGCGTCCAAGCGAAGCCCGCGCCCAAGAAGGAAGTCACCGACCCGTTCATGATGGACGGCCACAAGCTGTTCTGGCACCTGGACCGCCTGGCCGCATTCCAGCGCGGCGAGCGCATTGCGCCGCTGCATATCGACGTCGGCCTGTCCAAGGGATGCAACATCGGCTGCCACTACTGCTACGGCATCACCCAGGGCAACTTCTTCCTGGAGGGTGCGA
>CAIVPW010000213.1 GCA_903907895.1 uncultured Alphaproteobacteria bacterium
AGTAGCGCGAGGTTCCCCTCGCGCCTGGAACCCAGGAGCAGTTGTTATGAAGAAGACTGTGGTGAAGGCGATCCTGACCGTGGCGTTGCTCGCCTCGGCCGTCCCGGCCCTATCGGCCTGCAATACCTTCAGCGGAGTTGGCGAGGACATTCAGCGTGGTGGCGCTGCGATCGAGCGCGAGGCCGAGCGCCGCAACTAAGCAGCCTCGGTCACCGTTGCGGTGTGCGGCGCAGGACCTTGCCGAGGCAAGGAGGCGAGAGCGTCGGTTTCTCGCCTTCGGTTCTCTTCGGGGATACCGCGCCTCAACCCGCCTCTGTGCTGCTTGGTCAAGCTACAGCCTGACCGAACTGTGATGGCCTGCGTGTGGGCACGGCGACCAAGTCGAGCCTTCATCGGATGAAAGGACACCTATGAAGAAGAACCTTACGAAGGGGCTGGCGGCAGCGCTGCTCATCGCCACGACCCTGCCGATTCTCGGCGCCTGCAACACGATGGCCGGCGTCGGCGAGGATGTTCAGCGCGGCGGCGCCGCCATCGAACGCCAGGCCGAGCGTCCCCGCTAACCAACTCCGTCTTGCGAGAGGACTTCAGCATGGACAAGGATCGCATCGAGGGCGCTGCCAAGCAGGCGAAGGGCGCCATCAAGGAAGCCGCCGGAAAAGTCACCGGCGATGCCAAGTGGAAGATCGAGGGTAAGGCCGACAAGCTCGAGGGCAAGGCCCAGAACGCCGTTGGCGCCGCGAAGGACAAGCTCCGCGAGACCCACGAGGAAGCGAAGAAGGAGTGGAAGAAGCCCGACTAGCGGCTTCGACCGAACAACGGTGTACATGCTTCGGCTTGCTGACCGGCGGTGAGATCACTCACCGCCGGTGGCGTGTCTGGCCTAGGAGATCCCGAGTGCAGCCCCGGCGACCGCAATGGCGCCGCCCAGCGGCCGTAGCAGCTTCGTGCGGCGCAGCAGGCTTGCAACGCCCAATCCGGCGGCGTGCAACACCGCGGTCCCCGCAGCGAACCCGGCGCCGTAGGTGACGCCGTTCGCAGCGAGCGGCATCTCGGTGCCATGCGCATATCCATGGAACACCGCGAGCACAATGATGGTCGCGGCGCTGAGTGCAAGTGGCAGACGGGCCGCCGTGGCAATGGCAATGCCGAGCACGACAACGGAGGCGATGATGCCCAGTTCGGCCGATGGCAAGAGCAAGTCCGCCACGCCCAGAAAGGCGCCGAACGTCATGGCGCTCACGAAGGTCGCCGGCAGAAGCCAAAGGGCAAGGCCGCCGATCTGGGCCGACCACAGACCGACCGCGATCATTGCCAGCACGTGATCGTAGCCCCCGATTGGGTGCAGGAAGCCATGCACCAGGCCATCAGCGGCGTGCCCGGTGTGTGCGACGGCGGGTGAGGCCACCACAACCAGAATGGCGGCGGCAAGCAAGCGGCGGAGCATGGAATCCTCCCGGCTACGTAAGAGCGGCGTGGCGCGATTCGACCAGGCCACCGGCGCGAATGATGAAATCGACAACGGCATCGACGTTCTGACCGGCGCGCACATTGGTGAACACGAAGGGGCGGTCACCGCGCATCTTGCGCGAGTCCCGATCCATCACGGCAAGACTGGCGCCGACGTGCGGCGCGAGATCGACCTTGTTGATGACCAACAAGTCCGAGCGTGTGATCCCGGGTCCGCCCTTGCGCGGAATCTTGTCTCCGCCGGCGACGTCGATGACGTAGATGGTGATGTCGGCAAGCTCGGGGCTGAATGTAGCGGCGAGGTTGTCGCCGCCGGATTCGATCAGCATCAATTCCAGGTTCGGGAAGCGCTGGCACAGGTCCGCGACGGCAGCGAGGTTGATGCTAGCGTCCTCGCGGATCGCGGTGTGCGGGCAGCCGCCGGTTTCGACGCCCAGGATGCGCTCGGGTGCCAACGCCCCGGATCGCGTCAGGAACTCGGCATCCTCGCGTGTGTAAATGTCGTTGGTGATGGCCGCGACTTCGAAGCGGTCGCGCATCCGCTTGCACAGCGCGTCGGTAAGTGCGGTCTTACCGCTGCCGACCGGGCCGCCGATGCCGACGCGCAGGGGGCCGTTGTCCGACTTTGGAATCATGAGCGGAACAACCTCGTGTGCTGGGTTTCGTGTTGCATCGAGCACCAATCGACGATCCATGTCCCCGACCCCGCGTCGGATAGCGGCGCTTGGGGGGCAGCCGTGGCTAGGCGCAGAATCGGGGACTCCAGCGCGGCGACTATGCGCTGGCCCTGGGTTTGCCCCAGAGGAACGAGCCGCACCCCGGCAGACACCAGGTTGGCGGCAAAGGCGTGGATGTAAGCCTGCAGTGCCGTCTCGAGCGCGATGGCGTGTGCCGCGCAGGTGAGCGCCACCGCGACGGGATACGCAATCGGTCCATCCCAGGCAGCGCGCAGGACCTGCGTCGCCTCAGCCGGCCAAGCTGCTTCGGCCGCGAGGACGAATGCCTGGCCCTGGGCCGTGGTTTCACGGCCGAGTTCGGGTGTGGCGCGCAGTGCGGCTGCAAGCTCGGCGACCTCGCGCAGGGCGCCGGCGTCTTGGGTGCGGGCTGCGCGCCAAGTGTGGGCGAACAGGATGGCGTCCACGCGGCCGCCACCGAAAGAAAGAACGTCTTCGAGCCACGCCTGCAGCGATGCCTGATCGTGCACGGCGCCGATGGCAACCGCATACTCGATGCCGTGGCTGTAGCTGTAGGCGCCAACGGGAAACGAGGGCGACATCCATGCGAGTAGGCGAAGCAGGGTGGCATCAGCCATGGCTATGGCCGTGCTCCTCGTCACCGTGGCGGTGGGGGTGGGAATGCGCGCTGTAGGCGCCCGACTCGGGATCGAACGGCTTCTGCACCGGAGCCACTTCGGCGCCCATCTGCCGCAACATGTCGGCTATGACGTGGTCGTCGCGCAGGCGGATGACTTGGTCGATAACCTGCACAGGCAAGTGGCGATTGCCCAGGTGCCAGGCGATGCGGGCAAGCTCATGCACATTCGTGCAACGAACCTCCAGCAGCTTTTCGGGTGCCGCCACCACGCGAATGCGGCGTCCACTGTCGAGCAGGAGAGCGTCGCCATCGCGCATCTGGGTCGTCTGCGCGAGATCGAGAAGGAACGCGGCGCCGTGATCCGTCGTCATGCGCATGCGACGGCGATGGCGGGCGTAGAAATCGAGGGTGATGCGATCGTCGCCATCCTCGGGCGTCCACGAGCCAGACGGTAGGACCCTTCGCGCGCGGGGTATGGATGCGCCGAGCCACATGCTCAGAACAGGAAGTACCGCTGCGCCATGGGCAGCACGCTTGCCGGTTCGCACGTGAGCAGCTCGCCGTCGGCGCGGACCTCGTACGTCTCTGGGTTGACGTCGATCTGCGGCGTGGCCTCGTTGTGGATCATGTCCTTCTTGCCGATGGTGCGCGTGTAGCGCACCGGCACCGCGATCTTGCCGAGCCCGTAGATTCCGGCCACGTCGTTGTCCATGGCCGCTTGGCTTACGAACACCACGGAACTGGCGAGGCGCGAGCGCCCGAAGTGGGCGAACATCGGACGCGAATGGATGGGCTGGGGCGTTGGGATGGACGCATTCGCGTCTCCCATCTGCGCCATCGCGATCGAGCCGCACTTGAGGACGATGTCCGGCTTCACACCGAAGAATGCCGGTGACCAGACGACGAGGTCGGCAAGTTTGCCGACTTCCACCGATCCAACGTGCTCGGCGATGCCTTGGGCGATGGCCGGATTGATGGTGTACTTCGCGACATAGCGCTTGGCGCGGAAGTTGTCGTTCTTGCCCTTCTCTTCGGGGAGCGGGCCGCGCTGGACGCGCATCTTGTGCGCGGTCTGCCACGTGCGCGTCACCACCTCGCCGACTCGGCCCATGGCTTGGCTGTCGGATGAGATGATCGAGAAGGCGCCGAGATCGTGCAGGATGTCTTCGGCGGCGATGGTTTCCTTGCGGATGCGGCTCTCGGCGAAGGCTACGTCTTCCGACACGCGCGGATCGAGGTGGTGGCACACCATCAGCATGTCGAGGTGCTCCTCGATGGTGTTCACCGTGTAGGGCCGTGTCGGGTTGGTCGAGGACGGGATGACGTTCGGCTCGCCCGCAAGGCGGATGATGTCGGGCGCATGGCCGCCGCCCGCACCTTCGGTGTGGAACGCATGGATGGTGCGGCCCTTGAAGGCGCGCACGGTGTCTTCGACGAAGCCGGATTCGTTCAGCGTATCGGTGTGGATGAGGACCTGGACGTCCATGTCGTCGGCGACCGACAGGCACGTATCGATGGCGGCCGGCGTGGTGCCCCAGTCCTCGTGCAGCTTGAGGCCGCAGGCCCCGGACTCGATCTGCTCGACCAATGCCTCCGGCCGGCTGGCGTTGCCCTTGCCGAAGAAGCCGAGGTTGACCGGGAACGCATCGGCCGCTTGCAGCATGCGCATCGTGTGCCAAGGGCCGGGCGTGCAGGTCGTGGCATTCGTGCCGGTGGCAGGACCGGTGCCGCCGCCCATCATGGTGGTGATGCCGCTCGCCAACGCCTCGTCGATCTGCTGCGGGCAGATGAAGTGAATGTGCACGTCGATGCCGCCGGCGGTGATGATCTTCCGCTCGCCGGCGATGGCCTCGGTGCCGGGACCGACGATGATGTCGACGTTCGGCTGGATGTCGGGATTGCCGGCCTTGCCGATGGCGACGATGCGGCCGTCCTTGATGCCGATGTCGGCCTTAACGATGCCCCAGTGGTCGAGGATGAGCGCGTTGGTGATGACGGTGTCCACTGCGCCGTTGGCGCGCGTCACCTGGCTTTGGCCCATGCCATCGCGGATGACCTTGCCGCCGCCGAACTTCACCTCTTCGCCGTACGTGGTGCGATCTTCTTCGACCTCGATGATGAGATCGGTGTCGGCCAGACGTACGCGGTCACCCACCGTTGGGCCGTACATGGCGGCATAGGAACGGCGGTCAACGACGACGGGCATTCTTCTCTCCCTTCGCGTCCAACGGGCCAGAGACCTTGGCTTGGAAGCCGTAGACCGTGCGATCGCCACTGTAGGCGATCAACTGCACGTCGCGCGCCGAGCCAGGCTCGAAGCGCACGGCAGTACCGGCCCCGATGTCGAGGCGCATGCCGCGAGCTTTCTCGCGGTCGAACTTCAGGCCGTCGTTCACTTCGTAGAAGTGGTAGTGGCTACCGACCTGGATCGGGCGATCACCGGTGTTCTCGACGCGCACCGTGATGGCCTGCTTGCCCGCGTTGAGAGTCAGCGTGCCGTCCGCC
The DNA here is from genome assembly GCA_903907895.1 of uncultured Alphaproteobacteria bacterium. Classification (GTDB taxonomy): domain Bacteria; phylum Pseudomonadota; class Alphaproteobacteria; order UBA2966; family CAIVPW01; genus CAIVPW01. The sequence goes on from CAIVPW010000213.1 coordinate 5,290, forward strand.
GGTAGGATTTCGCCGGGGATCATCGTCATCGGATGGGCTCGTGCACGGTGACGAGCTTGGTGCCGTCGGGGAACGTCGCCTCGACCTGAACCTCAGGCAGCATCTCGGCGATGCCGTCCATGACCTGTTCGCGGCGCAGAACGCCGGCGCCCGCCGACATCAGGTCCGCCACCGAGCGGCCGTCGCGCGCGCCTTCCATGACGAAGTCGCAGATCAGCGCAACCGCTTCGGGATAGTTGAGCTTAACGCCGCGCTCCAGGCGCCGACGAGCGACGACGGCGGCCATGGACAACAGCAGCTTGTCCTTCTCGCGGGGGGTGAGGTTCATCTACAGAGTCCAGACCGTCGGAAGCGTGGCAGGGATTCTTGCCGCCTCGAGGATTAGCGTCAGGAACGGCATCAGATCCTGACGCAAGGAGAGTACGCTGTCGGCGGCGAAGCGGGCGAGCAAGATGCTGCCCATGGCGGTGGCTGCCGCCGTGACGTGCGCTGCGCCGGTCATCTCGCGCGCCGTATCGAGCAGCTCGAGGGCGTTATCGGCAACGAACAGGACGGTCGCGATGGCCACTGCCCCATCGGCGGTTGCCGGGCGCGCCAGGATGGTCGCGATGTCGTCCTCCAAGTGCAGGAAGTCCGCCCAGACGAGCTTTCCGTCCCGCAGCAAGCGCCACGAGTCGCGCAGCAGCCCCTCCCGTACGGATTCGCGGCGCGCCTGACGGCCGAAGACTATCGATTCGCAGGCGAGCAGGCGGCTGCCAGCGGCGGCGGCGAGTTTGGTTTCTCGGTCGATGCGCCCACCATTGAATAGGATCGTCTCCTGCGGCAGCCAAGCAAGCCATCCGCCGGTGTCCACGCTGAGGGTGGTGCGCACGATGCCGTCGCCGCCCGCGGACCGGTAGATGCGCTCGGCCGCCTGGCTGGTGAGCACTGCACCGGCGCCGGAACCGACATGCACGCTGACGTCGAGGCTGTCACCACCGGTGATGCCACCGGCGGTGTTCAGCAGAACGGCTTGGGGAGCGGCACCGGGCGCCATTTGTGGACGCACCAGGCGTAGGCAGCCCTCCTGGTACAGGTCGTGCAGGGCCGTGCGACCGCCGCGCAAGGCAAATGAAATGCGTGCCCGGCCTTGACTGCGGTTGGACGGGCGCGGCACCGGTGTAGGCGCCGGCGCGTGGACCTTAGACGGTAAGGAAACGGCGTACATCGATCTCTGCCATTGCGGCGCGGTCGCCGGAAGCGACCACGCGGCCACGCTCCAACACCAGGAAGCGATCGGCAAGGCTCTTTGCGAACTCGAAGTACTGTTCGACCAGTACGATGGCCATATCCCCACGCGAGGCAAGGAGGCGGATGACGCGTTCGATGTCCTTGATGATCGACGGTTGAATACCTTCAGTGGGCTCATCGAGGATCAGCAGGCGCGGACGCGTAACCAACGCACGGGCAATGGCAAGTTGCTGTTGCTGGCCGCCCGATAAGTCGCCGCCGCGGCGCTTCAGCATGTCGCGCAGCACCGGGAACAGGTCGAAGATTTCATCGGGAATGGTGCGCATGGCGCGGGGCAGTGCGGCGAAGCCGGTGCGCAGGTTCTCTTCCACCGTCAGCAGCGGGAAGATTTCTCGGCCCTGCGGCACCGAGGCGATGCCGCGGCGGGCGCGCTCGTCGGCCGCCAGGGAGCGGATGTCCTTGTCCTCCCACAGAATCTTGCCTTTGCGGACCGGAAGATGGCCGGCGATGGCGCGCAGCAGGCTGGTCTTGCCGACCCCATTGCGGCCCAAGACGCACGTCACGCCCCCCTTGACCGCGGTCATGCTGACGGAGCGCAACGCCTGGCTGGCGCCGTAGTAGAGGTCGAGATCTTCGACTTGCAGCATGGCCTAGCGCCCCAAATAGACTTCGATGACGCGAGCGTGGTTCTGCACGTGATCCATCGAGCCTTCGGCCAGGACGGAGCCTTCGTGCAGGACAGTCACCTTGGCGTTCAAGGACCGCACGAACTCCATGTCGTGCTCGACCACGACCACAGATCGCTCGCGGGCGATGTCCTTCAGCATGGTAGCGGTGGTGGCGGTCTCGGAATCGGTCATGCCGGCGGCGGGTTCGTCCACCAGGAGCAGCCGTGGCTCCTGCGCCAGCAACATGCCGATCTCAAGCCATTGCTTCTGGCCATGCGACAGCAGGCCGGCGAGCGACGCGCGCTGGTCGCCGAGGCCGATGATCTGCAGCAGTTCGTCGATGCGCCTCGCCTGCGCCGCCGAGGTGCGAGAGAAGAGCGCGGCGGCGACGCTGCGCCGATCCTTAAGCGCCAGGCGCAGGTTGTCCTCGACGGACTGAGTTTCGAACACCGTTGGTTTCTGAAATTTTCTGCCAATGCCAAGGTTGGCGATGGCCGCCTCGTCAAGGCGCGTCAGGTCCACCTTGCCGTCGAAATACACCTGTCCTGAGTCGGGCCGGGTCTTGCCGGTGATCACGTCCATCATGGTCGTCTTGCCGGCGCCGTTCGGGCCGATGATGGCGCGCAACTCGCCCGGCACCAAATAGAAGCTGAGCTTGTTGAGCGCGCGGAAGCCGTCGAAGCTGACCGACACGCTGTCCAGATAGAGGATGGTGGACGCCGCACCCCGATCGGGGGCGATGTGGGCGCCGGGCTGGAACATGTTCATTCGACGACTCCCGGCTGCGCGGCGAGCGACTGCTTGGGCGCGGTGCGCGTCCATAGCTTGCCGACCCACTCCTGCGCAGTGCCGGCGATGCCCTTGGGCAGGAACAGGGTGACGCCGACGAACAACGCGCCGAGCACGTAGAGCCATGCTTCGGGCAGGGCGCCGGTGAAGTAGGTCTTGCCGTAGTTGACTACGAATGCGCCGACGGCGGCGCCCCACAGCGTTCCGCGTCCGCCAACTGCCACCCAGATGACAATCTCGATTGAGTTGGCGGGTGAAAACTCGCGCGGGTTGATGATGCCGACTTGTGGCACGTACAGAGCGCCGGCGATGCCGGCGAGCATTGCCGAGACGACGAAGGCGAACAGCTTGTAGTGCTCGACGCGGTATCCAAGGAAGCGCGTACGCGATTCTGCATCGCGCACCGCAATCAGAACGCGGCCGAAACGGCTCGAAATCAGGAGCCGGCACAGGATGTAGCCCAGCGCCAGGGCGATTGCGGACATTGCGAAGAGCGCTGCGCGCGTGCTCTTCGCTTGGATGTTGAAGCCGAGCACGTCCTTGAAATCGGTGAGGCCGTTGTTCCCGCCGAAGCCGAAGTTGTTGCGGAAGAAGGCCAGCATCAGCGCGAACGTCAGCGCCTGGGTGATGATCGACAGGTAGACGCCCGTGACGCGGCTGCGGAACGCAAACCAACCGAACACGAAGGCCAGGGCGCCCGGCACCACGACCACCATGAGAGCGGCGAACCAGAAGGAGTCGAAACCGTACCAGTACCAAGGCAGTTCCTTCCAATTCAGGAACACCATGAAGTCCGGCAGGATCGGGTCACGGTACACGCCGCGCGTGCCGATCTCGCGCATCAGGTGCATGCCCATGGCGTAGCCGCCGAGGGCAAAGAAGGCGCCGTGTCCGAGCGACAGGATGCCTGCAAACCCCCACACAAGATCGACCGACAAAGCGAGGAGGGAAAAACATAGGTACTTGCCGGCCAGCGGTACCACGTAGTTCGGGATGAAGAACGCCGAGTCGGGGGGCAGGTTGTTCAGCACAGGCACCAGGACAGCCACCGCCAGCAGCGCCACCACCAGGATGGTGCCGCCGACGTCGCCCAGAGCGCGGAAGAGAAAAGGTCCTGTAGGCCGCATGAGCTTAGACCTCCACCGCGCGGCCCTTGAGCGCGAATAATCCGCGCGGGCGCCACTGGATGAACAGCACGATAGCGACCAGCACAAATATCTTGCCAAGCACTGCGCCCGCGTACGGCTCGAGGAATTTGTTGATGATGCCAAGGCCGAAGGCGCCTACCAGGGTGCCCCACAGGTTGCCCACGCCGCCGAACACGACGACCATGAACGAGTCGACGATGTAGCTCTGGCCGAGGTTCGGACTGACGTTGTCGATTTGCGACAAGGCCACACCCGCCATGCCGGCAATGCCGGACCCGAGCCCAAACGTCAGTGCGTCGACCCAGCCGGAGCGGATGCCCATGGAGCGGGCCATCCGACGGTTCTGCGTCACCGCGCGCATCTGCAGGCCGAAGAACGAGCGGCGCTGGATCAGGATCAGGAGTCCGAACACCAAAAGCGCGAACACCACGATCCAGATGCGGTTGTAGGTGAGGACTACGCCGCCGGCGAGGTCGATCGCGCCGGACATCCATGCCGGCGAAGAGACTTTCATGTTGGTCGGGCCAAAGACACTTCGCACGGCCTGCTGCAGGACAAGGCTGATGCCCCAGGTGGCGAGAAGTGTCTCGAGCGGGCGGCCGTACAGGAAGCGGATGATGCCGCGCTCCATGGCGATGCCGACCAGTGCGCTGACCGCGAATGCGGCCGGAATGGCGACCAGGAGCGCCCAGTCTATGCCGCCTGGCAGGTACTCGCGGAACGTCATCTGCACGACGTACGTCGTGTAGGCGCCGAGCATCACCATCTCACCGTGCGCCATGTTGATGATGCCCATCACGCCGAACGTAATGGCAAGGCCGATCGCGGCGAGCAGCAACACGGAGCCGAGCGAGACGCCCTGCAGTACGTTGCCGAGGATCTGCCAGTTGGCGAGCGTGCGCTCGATGTCGGCGAGGGCCGACGTCATCGCTGCCTTCAGCTGTTGCTGCTCGGCGGGCGCGTCGGCCGCGATGCTGCCGATGCGCCCGGTAAGGAGCGCGCGCACGTCGGGATCGGCGTACGCGGCCAGCGTGGCGACCGCCTTCGTGCGCGCCTCGCCGGTCTCGGCGAACTGCAACTCGGTAGCGGCGAGCGCCTTGGCGAGCGCGCGCTTGGCGCTGCCGTTGTTCTCATGCGTGAGCGCAATCTTGAGCGGCTCGATCATCTCGACGGATGGTGTCTTAAACAGGGCGTCGGCGGACGCCTTGCGCTTCGACGGGTCGGGATGTGCGAGCTGCAGCGCGCCGAGTGCCGTCTGCAGCACGGTGCGGAGGCGATTGTTCACCGTCGCGCGTTCAAAGTCGCCGGCCGGCGCCTGGCCGATCTGCTTTTCTTCGAGCGGGTCGGTCAGAGTCAGCATGCCGCCGCTCTCTCGGCCGATCACAACGAGCCTGTCGGACTTGCGCGCGTACAGGTTGCCATCGAGGGCTGCCTGCAGGATTGGCACCAGGCGCGGATCGCCGGTTAGCGCCAGATCGTGCGTTGCCTGAATCTTGGTCGTGAAGTCGGGGCCGGCGGCGAGAGCCTGCAAGAGCTCCGCGACGTCCCTCTTCTCCTGCGCGGCAGGAGCGGCCTCTTGCGCGCCTGCGGGCGCGACAAATGTGAAAGCTGCAAGAAGAGCCGCGCAGAGAACTGCAGCGGCACCCAAGCGCCCCAAAGCTTGGATCATCACGGTGTGCCCCATCGGAGTCGCCAAACTGGCCGGTGGTGATGTGCTCACCCGTCGTTGCCCAGGGTGAGAGAGACTCCCGGACCCCGCGTGGGGTCCGGGAGGTAGGCACGGTTTGGTTACTCGAACTTAGCCTTGGCGCAATTGCCGCAGACCCACGGATAGGTCCAGTCGGCGACCAGCGGCTTCGACTCCGGGATGAAGTCGGACCATGCGTCACCGACCACCACGCCCGGCGTCTTCCACACGATCTGGAACTGACCGTTCTTCTGGAGCTCGCCGATCATCACCGGCTTGGAGAGGTGATGGTTGGCGTTCATGACGGCGACGCCGCCGCTGAGGTTCTTGAACTTCTGGCCGTACATGGCCTGGCGGACCGCGTCGACGTTGGTCGTGCCAGCCTGTTTCACCGCCTGGACCCACATGTTGAAGCCGATGTAGTGGGCTTCCATGGGATCGTTGGTGGTGCGCTTGTTGTTGCCGATGAAGGCCTGCCACTTGGCGATGAACGCCTTGTTCTCCGGCGTATCGACCGACATGAAGTAGTTCCACGCCGCCAGGTGACCGACCAGCGGGGTCGTGTCGAGACCGGCGACTTCTTCCTCACCGACCGAGAACGCGACGACCGGAATATCGGTGGCCTTGATGCCCTGGTTGGCGAGTTCCTTATAGAACGGGACGTTGGCGTCGCCGTTGATGGTGGAGATCACGGCCGTCTTCTTGCCGGCGGACGCGAACGTCTTCACCTGCGTGACGATCGTCTGCCAGTCGGAATGACCGAACGGCGTGTAGTTCTCCAGGATATCGGCGTCTGCG
>CAIVPW010000214.1 GCA_903907895.1 uncultured Alphaproteobacteria bacterium
AAGGTCAGCAAAGGGCGCGAGCTAGGCATCGGCAATCTCCAGGCGGAACTGCGTGCCCCGGTCGTCGCTGCGCACCAGATGGATGTCGCCGCGATGGGCCCGCGCGATATCTCGTGCAATCGCCAGGCCAAGGCCTGTCCCCCCTGAACGCGCGCTGCCGGCGAACGGCTTGAACAGCGCATCCCTCGCCTTGGCCGGAAGGCCGGGGCCGGTGTCGATCACATCGATTTCGATGTGCCCGTTAACCTTGGCGGCGCGAGCAACGACACGGCCGCCGCGACCTTCGAGGGCCTGGACGGCGTTGCGGGTGAGGTTGAGTAGCGCGCGGAACACCTGCTCCTTGTCGGCACGAATCGGAAACGGCGCGGGCACCTCGTTGCTCCAGTTGATGCCGCGGCCAGCCGGCACGCCGGCAGATGCACCGACGTCCTCGACCAGTTCGTGCAGATCGAAATCGCTGCGGTGCGGCGCTGCCTCGTCGGCGCGGCCGAAGCGCAGGGTGTCGTTGCACAACGTCACCGCGCGATCGATGGAGCGCATCAGGCTTGGCGCGACGCGCCGAACCTCGGGGTCGGCGCTCTCGTTCAGACGATCGGTAAGCAGGGTCGCAGTGGCGAGGATGTTGCGCAGATCGTGGCTGATCTTGCTGACCGCGGCGCCGAGTTCGGCAAGACGCTGATTCTGACGCAGCGCAACGCGTAGGTCGTTTTGCATCGCCGCAAGCTCGTGTTCGGCAACGCCGATCTCGTCTCGACGCGTGCCCGGCACCACCACCGCCTGCATGTCGGCCGGATCACGGCGGAAGCTGACCATGCTGCTGGTTACCTTGGCCATTGGACGCACCAGGCGCCAATGCAGGATGGCGTAGATTAGCGCGGCGGTGAGCAGCGAGATGAGCGCCGAAATGCTGAGGATTTCGCCGGCATAATCGCGCAGGGCCGACACCATCGGCCCGTCGTCCATCACCACTTCCACCAGGCCGTCTTCTACCTGCGACGACGGCCCGATCACACGCATGACGCGGCTGCGGGCCTGGAACAATGCGGCCATCGCATCGCGCATGCGCGAAAGCGCAGTCTCCTGGCTGAGATCGACGGTGAGGTCGAGGTGGGTCGGCATTGCGTCGGCCAGCACAAGGCGCCGCACCAATCCGCCCCGGTACACGATGGCATGCACACCCACCATGTCGAGCAACTGCCGCGTGAGCTCGGGGCTCACCATGTTGTTGGGCGTCTCTTCGAGCGACAGCGTCGCCAGGTCGGCGCGGAGAATCGTCGCTCGCATGTAATTCAGCCGTTCGGCCGCCATGGAGGGGACGAAGATCAGGATCTCCGTCACCATCACGAACAGGATGGTGAGGCCGATCAGCTGCGCCGACAGGCTGCGGTACCAGGGCACGTGCGGCCGCACCGCGCCCGGGCGGGGCGGGCCTGGACGCGCCTCGCGCATGGCAGTCGGCACGGCGGGGTTCGACCCATCGGGCGGCATTCCCGTCATGTCCGGACTGTAGTCCCAGGCCAAAACGCCAGCAAACCCGCGGGGGAGGCAGGGGCAGCCAGAAACGCCTAGTCTTTCCTTCGGTTGACGCCCTTCCCGGCGAGCCTGTATTAGGTGCGCGCCGGCACGGCATCAAAGCCCGCCGCGGGGTGTCTATTGGCCCCAGCCGAAGCACAAAGAGATCCGGGAGTACTGACGTGAAACGGACGTTCCAGCCGAGCAAGCTCGTGCGCAAGCGCCGCCATGGTTTCCGCGCCCGTATGGCGACGGTGGGTGGCCGCAGGGTATTGGCTCGCCGCCGCGCCAAGGGCCGCACCAAGCTTTCGGCCTAGCCTACGCCCGGCGCGATGACCCTGCCGCGGGTGGGGCGCCTGCGCCGGCGTTCCGAGTACCTGCGGGTAGCAGCTGGTGGCCGCAAATGGGCGGCCAAGGGCCTAATTCTCCAGGCGCGCGAGGCGGAAACGCCCGCCCTGCACCTCGACAAGGCCGCCGACCTCTGGGTCGGCATCACCGTAAGCCGCAAGGTCGGCAACGCGGTGAAGAGAAATCGGGCCCGGCGGCGCCTGCGCGAAGCGGCCCGTACGGTGCTCCCCCGGATGGCGCGCGTCGGCCATGACTACGTGATCATTGGACGGAGCGAGACGGTGACCCGACCCTACCCCGCGCTCCAGGCCGACCTCGAAGCTGCCGTACGGCGGCTTGGGCTCCTCCGCAGCGCTGAATGAGCCCTTTCGCCCGAGTGCTGTCGGCCCTGGTGACCGTCTACCGGTACACCGTATCGCCCCTGCTGGGCCCCCGCTGCCGGTACGAGCCGAGTTGCTCTCAGTACGCCCTCGAGGCCCTGCGGGAGCATGGCGCAGCCCGCGGCTCCTGGCTGGCCGTGCGGCGAATCGCGCGCTGCCACCCTTGGGGCGGCCACGGTTATGACCCGGTGCCGCACGCGCATCCGCATCACGCCTTCCCCCGCCCTCCTGTCGATCGATAGCCGATCATGGAACAACGCAACCTCGTTATCGCCCTCGCCCTCTCCGTCGCGATTCTGATCGGCTTCCAGTTCCTGTTCCCGCCGCCGGCACCGCCGGCACCGGAGCAGACCACGCCTGATCGGGTCGAGCAGGTCCCGGTACAGCCGCAAGGCGCGCCCGGCGCAGTGACCGCCCCGGTGGCACCGGCGACCCCGACGGTTGCAGCAGAGCCGACGTCGCGCGCCAACGCGCTGGCGCGCACGCCGCGGGTTGCCATCGATTCTCCGCGCCTGCGCGGCTCGCTTTCCCTGGTGGGCGGACGCATCGACGACCTGGCCCTGCGCGACTATCGCGAAACGCTCGACCCCAACAGCGCGCAAGTGACCCTGCTGTCCCCCGCCGGTGCGCCAAATGCGTATTACGGCGAGTTCGGCTGGGTTTCGGCGCAGGGAGTCGCGATCAAGCTGCCCGGCCCGGACACCGTCTGGACGGCAAGCCCTGGCTCGCTGACGCCGGCCACACCCCTGACGCTGGCATGGGACAACGGCGAAGGCTTGCGCTTCGTGCGGACCATCCGCGTCGATGAGAATTACCTGTTCACCGTCAACGAGCGCGTCGAGAACCAGACCGGTGCGGCGGTGACGCTGTACCCCTACGGCTTGGTGGCGCGCAGCGGCACGCCCAAGACGCTCGGCTACTTCATCCTACACGAAGGCCCGGTGGGCGTACTGCAGGACCGCCTCGTCGAGTTCAACTACGACGACGTGAAGGAAGCGGGCGCCGAGACTGCGCGCAGTACGGGCGGCTGGATCGGCATCACGGACAAGTACTGGCTGGTCGCGGTCATTCCCGATCAGGCGACGTCCTTCGACTCCGGCTTCCGCTACACCGCGGCGGGCGAGGACAAGTACCAGGCCGACTTCCGCCGCGACGGCGTGCAGGTGGCCGCAGGCACCTCGGCGGAGGTGCAGCACATGTTCTTTGCGGGCGCGAAGGAAGTCACGTTACTCGAGGAGTATCGCGATCGCGTCGGCATCACGCGCTTCGATTTGGCCATCGACTGGGGTTGGTTCTTCTTCCTGACCAAGCCGATCTTCCTGTTCCTGCACGCGCTGCATGAGTGGCTGGGCAACTTCGGCCTCGCCATCATCCTGTTCACGGTGTTCCTGCGCCTGCTGTTCTTCCCGCTCGCGAACAAGTCGTTCCGGTCGATGGCGGGCATGCGCAAGATACAGCCCGAAGTGATGCGGATGCGCGAGGTCTACGCCAACGACCGCGAGAAGCAGACCAAAGAGATCATGGAGTTGTACCGGCGCGAGAAGGTGAACCCGCTGTCGGGCTGCCTGCCGATCCTGCTGCAGATTCCGGTGTTCTTCGCGCTCTACAAGGTGCTGTTCGTCACCATCGAGATGCGCCACGCGCCGTTCTACGGCTGGATCAAGGACCTTTCGGCGCCCGATCCGACGACGGTGTTCAACCTGTTCGGGCTGATTCCGTGGGATCCGCCGAGTTTCTTGCTCGTCGGCATCTGGCCGATCCTGATGGGCATCAGCATGTTCGTGCAGCAGAAGCTGAACCCGGCGCCGCCCGACCCGGTGCAACAGCGCATCTTCATGCTGCTGCCGATCATCTTCACCTTCGTTCTGGCGGGATTCCCGGCGGGGCTCGTCATCTACTGGACGGTGAACAACGTGCTGTCGATGGCGCAGCAGTGGATCATCATCCGCCGCGTCGAGGCCCAGAAGACGGCGAGCTGAACGATGACAACACCCGACGCCGACCGCGAGCGAGCGTTGGAGCGCGGGCGGCTTTTGTTCGCGCAACCCTGCAAGTTCCTGTGGGCGGCCGACAGCGTCGACCAGTTGCCGCCCACCGACTTACCCGAGGTTGCCTTCGCGGGGCGTTCCAACGTCGGCAAATCGAGCCTGGTGAATGCGCTGGTGGGCCAGAAGGCGCTGGCCAACGTTTCTCAGACGCCCGGACGCACCCAGAAGCTGAACTTCTACGGCCTTGGCGACCCGGCGCGCCTGCGGCTCGTCGATCTGCCGGGGTACGGTTATGCCAAGGTGTCGAAGCGCGCAGTCGACACGTGGACGGCACTGATCGAGGATTTCCTGCGCGGCCGGCCGAACCTGCAGCGCGCGCTGGTGCTGATCGACGTACGTGTCGGACTGAAAGACAGCGACGTCGCTGCGCTCAAGGTATTGGACGAGGCGGCGGTAGCCACTCGCGTGGTGCTGACCAAGACCGACAAAGCCGGCGCCGCGGAACTGGCCGAGGTCACCGCCGCAGTGGCTCGTGCGCTGAAGAAGCACCCGGCCGCGTTCCCGGACATAGTCGCCACTAGCGCCGAGAAGGGCTTCGGCATCGCCGAACTCCGCGCCGACTTGGCAGAGCTGGCCGCCCGCTAGGTTTCGCCGGGCGTTTCCGCTATAGGGTTGCGGCCCGCCACCGAGAGCTTTCCGCCATGTCCGTCCGCAAGAAGAAGCCCGCCCGCCCCGTGCGCACGCGAGAGCAGTGGCTCGAGACCGCCAAAGTGCTGTCCGAGGCCCTGCCCTACATGCGCGAGTTCGCCGGGCAAACCTTCGTCATCAAATTCGGCGGCCACGCCATGGGCGACGACTCGCTGACCGAGACGTTCGCGCGCGACGTCATGCTGCTGAACCAGGTCGGCATCAACCCCGTCGTAGTACACGGCGGCGGCCCGCAAATCGGCGACATGCTGAAGCGCCTCGGCATCGAGAGCCGCTTCGAGCGCGGCCTGCGCGTGACCGACAAGGCCACCGTCGATATCGTTGAGATGGTTCTTGCCGGTTCCATCAATAAGTCGATCGTCAGCGCCATTGAGGAAGCCGGCGGTCATGCCATCGGCATCTCGGGCAAGGACGGAAGCTTGGTGGAGGCGCGCAAGCTGAAGCAGAAGCGACCGCCGCGCGGCAGCATTGAAAAGGCCGTCGACCTCGGCTTTGTCGGCGAGCCGACCAAGATCAATCCGCACGTTCTTGAAGTGCTGATGGCTACCGACGTGATCCCCGTCGTAGCGCCGATCGGCATCGGACCGGACGGCGAAACCTACAACATCAACGCCGACACCGTGGCGGGCGCCATCGCCGGCGCCATGGGTGCATCGAAGCTGATCCTGTTGACCGACGTCGAAGGCGTGCTCGACAAGGACAAGAAGCTGATGCCGCGCCTGACGACCAAGCAGGCCAAGGGCCTCGTGGACGACGGCACGGCGAGCGGCGGCATGATCCCGAAGATCGAGACCTGCCTAGCCGCCATTGCCGGCGGCACCAAAGCCGCCCACATCCTCGATGGCCGCCAGCATCACGTACTGCTGCTGGAAATCTTCACCGAGCTCGGCATCGGCACGATGATTTCAAAGTGACCGGCCGCTAGGCCGCGTCCCTCGTTGTGAATTCCTGGAAGTAGGTCAGGAACCACAGCATCTCGGCGTCCGAGAGCGCAAATTTGACGCCGTCGCGCGCATGGATCATGGCGTTTGCCGGTACGCGCGCCACCAGCTGCTGCAGCTTCATCGAGCCGCGCGCGGATAGGCCTGCCTTCCAGGACACAGCGGTCACCGCCTTGCCCGAGCGTGAATCGAGCATCTTGTTCACGACGCCGACCGATACCGCGCCCTTGAGCGCGAGCGCCTCGGCGACGAAGCCGCGCTGCCCAGATTGGGCGGCCTGCAGGATCGAATCTTCGTTGAGTTTGCCGGCGTCTTGGAGCTTCGCGACCTTGGACGCAACGGTCTCCGCCGGCTCGGCGCCGCTGCCTTCTTCCTTGATACGCTTCTTCACCGCTTCGGCAACGACCTTGGCGGTCTCATCGTCGAGTTCGTGCTCGGCCTGCAGGACATTCAGGATGGAGGAACTCACAAACGTCGCGATGCGGCGGATGGCGTTTACCGACAATTCCGGTCGCCGCGCCAACGGTTCGTGCAGCGGCTCCTGCTTCTCGGCCATATCGACGACACGGTCGAGGATGTCGCTCTTCAGCTTGGTGTTCGGATTTGCAAGCAGGTTGGCGGTGGCGGCGATGTCGTTCGCATCGACGATGGCTTTCGCCAGCTTGTCGCTGACGTTGGCGCGGCGCGCGATCGCCTGCAGGCCACCCCGACTCGCGCCGGCGTGGATGATCTCCATCAATTCGTAGTCCGACAGCAGCGGGGAGTACTCGAGGATCGGCGCGGCGACGATCGTCTCGACATCGCGCGCCAAACGGCTGACTACCGGCTGGGGCGCATGCTTCGCGTGCTTGATTTCTTCGGCAATGATGGCTCGCACGCGCGGCAGCTGGTCGCGCGCCAGCACTTCGAGCACTTCGAGCGTCACATCCTGCAGCCTCTCGCTGGCGGTTTTGGAGATACCGGGGATAAGGCGGCCGATCTTGAGCGCCAGGTCGCAGCGCACCTCATCGTCCTTGTCGCGCGCCAGCACGAGGTCGGCCTGGCGCGGAGTCGCGTCGTTCGAAGCGATGGCCCGGCGGACGTCCGTGTCCTCGTCCTGCGCCATGAAGTAGAGGATTTCGGGCTTCACATCCGAGCGCGCAGCGAGTTCGCCGCGGATGTTGCGGTCCGCGTGCTTGGCGTACGACTTTGCCTGCTCGTAGGTGATGTCCTGCGGGATCAGCTTGCGCCGCGTCACCGGCTCGGGCTTTTCCGTGACGGTGCCGGGCGGCAGGCGCTTGAGCGCGATACCTGGCTTCTTACGCTTGAACAGACCGAACAAAGGGCCCCCCGGGCGACGGCGCGCATTGTAATATCGCGGGCCGCCGCCATGCAGCCATCGCCATTGCCCGATCCCAAGGCTTTCGCCCACGTCGATACATGGGTGTTCGACCTCGACAACACCCTTTATCCGGTCACCTGCGGCCCCTACCCGCAGATCGACCGACGCATCCGCGACTACATCGCGCGCGCCCTCAACCTGGGCGCCGACGAGGCCCACCGGAAGCAGAAGCACTACTTCTATACATACGGCACCAGCCTGTTGGGCCTGATCCGCGAGCACGGCACCGACCCCAACGACTTCCTGGCCTACGTCCACGACGTGGATCTGGCCTGCATCCCCGCCGACCCCGTGTTGCGGGAGGCACTGGAAGGCCTGCCCGGTCGCAAGATCGTCTTTACCAACGCCGACACCCCCTATGCCGAGCGCGTGCTGGAGCGTCTCGGCATTGCCGCGTGCTTCGAGGGCATTTTCGACATCGTGGCGGCGGACTACGTACCCAAGCCGCACCGCGCGACCTATGAGCGCATGCTGGCGCGGCACGGCGTGGCGCCCAAGACCGCCGCCATGGTCGAGGACCTGCCCCGCAATCTGGAGCCGGCCGCACAGCTCGGTATGACAACGGTTTGGATAAAGAATGACGGCGCCTGGGCGCTGCCGCCCGACGGAAAGAGCGAGCTGATGCGCGAGTTCGAGGCCATGGGCCGCTCGCACCACGTGGTGGAGGACCTCGCGACCTGGATCGGGGCGCTGCGGCGACCCCAGGCGCGTTGACACCATAGCCTTGGGGCTTAAGGTGCGCCGCGTCTGGACCCCAGCGAGGAGCCCACTTTGAGCCCGGAACGCCTGCAGGCCGCCATCGACGCCGCCTGGGAGAACATCAAGAACATCACCCCGGGCACCAAGGGCCCCGTGCGCGACGCCGTCGACGAGGCGCTCGCCGGACTCGATTCGGGCGCTCTCCGCGTCGCCGAAAAGATCGACGGGACGTGGGTCACCCACCAGTGGCTGAAGAAAGCGGTGCTGCTGTCGTTCCGCCTGAACGACTCGCAGATGATCCCTGGCGGGCCGGGGGGCTCGTCGTACTACGACAAGATCCGGCCCAAGTTCCAAGGCTGGGACGAGAAGAACTTCCGCGATGCCGGCGTGCGCGTGCTGCCGGGCGCCCAAGTGCGCTATCCGGCCTATATCGCGCCGGGCGCCGTGCTGCTGCCTTGCTTCTTGAACGTAGGCGCGCGCGTCGAGTCCGGCTCCATGATCGATACGTGGGCGACCGTCGGGTCGTGCGCGCAGGTTGGCAAGAACTGCCACATCTCGGGCGGCGCCGGCATCGGCGGCGTGCTGGAGCCGTTGCAGGCCGGCCCTGTCATCATCGAAGACGACTGCTTCATCGGCGCGCGGGCGGAAGTCGCCGAAGGCGTCATCGTCGAGCAGGGCTCCGTGCTGTCCATGGGCGTGTACATTGGCGCCAGCACCAAGATCGTCGATCGGGCGACCGGCGAAGTGCACTACGGACGCGTGCCCGCCTACTCCGTGGTGGTGTCGGGCACCATGCCGGGCAAGCCGCTGCCCGATGGTACGCCGGGACCCGGCCTGTACTGCGCGGTCATCGTCAAGAAGGCTGACGCGAAGACGCGCTCGAAGACCTCCATCAACGAATTGCTGCGCGATTGAGCACGGCGATGGCCGCGCTGGATCCGGTTGAAGTCGCACAGCAGCTGATCCGCTGCCCGTCGGTTACGCCGAGGGACGCGGGTGTCGTCGATGTCCTGACGGCGATCCTGACGCCGCTCGGATTTGCGTGCACTCGCCTGCCGTTCGGCGACGGGCCGCAGCGCGTCGAAAACCTGTTCGCGCGGCGCGGCAGCACCGGGCCGCACTTCTGCTATGCGGGACACACTGACGTGGTTCCGACGGGGCCGGAAGCGCAATGGCGCTTCCCGCCGTTCTCCGCCACCGTCGCCGACGGCTACCTGTGGGGCCGCGGCGCCGCCGACATGAAGGGCGGCGTGGCGTGTTTCATCGCGGCCGCATCGCGCATCACACAGTCCAACGGCTCCGTGAGCCTGCTCATTACCGGCGACGAGGAAGGTCCCGCCACGTACGGCACGCGCAAGGTGTTGGAGTGGATGCAGGCCAATGGCCATGTGCCCGACGTGTGCCTGGTCGGCGAGCCGACCAGCCCGGACCACCTGGCGTCCGCCATCAAGATCGGCCGTCGCGGCTCGATGACCGGGCGCCTGGTCGTGCGCGGCGTGCAGGGTCACGTCGCCTATCCGCAGAACGCCGATAATCCGGTGCCCGGCATGGTGCGGCTGCTGGCCGTACTGACCGAGGCGCCGATCGATCGCGGCAACGAGCGCTTCCAGCCGACCAATCTTGAGATCACCACCGTCGATGTCGGCAATCCGGCGACCAATGTGATCCCGGGCGAAATCCGCGCCACGTTCAATATTCGCTTCAACGACAACCACACGTCGCAATCCCTCGACAAATGGGTGCGCGACAAGCTCGACGCGACCGGTGTCGCGTATGAACTGACGTTCGAGGTGTCCGGCGAGGCGTTCGTGACCAAGGCGGGGCCGTTCACGACCTTGCTGCGCGACGCCGTGCGCGCCAAGTTCGGACGCGAGCCTGAGTTCAGCACCTCGGGCGGCACTTCGGATGCGCGCTTCATCAAAGACTACTGCCCGGTCGCCGAGTACGGGCTGTTGAACGAAACTATTCATAAGGTCGATGAGCGCGCGGCCGTGGCCGACATGGCAGCCCTCACCGAAGTGTATGCCGACATCCTGCGCCGGTATTTCGCCTGATGGCGCTTCGCGAAGAGATTACCCGCTCGCTGCATGGCGCGTTGTTGCTGGCCCGGTTTGATCCCCGCGGCGTCGGCCACTTCGATGTCAGCCTGGACGGCTTCTGGCGTTCGTTCCTCGGGGCGCTGCTGGTGGCCCCGCTCACCATTGGCAACATGCTGGCTGAGGCCGGCGACGCAGACATCTCGTGGCTGTCCGAGGCGCTGCGGTACATGGTCGGATGGGCGCTGTTCCCCATCGTCATGATCCCGATGGCCCGCGTGATGGGCTTGTCGGGCCAGTACGTAGCGTTCGTTATCGCTTACAACTGGATGCAGGTCGTCCAGGCGGTCCTGTTCTTCATCCTGGGCGTTCTGCATCGCACCGGCATCCCCATGCTCGCCATGGGCGGGCCACTCGACTATGCGATGCTGGTGTACGCGATCGTGTACTTCGCGTTTGTCGCGCGAATGACGCTCGGTGTCGGCGCGCTGACGGGCACGGGACTGGCGATCCTAGATATGCTCGTCACGTACCTGGTTCTGGTCGCGCTGCCGCAATTCCTCTAGCCCGCTCGCCGTAGCGCACCTCGGCGAGGTACAGGCCGTGGGGCGGGGCCGTCGTGCCGCACGCGACGCGGTCACGGGCTGCCAGGGCGGCGCTGACATCGTCGGCGGTCCATTTTCCCTCGCCCACCTGCGTCAGCGTCCCCACCATCGCGCGCACCTGATTGTGCAGGAACGAACGCGATGCTGCTTCAACGCGCACTTCGTCGCCCTGCCGTGTCGCCCGGAGCACATCGAGGGTGCGCACCGGACTCTTGGCCTGGCACTGCATGGAGCGGAACGTCGTGAAATCGTGGCGGCCGATCAGCCGTTCGGCGCCGGCATTCATAGCGTCGATGTCGAGCGGTGGCCGAACATGCCACACGCGGTCGCGGTCTAGTGCGGGCGGCGCGGCGCGATTGACGATGCGAAACAAATAGCGCCGGCCGGTCGCTGAGAAGCGCGCATGAAACTCCTGAGAGACCTGTTCCACCTCCAGCACGACGATGCGGCGCGGCCCATCGGCGATGCGCCGCAGGTGATCGTTGAGGGCGCCGCGAACCGTGTGTGGCGTCGTTGGGCGATTGATATCGAAATGCGCGACTTGCGCTAGGGCGTGCACGCCCGCATCGGTGCGGCCCGCACCTGTCACCACTACCTGCTCGCCGCAGAAGCCGAGGATCGCCTGCTCCAGCGAGGCTTGCACCGTGGACCCGTTGTCCTGCCGCTGCCAGCCGGCGAAGCCGGTGCCGTCGTATTCCAGAACCAGCTTGTAGCGCGGCACGTGCGTCAGGCCGCCACGTCAAGACGCGTGCCGGGCGGCAGCGCGAACCCACGCATCAGCTCGAGCGCCGTCATCGGCTTCTTCCCTTCGCGCTGCACGTGAATGAGACGCAACCCGCCGTTGCCGCATGCAATGACGGGGCGTGCATCCAGCACCGTACCGGGCTCGCCTTGCACATCCGGGACGACGTCCGCCTCCAGCACCCGGACGCGCTTGCCTCCGATCTCGAAGAA
>CAIVPW010000215.1 GCA_903907895.1 uncultured Alphaproteobacteria bacterium
CGGCATCGTTGCAGCGAACGTCGGCCCCAACAAGGACTCCGCCGATCCTCTGCAGGATTACGCCACCTGCATCCGCGCCTTGGCGCCGCTCGCCGAGCTCCTGGTGCTCAATGTGTCCTCGCCCAACACGCCCGGTTTGCGCGACCTGCAAAAGCGCCTGGACGAGTTGCTGACCACCGCGTTGGCCGCGCGGGCCGATTCCGGTGCGTCGCCGCCAATTCTGGTGAAGATCGCGCCCGACCTGGAACAGGGCGATATCGAAGGCATCGTCGGCACGGCCATCGAGCGCGGTGCCCAGGGCCTGATTGTCGGCAACACCAGCGTCGGTCTGCGCGACACCTTGAAAGGCCGTCACAAGGGCGAGAAGGGCGGCCTGTCCGGCAAGCCGCTGTTCGCCTTCGCCACCCGCGCCCTTACTATTGCCGCGCGTGCCGCACAGAAACGCATCTTGTTGGTCGGCGCCGGCGGCGTGTCGTCCGGCGCCGACGCCTACGTCAAGATCCGTGCCGGCGCCACTCTGGTCGAGCTCTACACCGCGATGATCTACGAGGGCCCGGGCATCGTCGCCCGAATCCACGAAGAGCTCGCCGAACTGCTGGCCCGCGATGGCTTCCGTTCAGTGCAGGCGGCGGTAGGAGCCGACATTTGAGTCGCGCCCGCGCCCTCCACCTGCTCGCAATCGCCGGCTATGCCTTCTTCGCCGCAATCGTTGCCGCGGTGCTGCCGGCCGATGCTTTGCAGCGCGCGCTGGCGGGGATGGTCGTGTTCCTGCTGGCCGCACTTGCCCACGAATTCCTGGCGCGGCGGGAAGATCATCGTTGGTTCGCGCGCGAACTCTCCCGCCTGCGCTCGGCGCACAAGGACGCCGCGGACAAGGCTCAGCGGACGAGCGACTCACTTGCCGAGCTGCAGGCCTCGATCGGCTACGCCGGCTCAGGCGATGGTGCGCCCGACCTGATCGGCGAGATGCGCACCATCCGCGGCCTGCTCAAGAAGCTCACCGACCGCAGCGTCGCAGCGCGCGAGCGTGCCGAGGGTGCCTTGGCGCGCGGCGTGGCGGCCGAGGCGGTGCACGAGAAGCTTTCGGACGCGGAGGTGCTCGACATCCTGCAAGTCGCGTTTACCAACGATCGCGTCGACCTGTACCTGCAGCCGATCGTCACGCTGCCGCAGCGCAAGGTCCTCTACTACGAGGCCTACGGCCGCATCCGCACCGACGCGGGCCAGGTGCTGCTGCCCGAGCAGTACAATCCCGTGGCGGCCCGCGAAGGGCTTCTGCCGACCATCGACAACCTTATGCTGTTTCGCTGCGTCCAATCCGTCCGCCGCGCCTGGAAGGAGAAGCTCGATGTCGGCTTCTTCTGCAACCTTTCGCGCGAGGCATTACTCGACGCCGACTTCTTCCCGCAGTTCATCGAGTTCCTCGGCCGCAACAAGGAACTCGCCGAGAGTCTCGTCTTCGAAATGTCCCAGGACGATGCCGACGACATCCGCCTTACCGATGCGCTGGCCCAGGTGCGCCGCCTTGGGTTCTCGTTCTCGCTCGACAACGTCGTGCGCGCGTCGGGTGACGATGCGGACGACCGCGCCCGGCGCGGCTTCCGTCACATCAAGATCGAAGCGGCGACACTGCTGGCGCAACCGACGCACCTGCGCGCCGGCATCCACGTCGCCGACTGGAGCGAGCGCATGAAGCGCGCCGGCGTCGAGCTGATCGCCACCAAGGTCGAAGAAGAATCCCAGGTCCTCGCGCTCATGGAGCTGAACGTCACCCTTGCCCAGGGTTTCCTGCTGGGCGAACCCCGGCCCTTGCGCGAAGCCGTCTGATGGTTCCGTTCCTCGATCGCATCGGCCCCTGGGCGGCGGGCCGATATCGCGCGGCCATCCTCGATCTGTGGGGCGTGGTGCACGACGGCGAGAAGCCGACGCCGCACGCTTTGGATGCGCTGGTCCAGATGCGCGCGTCCGGCGTGCGCACCATGTTGCTGTCCAATGCCCCGCGCACCGTCGAATCGGTGAAGAAGCAGATCGCCGGCTTCGGCATCCCGCCCGGCAGCTACGATGACGTCGTGAGCTCGGGCGGCCTCACGCGCGAGGCGCTCGCAGCGCGCGCCGACCCGTGGCACGCCAAGCTTGGCCACCGCTTCTACCACTTGGGACCGGAACGGGACTGGGGCCTTCTCGACGGCCTCGACTACGAACTGGCGCCGACGCCCGAGCGCGCGCACTTCATCTTGAACACCGGCCTGTTCGACGACGAGACCGAGACGGCCGCCGACTACACCGAGCTGCTGCAACTTGGCTTGCGCAAGCACCTGCCGATGATCTGCGCGAACCCCGACCGCTGGGTCTATCGCGGCACCAAGCGCCTGCCATGCGCCGGCGAGGTCGCCCGCGCCTACGTGGAAATGGGCGGCGACGTCCGCTACCACGGCAAACCGTACCCTTCCGCCTACGCGGCTTGTATGGCCCGGGCTGGCGGCGTGACACGCGCGCAGGTTCTCGCGGTAGGCGACAGCCTCACCACCGACATCGCGGGCGCCAACGCGGCCGGCATCGACTCGGTGTTGATCCTCTCCGGCCTGCACGCCGACGAGTTCGGTGGCTTCGCCAAGCTGGCGTGGAACTCCAGCGCGATGGCTGCCCTGGGGCAGCGCCACAACGCCCGTCCCAGCGCGGCGATGCTCCACTTCGCATGGTAGGCTGAAGC
>CAIVPW010000216.1 GCA_903907895.1 uncultured Alphaproteobacteria bacterium
GCGCGCGCGACGCGGCACCGCCGCGTCGCCAGCGGAACGGTGGAGACTCTACCGCTGCGTGGGTAGCGCGAACGCCTGCGCGCTCGCCGCGCGCCGCGAAGCAAGGCGGCGTAGCAGCAAGTGGATGCGATGGGCGGCGGCCACCCGTCCGTTGGCGCGGAGGAAGTCCTTGGCCTCGTGGGTTGTCATATTTTGCCGGCCCGACAGTGCCTCCGCCGACGACAAGAGCGAGGCAAGCCTGCTCTCATCGCGCCACCCCGGTCGCACCGCATAGTGCGAGGACCAGTGCAGCGCCGCGCGGTTTTGTCCGGAACACATGACATCCATCCAAGGTTGGGTGGAGGTAGGCTAACGCGGCTCCGTGGCGTCCCGGTTACGCCGCCTTCGCTTTGTCGATGGCCTGGATATTGTCTAGGAACTGCGCAACCGATTCGTCCCAGCTGAATTGCAGCGCCCGCGCGCGGCACAGGGCGGGATCGATGGCGAGCGCATTGAGAGCGGCCTGCCGCAGGTTTTCATGCAGCACACCGGTGCCGCTGCTGCCGATCACGTCGATCGGACCCGAGACCGGGTACGCCGCCACCGGGAGGCCCGAGGCGAGTGCCTCCAGCAGGACCAAACCGAAGGTCTCCGTCTTGCTCGGCAGCACGAAGACGTCGCTTGCGGAATAGTATCGGGCGAGTTCACCGTTCTCCTTGAAGCCGACGAACTTCGCCTCCGGAAAGCGCGCCTCCAGCTGCCTGCGCGCAGGCCCCTCGCCGACGACCAATTTGGTGCCGGGCAGGTCGAGCGACAGGAAGTCCTCGAGGTTCTTCTCCAGTGCTACGCGCCCCACGTGCACGAAGATCGGCCGCGGGAACGGCAGGAAGTCCTTCGCGCGCGGCTGGAAGCGCTCGGTGTCCACCCCGCGGCCCAACCGCACGATGTTGCCGAAGCCATGTTGCTTCAGTTCCCGCTCGACGCTTTCGGTCGACACCATCACACGCTGCGACTTGGCATGGAACCGGCGCAGCGCGGCATACGTCCAGGCCTCGGGTACGCCGAAGCGTGGCTTGAGGTACTGCGGGAAGCGCGTGTGGTAGGCGGTGGTGAACGGGTAGCTGTGCGCGATGCAGTAGCGCCGCGCCGCCAGGCCGAGCGGTCCCTCGGTCGCGATGTGCACCGCTTCCGGCTTGAACTCTTCAATCATGGCGCCGAGCTTGCGACCGGGCAGCACCGCCAGCGGGATCTCGGGGTACGTCGGCATCGGTACGGTGCGGAACTCGGCCGGCCCGATCAGGCGGACCATGTGGCCAAGCTTGGTGAGGCGCGTAATAAGCTCGGTCAGGGTACGCACCACGCCGTTGACTTGCGGCGGCGCCGCGTCGGAAACGATCAGAATGCGCATGAAGGCAGGGCTCCTTTAGGCGAGGGACTCCACGAGCGCACGCCGTGCCTTGGCATCGACGCCGCGACGCAGGCCGCGCAGCTCGCACCAATCCAGGATTTCCAGGCGGCCGTCGCTGTGCTCGACCAGCGCGGTACAGCTCTCCACCCAGTCGCCGTCGTTGCAGTACAGGACGTCGTTGATGGTGCGCAGGGCGGCGTGGTGGATGTGTCCGCAGATGACGCCGTCGAACCCGCGCCGCTTAGCCTCGGCCGACAGCAACTGCTCGAAGTTGCTGATGTAGGAGACGGCGTTCTTGGTCTGGTTCTTCAGGAACGCCGCCAGAGACCAGTAGGGGAAGCCAAGCCCGCGCCGCACGCGGTTGACGATCTGATTGACCGACAGCAGCAACTGGTACGCGTCGTCGCCGAGGTGGGCGAGCCATCGCTGGTGGCGCACCACCGCGTCGAACTGGTCGCCATGCAGCACGAGGTAGCGCTTGCCGTCTGCGGCCTCGTGCACTGCCTCTTCAACCAGATCGACGTTGCCGAATTCGTGGCGGCCGAAGTCGCGCAGCTTCTCATCGTGGTTGCCGCTGATCAGGTGCACGCGGGTGCCCTTGCGCGCCTTGCGCAGCAGCTTCTGGATGACGTCGTTCTGCGCCTGCTCCCAGTACCACGCGCGCTTCAGGCGCCAGATGTCGATGATGTCGCCGACCAGGTACAGGTCGTCGCATTCCACCACGCGCAGGAAGTCCAAGAGGTACTCGGCCTGGCAGCCCTTGGTGCCAAGGTGGATGTCCGAGATCCACACGGCGCGGTAGCGGAAGGACATCGGCAGCGAGGAATTCATGATCGTGCTTCGCAAGTGCAGTGGACAATTGCAGTTGCACGTCTAGCACAA
>CAIVPW010000217.1 GCA_903907895.1 uncultured Alphaproteobacteria bacterium
AGCCCATTACCGCGCCGGTGCTGGCGTTGTGCACGTCGATCTTGTCCTTGGTGGACGGGGCGACCCATTGGCCGTTGATGTAGAACTTGTCGTGGTTTGCCATGGCGGAATCCTGCTGGGGGAAAGGCGCTATTTTAGACCAGCGGCCACGCTATACTCGTCCCCAAATAACGCATCGGATTCCCGAGGAGACAAGCATGGCACGCAAGGCAAAAGCGGTCCTCTGTCGCGAACTGAACCAGCCCGTGGTGGTGGAGAGCATCACCGTTGACCCGCCGGGGCGTGGCGAAGTCACCGTAAAAATCGCCGCCTGCGGAGTGTGCCATTCGGACCTGTCGGCCACCAACGGGACCATTGCGCTGCCGCCGCCCCTGGTGCTGGGGCACGAGGCCGCCGGCGAAATCGTCGAGGTCGGCGAGGGCGTGACCGGCCTTGCCGTGGGCGACCACGTGGTTTCGTCCTTCGTCTACATGTGCGGCGTATGCCGCTTCTGCTCGGGCGGTCGGCCGGTGCTGTGCGTGGAACAGGGCAAGGCCCTCGTCACGCCACCCGCAGGCACGCCGCGCACGCATGATGCGGCCGGCAAGCCGCTCAACATCTTCTCCGGTTGCGGCGTGATGGCCGAGTACGCCACGCTGTCGCAGGACAACGTGGTGAAGATCGACAAGGCGATTCCGCTGGATCGCGCGGCGCTGGTCGGTTGTGCGGTGACCACGGGCGTGGGTGCGGTCTTCAATACCGCGCGGGTCGAGCCGGGCTCGAGCGTCGTCGTGTTCGGCTGCGGCGGCGTCGGGCTCAACGCTATCCAGGGGGCGGCTATTGCGGGAGCGCAGATGATCGTCGCGGTCGACACGGCCGAGGCCAAGCTCGAGTTCGCGAAGACCTTCGGTGCGACCCACACGCTTCTTGCCAAACCCGGCGAGGACCCGGTGAAGGCGCTGAAAAAGATGACCGCAGGCGGTGCCGACTACGCATTCGAATGCGTGGGCAGCGGCGAGTTGGCTGCTACTGCGTACCGCGCCACTGCACGCGGGGGCAAGACCGTGGTGGTCGGCGTCGCGCGCGGCAGCGATACGCTGTCGGTCAAGCCGGCGGGGCTGGTCTTCGAGGAAAAATCGCTGCAGGGCAGCTACTTCGGCTCCTGCGTGCCGCGCATCGACTTTCCGCGCATGCTGGGCCTCTACATGGCCGGCAAGCTGAAGCTCGACGAGCTCATCACCAAGCGCTACTCGGTGGAAGAGGCGCCGCAGGCGTTCGCAGACATGCAGTCGGGCAAGAACGCCAGAGGCGTGATCGTTTTCTAGTTCAGACGGAGAGCTTGTGCGCCTTGGCGCGCAAGGTCGCGAGCAGTTCCAGCGCGCGCTTTGCCGCTGCAGGGCCACCGGGCACATTGCCGCGCACATGCGCCGGGCGGATGTCCTCGATCTCGGCAATCGCCGCCATCATTTCCGCATCGGCGACGCTGTACTTGCGCAGCTCGTTCACCGTCAGCATGTAGGAGTGCATGACGTCCAGGTCGCCCTTGGTCACGCCCATCCGGTGCAGGATGAAATTCACCCAGTGCGTGCCGGCGAGCATGGCGCCTTCGATCTTCATCTCGTGATCGGCATCACCGCACTTGGCGATGGAGCGCTCGATGCGCTCGGCGCGCTGGCGGTGGTCTAGGGCTTCCATGCTTTTCCCGGCGTGGACATGCGTTGGCGGAGCAGGACGAGCACCTTCTCCAGCGCTTGCGCGCATTCGGCCGCAATCTCCGGCGTCGCGTCGCGCTCGCCGCGGATGCACGGGTCGCGATGGTGCTCGATGATCTCCATGGCCTGCATCATGGCGGTGACATCCTCGGGCAGCTTGCCCTCGATCTTCGGGCGTCCCACGTGGAGGACGTCGCCCGGTGGGCGGAATGCAGGTTCGAGTTTCCCGTCCGTTCCGGGGACGAGATACACCCCGGGCTGCGTCGGGAAGGCGTCGTCGGCGATGGTCGCGCCGGCGTGATGCAGGGCGGCGTTGACCGCGTTCGTGCCCGTATTCATGGCGGCCCAGAACCAGAGCTCGAAGTCCCCCATGGTGTCGAGGCGTGCGCGCAGCCTCTCGAACCGGTCGATCTTGTCCAGGTGCGATGCAATGTTCATGACGTCCTTTGCATTGGATTCAGGCTGCGCCGGCGAGCCGCGTCCGTGCCGCATCCCATGCCGCCGGATTGACGAGGTGCTTCGGCCGCTCGCCCTTCAGCGCCTGCAGCACCTGGCTCACGGCGGACTCGGCGAGGTCGTGCAGCGCATCCCCGGACAGGCCGGCGACGTGCGGGGTCAGGATCAGGTTGTCCAGGGTCCACAGCGCGCTGGGCTCGGCAAGTGGTTCGTCTTCGAAGACATCGAGCGCCGCGCCGGTGATCCAGCCTTCGGTCAGCGCCTTGTGCAGGGCGTCCTGGCGCACAATTTTTCCGCGCGAGGTATTGATGAGGTAAGCGTGGCGCTGCATCCGGCGCAACTGCGGTTCGCCGATCATGCCGCGCGAGGCATCGTTCAGCTCGGCGTGCAGCGACACGAAGTCGGCGCGCTCAAGCAGTTCGTCAAGGTTGTCGACCATCACTGCGCCCAGCGCTTCGGCCTTGGCCTTGGGGACATGCGGGTCATAGGCCAGGACCTTCATGCCAAACGCCGCGATGCACTTGCGCGTCATTTCGCTGCCGATCAGGCCCAGGCCGATGATGCCGATGGTGCGGCCGTTGATGTCGCGCACGTCGAGCTGCGTCCGCTTGTCCCACGCGCCACCGGAACGCAGCGCTTTGCCGCTGCTGATGAGGTTGCGCGACAGGGCGAGCATCATTGCAATGGCGTGCTCGGACACGGGGACCGTTCCGTAGCCGGGATTGTTCGCCACCGCGACGCCGTGTGCTGTGCAGGAGGCGACGTCAATCGAGTCGGTGCCGCGGCCAGAGGACGCGACGATCACCAGCCCCTTGGCGCCGTCGAGGACCGCGTCATTGATCAGGTGTGGGTAGCGCACGATGGCCCCGTCGGCATTGGCGAGTGCGGCGGCGATGTCGGCGGGCGACGGCCGCTCGAGGGCCACTACGGTTGCATGCTGCCGCAGCACCTTGTCGGCGTCGGCGTGGTAGATCCCGCCGACCAGTACGACGGTAGGCCTGCGCCCCGCGGGGGTGGTGCTCATTTGGCCAGTCCCAGTTCGGCGAGGATCGCCTTCAGTTTCGCGTGCTCGGCATCGTAATAGGCCTTCATTTCGGCCGAAGTCATGTAGGCCGGCTCCCAATAGCTGCGCGCAAGAAGCTTTTTCCACTCCGCGTCCTGTGAGAGCTTTGCCAGCACGCCTTCCCAGTAGCCAACCTGCTCTGCGCTCATGCCCTTGGCGCCGAGCACGCCCTGCGCCGTGGCGTACTCGACGTTGACGCCAAGTTCCTTCCAGGTCGGCACGGCGGCGAGGTAGCCGCTGCGACGCGAGGGGGAGGTCTGCGTGATCACCTTGATCTTGCCGCCATCGGCCAGTGCCTGCGCGACCGACAGGGTCACCAGCGCTGCGTCGAGGTGCCCGCCCATCACGGCGGTGAGTGCTTCGGGCCCGGAGCGGTACTGGACGGTGGTGAGCTTGCGGATATCCACGCCCGCCGCCTTGAGCGGGATGGCCGCGCCCAGGTGCAAGTGGTTGCCCGGGTTGCCGAAGAAGCCGAAGCTCACCGAGGAGGGGTCCTTGCGCAGCTTGTCGATGAGCGCGCGTCCGTCGGCCACCGGGCCGTCGGGCTTCACCGCGATGACGTGGAATTCCTTGAACAGCAGGCCGAGTGGCGTCAGGTCGCGGTAGTCGAGTTTCGAGTCACCGGTTTCGCGGATCGTGAGGAAGGTGTGTGAGGAGGCGAAGGTGAACTCCCCGCGCCCCGCGTTCTGCGCCATGTACTCCAGCGCGATCGAGCCGCTCGCACCGGTCTTGTAGACCACGTTGAACGGCACCTCGATGAGCTTGTTCTCCTCGGCGAAGCGCTTGATGGCGCGGGACATCACGTCGACGGAACCGCCGGGCGCAGCGGGCGAAACGATCTCGGCGGCGCGCGCGGGTTTCCAACTCGGTTGCGGCTGGGCGTGGGCTGCACCCGCAAGCAGGGCGAGGGCGAACGAAAGGGGTATGAGTGGTTTCATGGAGTGCACCATACCGCCCGGACAGGGTGCGGTCAACAGTCCTATATAGGTCTTGACGCACCAAAAGGGCGCCGCGTATGCTGGGTTCCTGCCTGGCGCGTGCCGGGCCCATTTGTTTGAGGAGGCGGAGATGCCCCGCGCGCTGG
>CAIVPW010000218.1 GCA_903907895.1 uncultured Alphaproteobacteria bacterium
GCGACATGGGCGCCGCCATCGGCGGAGAGGATGGCCTCGGCCCTACCGTGCACCAGGGCAGATTGGGGCTCCTGGCGGTATCGGTCCTTGAGCGGCGCCTGGCGGGCGCGGAATTCGGCACTGTCCATGGTGGCTCACACAGTTGAAGCGGAGCGGCCGCGTGGCCAATATGCCGCCGCCATGACCCCACCTTGCCGCACGCCATGCTGACGATCCAGGACGTCTCCGTCCGCCTGGGCGGCCATGTGGTGCTCGATCACGCCAACGCTTCGCTGCCGCCCAAGGCGCGCGTGGGCTTGGTCGGTCGCAACGGTTCGGGCAAGTCGACCCTGCTCAAGGTGGTGGCCGGCCGGATTCAGGCCGATGGCGGGTCGATCGAGGTGCCTAGGGGCGTCCGCGTCGGGTACGTGGCCCAGGATGCTCCATCCGGCACCGCCTCCGCCTACGAAACCGTGCTGGCGGCAGACCACGAGCGCGCCCGGCTACTGGCAGCAGCAGACAACGAGACCGACCCCGTCCGGCTGGCGGACGTGCACGAGCGCCTGGCAGCGATCGGCGCCCACGCGGCGCCCGCGCGGGCCGCGCGGATTCTCGCCGGCATGGGCTTCGATGAGGCCATGCGCGATGGCCCGCTCGATGCACTGTCGGGCGGCTGGCGCATGCGCGTCGCCCTGGCGGCGTTGCTGTTCGCCGAACCGGACGTACTGCTGCTCGACGAGCCATCCAACCACTTGGATCTCGAGGCGACGTTGTGGCTGGAATCGTTCCTGGTGCGCTATCGCGGCACCGTGCTGCTGGTCAGTCACGAACGCGACCTGTTGAACGGCGTCGTTGATCACATCCTGCATCTCGAACACGGCAAGACGACGCTGTATCGCGGTGCCTATGACGAGTTCGTGCGCCAGCGGAGCGAGCGCCTGCTGCAGGCGGAGGCGTTGCGCGCCCAGCAAGAGCGCCGGCGCGCGCAGCTGCAGGCGTTCGTAGACCGCTGGCGCTACAAGGCTCACAGCGCATCGCAGGCGCAGAGCCGTCTGAAAGCGCTCGCCAAGCTCGACCCGATCGCCGAGGCGATGCAAGACCCCTCCGTTGTGTTCCAGTTTCCGAGCCCGGACGAGGTGCGTCCGCCGTTGGTGATGCTGGAGAACGTGGCCGTGGGCTACGGCGACACTCCCGTGCTGAAACGGGTCAGCCTGCGCATCGACCCGGATGATCGCGTCGCTCTTTTGGGTCGCAACGGCAACGGCAAGACCACCCTCGCCCGCCTGATTTGCGGCGAGCTTAAGCCGATGGGCGGCACGGTGACCGGCGCCAACAAGCTGCGCGTGGGCTATTTCTCCCAATACCAGGTCGATGAACTGGATCTCGCCGGCACACCATTGCTGCACATGACGCGCGCGCTACCCGACGCCAATGCGACGGTTGCCCGCGCGCATCTCGGCCGTTTCGGATTCTCGGGAGAAAAGGCGGAGGTGAAGGTCGGCAGCCTTTCCGGCGGCGAGCGAGCACGTCTCGCGCTGGCGCTGATCACGCGCGACGCACCGCACATGATCATCCTCGACGAGCCGACCAACCACCTGGACGTGGACGCGCGCGATGCGCTGGTGGCGGCACTGAACGACTACGGCGGCGCGGTGCTGCTTGTCAGCCACGACCGGCACCTGCTGCAGTTGGTCGCCGACCGGCTGGTGCTCGTGGCGGACGGGACGGCCAAGGAATACGCGGGATCGCTCGATGAGTACCGCGCGCTGGTCCTGCGTGCACCGGAGGCCGACGACGAAGTTAAGGGCGACGGGCCGCGGGCGACCCGAAAGGACGAGCGGCGGGCGGCTGCTGAGTTGCGCGAACGCACTCAGGCCTTGCGCCAGGCCGTTAAAGCAGCGGAGGGCGATCTCGCCAAACTGGAAAAGAAGCGAACCGAGCTGGAAGGAAAGCTCAATGACCCCAAGCTCGTGGGCAAAGAGCGCGGCGAGTTGATGAAGGCGCACGGTGAACTGAGCCGCCAGATCGAAGCGGCGGAGACGCGCTGGATGGACGCGGGGCTTGCGCTGGAAGAGGCGCAGGCGAGCATCTGACGAACTAGCGGCCGAGCAGTCGGCGCACGCCTGCCAGGGCCGCCACGACCAGCGCGACGGTAATCGCCATGCAGATGAGGAACACGACGAACAGGAACTGAGCGATGCCGGTCGACACGTCGGCCACGCCGGTGAGCCCAAAGGCCCCCGCCACCAATCCCACAACCAAGAAAAAGAGCGCGAGGCGCAGCATTGGAGCATGCTGGCACGCAACGTCCGTTAACCGGCGTGAGAAGTCGGTGACCTCTGGCGGCCGACTAGCCGGCGAGCAACCCCAAATCGGCATTGCCGCCGCTGAAGACGACGCCCACCCGCTTGCCGCGCACGGGGATGGCTCCGGCCAACAGCGCCGCCAAGGGCAGGCATCCTGTCGGCTCCACCACGACCTTCATCCGCTCGGCTACGAACCGCATGGTGCGCCGCAGGGCCTCGTCAGGCGCCGTCACGATTTCCCGTACATGTCGCCGCAAGAGCGGAAAGCACAGTTCGCCAATGTGCGTCGTGACGGCACCGTCGGCGATCGAGTGCGGCGCCGGAATGCTGACAATTTTGCCGCGCTGCAGGGACTGGCGCGCATCGTCACCCGCCGCCGGCTCAACACCGTAGAGTACGCAGCCCGGCGCCGTTGCCGCGGCCACTAGGCAGGTGCCGGACAACAATCCGCCGCCGCCGACGGGCGTCACGATAACGTCAAGCGGACCGGCCTCTTCCAGCAGCTCCAGCGCGGCGGTGCCCTGGCCGGCGATGACATCGCAATGATCGAACGGCGGGACCAATGCGAGTCCGCGGTCGCTTGCGAGCTTGCGCCCGATCGCCTCGCGGTCTTCCGTGTACCGATCGTACTGCACGATCTCCGCGCCGTAGCCGCGGGTGGCGGCGACCTTCATCGCCGGCGCATCCCGGGGCATCACGATGACAGCCTTGGTGCCGAGCAATCGCGCGGCGAGTGCCATTGCCTGGGCGTGGTTGCCCGATGAGAACGCCGCAACGCCCCTCGCACGCTGCGCGGCCGACAGGGCTGAAATAGCATTGAAGGCACCGCGGAACTTGAAGGCGCCAGTGCGCTGCAGGTTCTCGCACTTGAAGAAGACGGTGGCGCCGAGTTGCTCGTCCACCGTGCGCGACGTCATGACGGGCGTGCGGCGTGCCGCACCGTGGATGCGCGCCGCCGCCTGAAGGACGTCATCGAATACCGGCGCAGCGCCGCCGGAAGCCTCAGAAGGCACCTGGGCCGGGGAACTGCATGGGCCGCGAATTATTGGGAATGTCGCAGTCCGGGTAGTAGCGCGTCGGTTCGTTGTTGAACAAGGGATTGGGACGCTGGTTGAGGAACTGGGCTTTGTGCAAAAGGCCCGGCATTGGGTCGGTGCGCGCGTCTGCGACTTCTAGAATCATTTTGCGCAGAACGGCTTCGGCAAACGTCTCGAAGTTCTGCGCCGGAATGACGAACGCACCCGGTCCACCAACAACACATTCCTTGTAGTAGACGTCGAGGTCGCTCACGACATTGCCGGCGTCGCTGAGGATCGGCAGGCCGTTGATGGTGATGCCGCGCTCCACCGCCATGTCGCGGTACCCGACCACCGACAGACCGCTGTTGTTCGGACCGTCACCGGAAATGTCGATTACACGCCGGTCACCCTTGAAGGGATTCATGGCGAACAACTGCATCGAGATGTCGATAGCGCCACTGATCGACGTGCCGCGCCCGGAGATATTGCCGATCGTGTCCAGTTCGCGGGCAAATGTCTCGGCGCTGGCACGGTCGTGGATCACGGTCCAATCGACCATCTGGCGGAACAGGCCCCAGCCGGCCCACTCGAGATACGTCACGGCGATGCGGCCATGGCGGCCGTTCTGAATAGTCTGCAGCAGCTTGGGATTGAGAAGGGCGTCGATGTAGCCCTGACGCTGCAGGCGGCCCTCGCGGAAGTCCACACTGCCCGACACATCGACCGCTAGCACGAGTTCGAGGTCAACCTGGGAATTGGGAGCGGGTGCGCGCAGGAACTGCGCTGGCGCGCTGGATGGCAACGAGGCCAGCACCACGCCCGCCACGACAGCGAGAATCGAGAACACCCGAAGCATCCGGCCAGTCTATCAGCCGCCTCCGCGCCCCGCACCGGCGCCGGGCGGCAATTTCGACTAGCGGGGCGGCTGGTGCGGGTCTAGCTTCGGCGTCTCCGCACAATGCTGACGCTGGTTTTTCTCTTTGTTGCTGCCCTCTGGGCGGGCACCCAGAACGCGTTGGCAGGCGGCGGCAGCTTCATCACGCTTCCGGCATTGCTGCTGAGCGGGCTCGATGCCCGCATGGCCAACATCACCTCCACACTGGCCCTGTTTCCGGGCCAGCTTGCGGCGGGGGCTTCGGGCTGGAGCCTGATCGGCGGTGCGGCCGGGCTGGCGGTGCGGACGTTGGTCGCCGTGAGCCTCGCGGGTGGCGCGATCGGGGCCTTGCTCTTGCTCGCCACCCCCAGCGATTTCTTCGAGCTGATCCTGCCCTGGCTGATCCTGATCGCCACCTGCCTGTTCGCCTGGGGCAACTTCTTTCGGCGGCCCGAACAGGCCGCAACACTCGGGCCCCGCGCCGCTGCACTCACCCAGTTCGGCATTGCGGTCTATGGGGGTTACTTCGGCGGCGGCATCGGCTTCCTGATGATGGCGGCGTTGACCTTGGCCGGGATCGCGGTCCGCAACGCGCTCGCCACGAAGAATCTGCTGGCAGCCGTGATGAACGCCTCCGCCGTCGCAGTCTTCCTGTTCGTGCCCGGCGTGGACTGGACGCGCGTCGGCGCTGTTGCCGCCGGTGCCCTTGCCGGAGGCACCTTGGGTGGCTGGGCCGTGCACCGCGTGAACGAACGCGCGCTCCGCTTGGTCGTGGTTGCTATCGGCGTGGCCCTGACCGTTCTGCTGTTCTTGCGCCAGTTGGGCGTCGTCGCGTGGTAACAGGACGCGCCATGAAGGTTGCCATCTATTCCGACATCGTGTGCCCGTGGTGCTACGTGGGGGAGCATCGCTTCCGTCGCGCGGTGGAGGCAACAGGTGTGCGGGTCGAAGTCGAGTTCCGGCCGTTCCAATTGAATCCGGATGCGACGACAGATCCGGTGCCGGTAATGGACTACCTGCGCGCCCGGTTCGGGCCGCAAGCCGACGCCGCGCACGACAATGTTGCCCGCATGGCGACGCGCGAAGGACTGCCATTTTTGGCGCGCGAGCAGCTGGTGGTGTCCACTTTCGACGCGCACCGCCTGCTGGCCCTTGCGCTGCAATCCTATGGCGCCAGCGTGCAAGCCAAGTTGATGCGCGAGCTATTCCAGGCGCATTTCGCGGGCCGCGCGAACTGTGCCGACGCGGAGACCCTGGTGACGCTTGCACAGCAGGCGGGTATGGATTCGGCGCCGGTGCGCGCGATGCTGCGCAGCGATGAGGGCAAGCAGGAGTTGCAGACCGACCTCGCGCATGCAATCGGACTCGGCGTGCACGCCGTGCCCACATTTGTGTTCGCCGATCGGTTTGCGCTGCAAGGCGCGCAGCCGGTCGAGACGTTTGCGCGCGTGCTTGAGCAGCTTGCCGGCGAAAGCGCAGGCGATGGAGACGGGCGTACGACCGCTCACTGATAAAGAAATTGTAAAAGAATTGTGTGCTCGTCGGGCGATTGCCGCTCTGACCGTGGCGCGCTGCAAGAGTTGGAGCGCGCAACGGCACACGCCTCAACGGGTTGTGGCTGTGGATATGTCACCGCCGCCACCTTTGGCTCGCCTCGGTTGCCTGCGCGCGCGATCCTCGGTTAGGTTTTCGCCAAGCGTCGCCTCGGGGGCTTCCACCATGATGTACATGATCGTCGGGCTGCTCGTGTTCGGCGCGGGCGGCATCAGCCTGTTCTTCTGGCTGCTGCAACGCGAGATATTCGGCCCTGCCGCGCGCGCCCGTCAAAAGAGCATGGTTCAGGCACGCCGCCGCATTCCGGTTCCCCCGCCGGCGGAGTAGCCACGGCCCGCCGCCACCCTTCCTCCCGGGCCGGTTCGGCACCGGGACAATTGCAATCCCACCGTCCGGCTTTATATTCCGCCGCCGCGGGGCTCTTGGACCTTGCTGGAGGGGTGGCCGAGTGGCCGAAGGCGCACGCTTGGAAAGCGTGTAACC
>CAIVPW010000219.1 GCA_903907895.1 uncultured Alphaproteobacteria bacterium
CCCAGGCTGTATTGGGCCTGGGCATGCCCCTGACCCGCGGCCTTGCGATACCAGTTGGCGGCCTCGGTGGCGCTCGGTGCGACCCCCTCGCCGTTGCGGTACATCGCCCCCAGGCTGAACTGCGCCCGCGCGTCCCCTTGGTCGGCGGCGGCAGTCCATTCCTTGATCGCGGTGGCAAAGTCGCCGCGCTGCCGCGCCTGCAGGCCTTCGTCGTACCCCGCCCACGCCGGATCGGCGGCCAAGCCAGCGGCGCTGAAGATGGCGCCCGCGACGATGGCGGCGGCAACCATTTGTTTACCAAAGCGTGCGATGGCTTTCATGGCAGGACGACCCATTTCTGCTGGGGACCGCCAAAAACGGCCCGTAAGCCTGTGGAAAACTTGGAAATCAAGCAGTTCATGATAGGCTGCGGCTTGACCTTCGATCCAGTGTGCCCCGCGCGCCTGACGGAGACTGTTTGATGCGTACACTCAGCCTTCTTGCGCAAAAGGGAGGAGCGGGCAAGACCACGCTCGCCGTCCACCTCGCGCTGATGGCCGAGGCGCACAAAGAGCGCGTCGCCCTGATCGACACCGATCCCCAGCGTTCCGCTGCCGGCTGGTGGCGTGCACGCAAGCTGCCGACGCCCTTCCTGGCCCAGTGTCACCCCAAGCACCTCGCCAAGGCGATCGAGGCTGCGGCCAAGCGCGGCTGCACCGTGTGCATCGTAGACACGCCGCCGCACGCCGGCCAGATCTCGTACCTGATCGCCGAGCAGGTCGACTTCAACCTGATTCCCTGCCGCCCCAGCCCGTTCGACCTGCGCGCCATCGGCAAGACCGTGGACATGATCGCGCACCTGAACGCGCCCGCCGGCATTGTCATCAATGCCGCGCCGCCCAATCGAGGCGAGAACGAGATGCCGGCCACCCTGCAGGCGCGCAAGGTGTTGGCACGCTATAACCTCCCGCTCGCTCCGATCGCGATCCCGGAACGCCCGGCCTATTCGCATCCGATGCAGGATGGCCGCGCCTACATCGAGCATTTCCCCACCGGCAAACCGGCCAAGGACATCGACCAGCTGTGGGCCTGGGTGAGGCAGCAACTCGGTGAGGGCAAGGCGCCCAGCGCCGCGCGCCCCGCTGCGGCAAGACCGATGCAGAAGCCGGCAACACCAGCCGTTCCGCCCGGTGCTACCAAGCCGGTCGTCAACAGCGGCGCACCCACCCGCGTGCGTCAGACGGCGGCCGCGGCCGCCATCGCCCCGCGCAACGCGGCGCGCTAGCGCGCGCTACTCCCGGTCGGGTGCCCCGCCGCCCAATCTTTGGAACGCCCGGAACTCGGGCATGCTGCGCGGGCCGTAGGTGTCGAAGCTCGGCAGCGCTATTTCCGCGTAGGCGCGCTTGTGCTGGCCGATCATGTCCGTCTCGGCGCGCCGGCGCATGGCGGTGATGTCGATGCCCCACAACGCGGCGCCGTTTTCGCCGAACACCTTCGCCTTCAGGGCGCGCGTTAGCGGCGCATAGCCGTTGCGCTCCACCAGCTGCGGCGCGATCTCGAAGGTGCGGAACGCCTGGATCTGATCTTGCGGCGAGCCGTACCAGATCGAATCCGTGCCCCACAGCACGCGATCCTCGCCGACTGCGCCGATCAGTTTGCCGAGCGCATGGGCGGCCGCGGTCGGATCGCGCATCAGGTTGCGCCAGGTCGAGCCGAGCTCGGCATAGACATTGGCATTGGGTGCAACGCCGGCGTCGTTCAGCGACTTCACCAGCGTGTCGATGCCGCGCCGGCCCGCGCCTCCGTTTGCACGCGCGTCGTAGGCTTGCTCGCGCGTGCCGGTCTCGTAGCCGGAGTGGTACAGCACGAAGTTGATGTCCGGAAACAGCCGCGCGGCAGGACCGACGTCGGCGCACGTTGCAAACGCCGCATCCTGACCGCCAAACGGCAGTCCCTTGTGGATGCAGACGGTGCGCACGCCAAGCCTGCGCGCGCGCTCGAGGAACGGGATGCCGATCTGTGGATCGTCGAGCCGCCAGCCGCGGCCCTGGAGGCCATAGCCCGTGTACACCTTCCACGCCGCGACCGGCCATTCCTGGGCGGCGCGATCCATCGAGTCGAGCTGCGCTGCAAGCGGCGGATAGTTCGGCATCACCTTGAACTGCAGCAGCAAACGGTCGGTGCCGTCGAGACGCTGCACCAGCTCGCGGGCGCGTGCGGCCTCGGCCATCGACAGTGGATTGTCCGCCGGCGCCGATGGCACGAAGCTCAGCACGCCGACCGCGGTGTCAGAATCGAGGAACACCTCTTTCAAGAAGTGATCGGCCGAATAGCAGGCAACCGGATCGGCCTCGCCGCAGGTGGCCTGCGGCCACGCGCGCAACGACTGCTCCCATCCGCGCGACTGTCCCGTCCGCCACGCTCCGTTGGGCTCCACCAGGTGCGTCTGCGAATCGAGGATGAACTCGGGTCCGGCCAGCGTCTGTGCCGCGGCCGCTCCCTCGAACATGCCGTCGCGCAGCACGTTGAAGCGGCCGCCGGTATTGCCGCGCGCGGCAAACGCCTCGTTGAGCGTCAGCAAGGTCGTTGCCGCGCCGCACAGGCTGGCGAGGAACCCGCGCCGCGACTGGCCGACGCGCCGCGCATTCGCGAGCGCGCGCCCGAGCGCCACTTCGTTGGCGCGCGCCAAGGTGGCGCCCAGCGGCCGCGGCGCGTACTCGCCGTTCGAGGTGGAATCGATCTTGATAGGAAGCATCGCAAACCTCCTGCTGCACTGTCGCGCCGCGGGTGGCATGCCGCAATACAGACATGGCCTGACTGGACCTGCCCGGAACGCTAGTGGGCTACCCATCGCTGGAACGTCCGCCAGCGGCGTGCTAGCCAAGGCGCAATCGGGCCGCCCACGGCGGCGCTCAGGCCAGGGTTTCCATGATCGTAGGGCTGGTTGCGGTCGGGCTCAGTGCCCTGATCATCGCAGCGGTTGGCGGCAGCTTCCTGCCTGCTCTGGCTTCGGGCCCGACGCGGATCGCTGTCGGTGGCATCGGCATCGCATTCCTGCTCGCGGCCGGCACCTCCGTCTTCCTGGCGCGCCTGCCGGCACCATCCGCAACCGCGGCCGCCCCGGCCGCAGCTCCGGCTAGCCAGCGCATCCAGCGCGTGATGCTCGTGCTCGACGATACGGTGCCGGGCGCGGCGCCGCGCGACAGCCGTGCTTTCGCCACCGCCTTGGCGGCCTTCCGGACCGAACTGGAGAAGGCGGGCATCGCCGTGCAAGAAGGCCGCGGCGTCACGCTGCTGAACGAGCAGCAGGAGAACGCGCGGCGCAGCGACGCCGAGATCGTGCAGTTGGCGCGCCGCCAGTCCCAGGCCGCATTCGATGCGGTCGTCCTGTTCACGGCGCTGGTGTCGGTGGATTTCACCATCCAGGCGCAAAGCCCGTACATGCGCGGACGCGCCGCCGTCTTGCGCGCATCCGATGGACGCAATGTCGGCACGTTCGATTGGGCGTCGACCGTACGTCCTACGCTGCCCTACGCGTGCGACCGGGCCTGCGTTCTTGAGACCGTAGGCGCCGAGGCGCCTGTTGTCGGCGCAACCGTCGCGACCAACTTGCTCGCAGGCCTGAGCGCGGCGGGCCTGCGCTAGCCGGCGTCCGCGTGGCGCAGCTTGCCCGACAGCGAGCGCACCACCGCACGCACCAAGGCATCGGACGACTCGAGCCGTTTCTGGAACTCGGTCGCGGTCAGCACCACGCAGGTGGTGGGTTCGGTTGCCGTCGCCGTCGCTGAGCGGGGCTTGGCGTCGATCAGCGCCATCTCGCCCAGCAGGTCGCCGGCCTTGAGTGTGCCCAGCACCATGGGCTTGCCGTCCCGCTGCACCGAGACATCGACCGCGCCCGCCTGGATCAGATAGGCAAAGCGCGGCAAATCGCCGGCGGTAAAGATCACCTGACCGATGGCGAAGGACTCACGGCGAAGAATTTCCGTCACCGCGTCCTCGTAGCGGGACTTGGACGGCGCGGGCCGTGAAGCGCCTCACAACTTGCGCGGCCCCGGCCGTTCGCCCGTCACTATCGCTGCGGAAACGTCACTATCGCTGCGGAAAGGTCGGCTGGGCCTCTGCGCGAGGGGATGCGCGCCAGAAAGACCTTGCCGCGCTCCGGCCGCGATAGCGTGAGGCTGTGCCGCGCAACTGGCGCAGCAGCATGTCCACCGTGCGCAACCCGAGCCCGGCGTTGCCGCTGCGGCTGAAGTCCGGCGCCGCCTACCGCTCGAGTTCGAAGTACCGTTGTATGGGCAGGCCTTGTGCCAGCACGTGCAGCGGCCGCAACAACTGGTTTGCGGACATCTCGTTCCTGAAACGCCCCAGGGCCCGGCCCATGGGCCCCATCTCCTCCCAGCTGCGCCATTTGCGGCGCAGGGTGCGGCGCAGGAACTCCGTCGTCTTCTGCCGGCTGTCCAGCACGATCAGGCAACCGGGCTCCAGTTGCTCCTCGATCTCGAGGATGTCGGCATTGCCAGGGCACTTGCCCGCTCCGGCCGGGCCATCGACGTAAATGAATTGCGGGACCGCCGGCGGCCGCCACGGATACTTGCTCGCGCATTCCCCGCCCACCGTGACCCGCTCCGGCACGACGTGGCGCAGTTCCACCCACGCCTGCACGTCGGGCGACAGCATCGAGCGCGTGTTGCGGCACCAGTCGGCGTCCGCCTCCATCGAGTAGAGGATGCCGGTCTGGTTGTCGGCCACCGCCTGCCCGAGGAAGCAGGTGGACCAGCCGCTGCCGAACTCCCACAACACCTGCGGCTTGCGCTCGCGCACGAAACGCACCAGGCGGAACAGGTCGTAATACTCCGGCGTATAGGCGCGCACGTCGGCGTGCGCACGCGCGTGCTCCAGCACGCGCGCATCGACCTTGCGGCCGTAGTACGCCTGCATCGGCGCCTGCATCGTCCAGGCAATGCCGCTGCGGACCGACATCAGGCGCGCCCGAGACGGTCCGCGGTCACCGAACTCAGTTCGGAAACAGCACGGCGCGTGCCGCGGGCAGGGCGACGCCGGCCTTGATCTTGGCGCCGGCCATCGGCAGCACGCTTTCCAGGGCCGAGAGGCAGAGGGTGACGTGGTTCGGCGTGCTCGATGCGCCCATCAGGCCGATGCGCAACACCTTGCCGGCCAGGGCGCCAAGGCCAGCGCCGATCTCGAGGTTGTAGTCGGCCAGCAGGCGCTTGCGCACCAGCGCTTCGTCCACGCCCGCCGGTACCTTGATGGAGTTGAGCTGCGGCAGGCGCTCGTTTTCGGCGACGAGGAACTCAAGGCCCATCGCCTCGATGCCGGCGCGCAATGCCAGATGGTTCTTCTTGTGCCGCGCCCACGAATTCTCGAGGCCCTCTTCCTTCAGCATCACGAGCGACTCGTGCAGGCCGTAGAGGCCGTTGACCGGCGCGGTGTGGTGGTAGGTGCGCGCACCGCCCTGGGCTTCCCAGTAGTTCATGACCAGCGACATATCCATGAACCAGCTCTGGACCTTGCGGTTGCGCTGCTTGATGACCTGCTCGGCGCGCGCCGAGAAGCTCACCGGCGACAGACCCGGCGCGCAGGAAAGGCACTTCTGCGATCCCGAATAGATGGCATCGATGCCCCAGGCGTCGACTTCCAGCGGAATGCCGCCCAGCGACGTCACGGCATCGACGATCGTCAGGATGCCCTTCTCCTGGGCGAGCTTGCAGATCGCTTCGGCGTCCGAGCGCGCGCCCGTCGAGGTCTCGGCGTGGACGAAGGCGATCGCCTTCACCTTGGCGTTGTCGGCGATGGCCTTCTTCACCTTGGCGATGTCGACGCCCTTGCCCCACTCGTCGGCGATCAGCACGCAGGTGGCGCCGCAACGCTCGACGTTCTCCTTCATGCGGCCGCCGAACACGCCGTTCTGGCACACGATGACCGTGTCGCCCGGCTCCACCAGGTTCACGAAGCACGTCTCCATGCCCACCGAGCCGGGGCCGGAGGCCGGCATGGTCAGCCGGTTCTTGGTGCGGAACGCGTAGCGCAGCAGGTCCTTCATGTCCTCCATCAGGGCCTGGAAGA
This sequence comes from uncultured Alphaproteobacteria bacterium, assembly GCA_903907895.1. Taxonomy (GTDB): domain Bacteria; phylum Pseudomonadota; class Alphaproteobacteria; order UBA2966; family CAIVPW01; genus CAIVPW01. The sequence goes on from CAIVPW010000219.1 coordinate 6,064, forward strand.
CCGGATCGAGGTGGCCGATGCAGGGCCGCGCCATGGCGGCCAGGACGCGCGGGTGGATGTCCGAAGGGCCCGGGCCCATGAGCACGCGAATCGGCGGATTGAAGGACGGCATGAAGGTTCCTCTGCGGGCGGGAAAGGCGCGCGGAAGCTAGCAAGATTGGCGCGGCGCGCAAGCCCCCGGCAGGGAACGGGAATCCCGGCCGGGGCGGCGCCCGGCCACCCCATTGCGCATCCGCCGGGGCGCGCTATTCGGCTAGGTCGCTGGCCACAAGGCTCGTCTCCCTGCCCCCTGCCGCGTTGCCGGGCGCCCCCTCGTGGCTAGTGTGTCGGCGGGCCCCACAGGTCGGACGGGGGAGCCCGGCTCGTGGCGGCCAGCGTGACGTTCTAGTTGGCTGTTGTTTGCTGCGGCCGGCTGCTATGCAGCCGGCCGTGCCAGACAAAAACTCACCTTCCGTCGCCATCCTCGGCTCCGGCCCGGCCGGCCTCATGGCCGCCGAGGTCATTGCCACCGCGGGCGTGCGGGTCACCGTGTTCGACCGCATGCCAAGCCCCGGCCGCAAGCTTCTGCTGGCCGGCCGTGGCGGCCTCAACCTCACCCATTCCGAACCATTCGACGCCTTCGTCGCTCGCTACGGCAGCGCCGCCGACTGGATGCGCCCGCATCTCAAGGCGTTCGCGCCCGCCGCCGCCATTCGGTGGTGCGAGGGGCTTGGCCAACCGGTGTTCACCGGCACCAGCGGCCGCATCTTCCCGCGCGCGATGAAAGCAAGTCCGCTGCTGCGCGCCTGGCTGCGCCGCCTCGAAGGCCTCGGCGTGCAGATGGAATTGCGCACCGAGTGGACCGGCTGGGACGCGGACGGCGCGCTCACATTCGCCCATCGCGCACCGTTTGCGGCCTCGGCGGCCGTGCTCGCGCTCGGCGGCGCCTCGTGGCCGCGGCTCGGCGCCGACGGCACCTGGACCGCGTTGTTCCCCGACGCCCACATCGTGCCGTTGCGCCCGGCCAATTGCGGCTTCACCGTCGCCTGGTCCGAGGTGTTTCGCGTCCGCCACGCTGGCGCGCCGCTCAAGCGCATCGCGCTTACCTTTGGCGGCACCACCGTGCGCGGCGAAGCCGTGGTCACCGCGGCGGGCATCGAAGGCGGTGCCGTCTATGCGCTGTCTGCGCCGCTGCGCGATGCCATTGCGCGGGACGGCAGTGCCACCGTGCAGGTTGACCTGCGCCCCGATCTCGACGCCGAGGACCTCGCGCGCCGGCTGGAAAAGCCGCGCGCCGGTGCGTCGCTCTCCACGTTCCTGCGCAAGCAGGCGGCACTGTCGCCCGCCGCCGTCGGCCTCGTGCAGGAGGCGCTGCACGCCGGCAACAGCTTGGCCCTCGCCGCACTGGTGAAAGCGCTGCCGCTGCGCCTCGATGCACCGTTCGCGCTGTCGCGCGCCATCTCCACGGCGGGCGGCCTAGGCCTCGCAGGCCTCGATGCGAACCTGATGCTGCACGATCGCCCCGGCGTGTTCGCAGCGGGCGAGATGCTGGATTGGGAGGCGCCGACGGGCGGCTACCTGCTGCAAGGCTGCCTTGCTACCGGCGCGGCGGCGGGGCGCGGCGCGCTCGCCTGGCTGGCGCGCGCCGATTAGGGGCGCAACTCGTCCAGCGTCATGCCGTTGATGCGCGTCTCGCCGGCTGCATTCACGTCGATGCGGTAGCGGTGCACCACGGCGCCGTTCACGGCCTCGGCGCGCCCCACGCCCTGCAGCGCGATCAGCTGGCGCAAGGTGTCGTCGGCGTTCGCCAGCCGCGTGCGGTTGGCGCGCACGATCTCGATGGCACGCCCCAGGCCGCCGATGGTGGCGTCGAAGTTGGCGCGCGGATGGCCCGCCGTGTCGGGCGCCAGTTCGACGATGCCGCTCGCCGTGATTTCCAGCACGTCGCCCTTCAGCGCCAGCTCGCGCACCTGCAGCATAGGCCGGGCGGCGTTCAACAATTCCTCGCCCACGTAGCCGGCGGCATCCGTGGCACCGGCGCCCGTCGCGCGCTCGAACGCGATGCCGGCCAGGAAATCCTTGAACGGCACGTCGATCACGCCCGCCTCCAGCCGCACCGAGCGCGGCAGCACCTCGCGCGGTAACCGGTTGCCGAAATCGGCATCGAGGTCCGCGATATCGAAGCCGAACTCGAAGGTGGCGACGTCGCCGGTCAGGTCCGCGCCGGCGCGTAGGCGTAGCGTGCCGAGGCGGTATTCATCAGCGCCATCGCGCGTGAACAGGTTGTCGATGCCGAGCTGCGCGGTATAGCGCCCCCACATCAGCCCCATGGCCTCATCGAGGTAATCGCCGAAGTCGTATAGCTCGAGCGCATCGGCGCCGCCGAACGTGCCGTCGATGCCGTACGCCGCGTTGAGCTCCGCCAGCGCGGCGAGCTCGACGTCGGCAATTGTGCCGTACACCGACAGCTTGCCGATGCGCAGCGCGTTCTCGGCCACCGGCGTCAGCGCCAGGGTCTCCACGCCAAGCTCGTACGCGCCGCTCCACACGCCGCCGGCTCCCTCGCGCAACACGCGGCTCAGCACGAAGCGGCGGACGCTCGCATACGCGCGCTCGCGCCCGCCTTCCATGTCGAAGCCGAGCGCGTCGGCAATCTCGATGCGCAGGTTGGTGAACGTCTGCAACGGTCGCGACCACGTGCCCGCCACGCGCGACGGCCCCAGGCGGAAGCCGCCCAGCGTGCGCCCCTGGTCCACCGCCTCGATGGCGCGCGGCAGGTCGATGGCGAACTCCAGGCGGCCGTCGGCGTGAGGGCGTACCGCCACCATCACGTCGCCGAACAACCCGCGTCCCGCATCGCGCCCCGCCAGCGTGAGGCCGGGCAGGGTGATGCGCAGCTCGGTGCCGTCGTCCGCCACCGTCACCGGCCGCTGCACGCCCAGCACCAGATCCATGCCGCCCAGCAATTCGTTGAGTGGCTCGGCAATGCCGGCCACCAGGTCGTGCGCGCGGCTTGTTTGCGGCACCGCGATCGGCAGCAGCCCCACCTCGTCGTGGGTCACCGGAGGCCCGCGCTCGGCCTCCGCCTTCGGCGCCACGCCGTCGCGCGGCGTGCCCTCCGTCAGCACGACCACCGCCTCGGGAAACCCGGCCTCCAGCGTGCCGACCCAAATCCGGTAGCGGCCGCTCGCCGGGAACTCGATCTGCACCAGTGGGTTCAGGTCCAACGTGTCGTCATCGCACAGCCACGTGCCATCCGGCGCCCGCACCACCAGCGCCGTATCCGCATCCGACCGCACAAAGATGTTGAGCACAGGCCCGGGCCGCGTGAAGTCCAACGTGATGTCGGGGGCTTCCGGATTGATGTTGCCGAAACAACCGAAATCGATCTCGTCCGCCGGAAACGTGCCCCCGGCCTCGACGGCGACCTGCTCCTCGCCGAACCCGCCGGCGAGCTCCAGCTCGGCAAACATGCCGGGCTCGCCGATAGCGCCGCGCAACGCCGGCGGCACCGGCGCGATCTGCGCGAGCGCAGGAATCGCCAAGCCAACAACGAATGCGGAGAGTGTGAGTACTGATCCGGGGTGGCGAATCGCCATGCATGCCCACCCCCGTGGGCGGCGGCTAAGGTATCACGCTGGTCCCGGCCCATCGCGCTGCCAGAGCGCGAAGACTGGCGGCCGGCGCGTGAAGCTCTTGATTGGCACTAAGAAACGCAATTCCGGAAGTAGCCACCGCTTCAGTCCGCCCACACCACACCGGCTGTTCCGTGCCGCCCGCAGATACAAAAGGTATTGACACAACCCGTTTTGTGTGAGAGCGTGCCACGCGCCGAGAAAGGCTTCGGTGCGCGTTCACGCCCGCGTGATTAGCGTAGATTCTCTTGAATCTCGTGGGACACACCGGCCCCCGTTGTTCCGCGCTACTCCGGCACCGCGATCACTAGCCGGGGGGCCGGCTGGTCCAGGCCGCGGATGGCCCAGGCGTACACGGTGGCGCCGCCGGGGCCGGGTTGGGTGGAGGTGGCGTTGTGGTCCTTCACCGTCATGGCGGTGGTGACGCGCAGGTCGCCGTTCATGTCGAGGCCCGCGTCGCGCACCCAGGCGCGCTGGGCGTTGGGCACGGCGCTGCCCCTGATGGTGATCTCGGCGTCTCTCTTGATGTACGAGATCTGCAGGATGCGGCTGTCGGTGCGCACGAAGGTGATGCCGGGCTGGCGAAAGATGTTGCCCCCGCGCTCGTACACCACCGCGAAGCGGCCGTTGCCGCGGTACTGCACGTCGCGAAAGCCGGGGTCGCGCGTGAGGTCGTTGGTCACGTTCTTCACGCGCGCTTCCAACTGCGCGGGCGTCGGGCGGTCGGGCATGAGGCCGGGGGTGAGCCCGCCGTTCGC
>CAIVPW010000220.1 GCA_903907895.1 uncultured Alphaproteobacteria bacterium
CACCAGGTCGGCCACGCGATCGAGGGCGGCACGCAGCAGTGCCGGCGACGGTGGCGGCTCCGTCATGATCACGTCGACGTCATGGGCCACCAGGTCGAAGCCGGGCGCCATGGGGCCGCAGCCCCTGAACGCGGCGGCGCCACCAACCGACGACACCGCGGCACGTAGTGCCTGCAGCAGCCGCTGGCAGGTCGCATCCACCGTGACGTCACGGCCGCGCAAGAACCGGTTGAGCGCGTCCCACGCCACGAGGCGGCGATCGAGCAGCGCGGTCAGTCCTTTGCGCAACCGCGCCTCGCCCAGTTCGGTGAACAGCAGCGCCACATCGGTATCGATGAGCGACACGCCGCGGCCAATGCTCAGCGCCCGGTCCAGGGACGATTCGATAAATCTCGGCGTTTCGGTTTCGTCGGCGAGATCGAAGCCGGGATCGACGCCGGCCTCGAGCGGAAACTCGTGCAGCAGCGACAGGCAGAACGCGTCAATGGTACTGATGGAGATGTCGCCCAAGGCGTCGCGAATCTCACGCCAGCGATCGCCGCTCAGGCTGCCCAGGCGATGGCGTTCGCGCAACGTCGCCATGACCCGTTGCCGCATCTCGGCGGCCGCCTTGCGGGTAAAGGTGATTGCCAGGATGTTGCGGGGCGCGACGCCCACTTCGAGCAGGCGGACGTAGCGATCCACGAGCACGCGCGTCTTGCCGGTGCCGGCCGAGGCCTCGAGCGCGACGTGGCGCGTCGGGTCGACAGCCAGGCGTCGGGCCCGGTCATCGGCGGTCTCTTCGCGCTCGAACTGGAACCGCGGTTGCTCAGTCATCCGCCACCCCCGCCGCGTCTGGCAGGCCGCCGGGGTGCCGGCACACCGCCACGAACGCGCACATCCCGCACAGGTTGCGGGTTTCCGGGCGAGGAGGATAGTGTCCGGCGGCGATGTCGTCGAGGGCCTGGACCAGGCGATGCTCCGCGGCGGTCACCAGTTCATCGAACGACTTGCTGCGATCGGAAAGCGGCACCACCGCCTCGGGCCCTTCGAACGACAAGTACATCGCCTCGCTGGCCTTGATGTCGCGACCACGTTCCGCTGACAACCGCGTGCGTACGCCGGCGCTGTAGATCGGCAACTGCAGGGCGATGCGCCGATTGGGCACGTGCTTGGTCTTGTAGTCGATCAGCCGGAACGTGCCGTCAGCCAGCACATCCACGCGATCGATCTTGGCGCGCAGGCGCACCATCCGGCTGGCGCCATCCTCGCCGGTGAAGGCGAACTCGCCGTCGAGTTCGTACTCCATCAACCGTTCGCGAATCTCGACCCCGCGCTCGGCCTCCATGGCGAACACGCGGTCGGCGATACCCGACCCGACGGCCGATCCGAACAGCCGCGCCCGTTCGAGGCCGGCCTCGGACGGCGGCAGCGATGCCAGCGCCGGCTCGCACACCTCGACAAACAGCTCGCGCGCCTCGGTCATGGTGGCGGCGGTAATGCGGCCCCGGCCACGGGCCTGCCACTCGTGGAAGAACGTCTCGAACAGTTCGTGGAGGAAGCGCCCGCGTTCGAGCGGCGACCTCACGTTTTCGTCTTCAGGTTCCTCGTGCACTTGCAGGACGTTGGCGACATAGAACTGGAACGGGCACTTCAAATACCGCTCCAACCGGCTGACGCTGACGCGCGGCAGCACCCACGGCCCGGCCTCGCCCTCGAAACGCGCACGCTCGCGATTGGCACCGGCCGCACGGAGGCGAGCCCAACGGGCAATGGGCGGACTAAAGTCCGCCCCGACTACGGCCCCTGCGGTGGCTCCCGCATCTTCGCCGCCGTTCATCGCGGCCAGCGCTTCGTACGCGAAGACCTGCACCGACGGGTCAAGGGTTGAGACCTCGCGCGACAGCCCAAGCAGTGGCAGGTCGTCCAGAAAAGACGAGGGCTCGACCACGGCGTCCGACTCGAGCGCGAAGGTGGAGACGCGCACCCGCAGTCGGGCCGACAGCAGCAGGTCGCGAAACGAGGCGCGCGCGAAGCGGACCAGGTCGCGTTCCTGGTGAATGGCCACGCGATCAGGCCGGGTGGGCTCCAACTGCGCCAGCAGCGATTGCGCGTAGAAGACGTTGCGGCGCGGGCGCTCGGGCCACTCGCCCTCCACCAACCCCATCACCTGCACATCATCGAACTCGGCAAAGCGCGCCGACTGCGCATCGAGAATCTGCAGGCCGCCTTCGCCAGTGCGCAGCGCGAATGTCTGCGCGCCCAGCCATCGGCGAACGGATGCCGACAGGTCGGTCACGGTGCCCGAGGCGCCGGGATCGTGGCGGCGATGCGCCTCACCCAGTCCCGCCAACGCCAGCGTCACTGCGGCACGAACGCGGTCGCGGCGGTCGTTGCCGGGCTGCGGTCGGTCGTGGCGATCGAGGAACGCGCGCAGCAGGTCAACATGTTCGACCAGCGGCCGCGCGTCGCTGAGGGGCGCCAGCGTGGTGGCCACGGCCAGCGCCGCGCGAAACGCCGGGTGCGCCGGTCCGCTGCAGGCCTCGGCCAGCGATGACAGGCGGTCGAGGCCACCGAGGTAGCGCTGCTCGGCGAGTGCGACGTCCAGTGCCGCGATCGATTCGCGATCGATCTCGGCCTCGTCTACCGCGAAACGGAAGTGCGGCGAGCGCAACAAGGCCACCAGCGCGCGCCGGGTAAATCCCGAGGCGGCGCATTCCATGGCCACGTCAACCGCGGCCGCATACGGTTCCGCGGCCAGCGGCAAGGTATCCAGGGTTTCGAACGGCACACCGGCGCCCTGGAACACGTCGCGAGCCAGGTAGAGATATGGCAGCGGCCTCGCCACGACGAGGGCCGACTTCTCCAGCGGCGACCGGCGGCCCGAGCGACGATCCGCCTTCAAGCGCCGGGCCACGCCTTCGAGTTCCTCTTCGCGATCGCGATACTCGAGCACGAACGGCAGCTCGCCGGCGGTGCCGGCGGGGACCACGATGACTGGCGCCGGCGCGAGCGGGGTTGAGGGCACTTCCTCGAGGCCGACCAACGCCAGCCGCAGCCGATCGAGATAGCCGGCGTCGAGGGCGCCGTCGGTGGCGACGATGTCGATGACCTCGAGGCCGCTGATGGTGGTCAGCAAGGCGACATCGGCGGGCCACAGGCCGTCGGGGTCCATCGGCCGGTCGCCAACGGCAATCACCACGCGCTTGAGTGGCGAGTCAGCGGCGCTCCCGATCAATTGCTGCCGCGCCGCATGTTCGTCGAGGGCGCCGGTCTCGCGCAGCCGCGCCTCGTAGCCGCGAAACGCCGCCACGAGAAAATGCGTTTGCTCCAGGAGTTGCGCGGCGCCCTGGTCTGAATCGGCGGCCGGTGCGAGCTCGCCCGTGAGCAGGCGATCGAAGTCGTCGATGGTGCGGTGCAGCCGGCGCAGGTAGTCGTAAAGCGCCAGCATCTCGGCGACCAGCGCCGGACGCAGGTGAAAGGGGGGCGGCACGCCGGCGTCCTCAGCCTCGCGCGCAGCCGCGGCGATCAGCGCTTCTCGCTCGAAGTCAGACAGGGTTCTCGCCTCGGGCCGCAGGCGCAACAGCAGCTGATCGTAGAGGTCGGCACGCGTGCCGATCGCGAGATCGGCCGGGTCGGCGCCCAGCCGGAGGCGAAGGGTGCGGCGCAGTTGCTCGCCCGCGGCTTGCGTCGGCACCAGGACGAAGGCGTCGCCCCCCTCGCGCGCGATCGCCGCCAGGTGCGTGCGAAAGCCGGCCAGGTCGGCCGCGCGCAGCAGGCGTGTGCGTCGGGGCGTGATCACTTGGGCGTGGGCGGCGCCATGGCGGCGGTGAGATCGGCACGCGCCCGCTGGTAGAGCATCAGCGCACCGGCCGCCGCGGACGAAGCGCGCTGGGCAATGTCGATGTTGTTGGCCGGCACCGATTCCGCGCGCAGGCGAAGGGCGGTCTCGGCCAGTTCCCAGGCGCTGCGCACCAGCGCGTGGCCGTTCACCAGCTCCGCCGGCGGCGTGACCTTGCCGATCTTGGTGCCGGCTGCCGACAGGCGCCTGGCGAGGGGCTCGATGGTGTGAAGTGACGGACCCGACATGATCCTGATTTGATCGAGGCCGACGGTCGCTTCCCGGAAGATGTTGAACGAACCGTTCATGGAGCGCCGATACTTCCGGAAGAACTGCTCTCGCGTCTCCCAGGTCTTGCGGGCCGAGCGTGAGTCGTTGGCGCCGGCCGCCTGGGCGTCGATGGTGGCCAGCAACGCGGCCACTTCGCCGGGCCGGCGACCGCCCAGCCGGCGGTCTTCGGCCTGCACGCGGTCGCGGAGCTTCTCGAACTCGCTCGGCTCGCCCTTGCTCACCAGTTTCGCCGAAGCCTCCAGTGTGCGCTCCCGCATCGTCGTGTAGGCGCGCTCGACCTGGCGGTCGTGCTCGAGGTCGAGGCTCACCGAACGGCGGACGCGCCGCGCCCACTCATCGGGCAGCAGGCCCACCGCGCGGTCCAGCAGGCGCAGCGCCGATTGCAGCAAGGTGACACGCTCGCCGGCGGTGTCGGCCAGCGAGGCCGCGGCCACCAACTGTTCGACCAGCTCGGCATCGGTCGGCGGCGGCAGCGGCGGTGGCGGCGGGACGGCCAGCGGTGCGCTCAGCGACAGGTCGAAACTCGTCTGACCGACAGCGACGCGCAACTGCGAGATGATCTCATCCAGCACGTCCAGCGACTGGCGCACCTCGCCGATGCGGTAACCGTAGTGCGAGGCCGGCCACTCGGCCAGCGCCTGGCGGGCGCGCTCCGCGGTGGCCAGGCGAACGCCTGGGTCGGCGACCCGCGCGACATCGTTCAGGGCCTTGGCCAGCTCCGAACTGAATTTGGCAAAGTCGGCCTCGCCGCGGGTATCCGCGTACCTGACCGCGTGAACCGTCTCCGCGTACTGCTCGGTCCTCGGCCAATCGACCCGGCCCGAGGGTATGTTCACGAGGTGCAACTCCACTGGATCAGCGGTCAGCCGGGTTGGAATGGAGAAAATCACCCGGTCTTCGACGCGCGCCCACTCGCCGTAGCTCGCCAGCACCCGCCCATCCGAGAGAAACACCCGGAACAGCACACGACTGGCCGGTATCTGCGCGTGAGCCACAGACGGGCCGAGAACAGCCGTGAGGAGGAGCGCCAGGCGGACGATCACGAGGTGCCTAGTTTATCGCCTTGTGGAAATCCTGTGGACGAACGGTCGAAAAACTGTGGACGACACGACACAAACAATAAACTCGGGGCACTTATCCCTCTGGCCCGGACGCCCAAATGCACAACCGGCCGCTTTCGCGCCGCGCTTCGCTTGATCCGTTTCACCAACGACATACAATCGTCATCTCGCATCGTGTCCATCCAACTTTTCGAAGAGCACATCGCTGGTCGCACTTACCAGATTGAAGTTTCACCCGTGTCGGTGGAGCGGTGGCGCGCGCAAATTGTGCGCCGCCCTGGAATTCAGACCTCGCTGATGCCCTTTTACGGCAAGACCCCTGAAGACGCGGCCCGGGAGTTGATCAAGTGGCTCTCTCTCGTTTCCGGCGCGGCCCCAGCCAATACATAATCAGAACCATGATTCGACTTGTCCTGCGTCCGACTTTGCTGTTGGCGATGGCTGTGCTGTGCCTCAGCGTGGCCGGCCCCACGCCGATTCTCGCTCA
>CAIVPW010000221.1 GCA_903907895.1 uncultured Alphaproteobacteria bacterium
ACAAAGCGTTCCAGGAGTTCGTCGCGGCCACTGGCGCGCGCTACCGCTACGTCGGCTACTCCATGAAGAACGGCCACGTCGCGCTGATCCTGACGGATCCCGGTGCCAACCGATGAAGATCCGCGTGGCGACGTTCAACCTGGAGACGCTGGACGAGCGCACCGAACACGGCGTGACACTCGACGTGCGCGCTGCGGTCCTGAGACCGATCCTAAACACGTTGGGCGCCGACATTCTCTGCCTGCAGGAAGTGAATGCGCAGGAATCGCCGACCGGCCGTTCGCTCGCGGCGCTCAAGACACTCTTGGCCGGCACGGCGTACGAGACATACTCGCTCGCACACACGGGTCATGCCGACGGCCGTCCGCGCGATGTGCACAACATCGTCACGCTGAGCCGCCTGCCGCTGGTCAAGGTGCGCCAGGTGCGTCACGACCTCATCACGCCGCCGCTGGTGCGCGAATGCACCGCCATTCCCGCGCCGCGCGATGCGGGCGAGGTGATGTGGGACCGCCCCATCCTGCATACGGTGGTCGAGGTGAATAGTGCCAAGCTGCACATCCTCAACCTGCATCTCCGCGCACCGTTGCCGACGGTGATCCGCGGCCGGAAGGAAAGCGCCTTCCGCTGGAGCAGCGCATCGGCCTGGGCCGAGGGGTTCTACATCTCGTCCATCAAGCGGAACGGGCAAGCGCTGGAAGCGCGCGTTGTGGTGGATGAGCTGTTCGATGCCGACGCAGGCGCCCGCATCTTGGTGTGCGGCGATCTGAACGCCGGCGAGCACGAAGTTCCGCTCGCCATTCTGCGCGCCACTGTTGAGGACACGGGAAACCCTGCGCTCGAGGCGCGCGTGCTGCACGACGTCGGGGCCCAGGTGCCGACCGAGCGGCGGTACTCGGTGCGCCACGGCGGCCGCCCGATGCTGCTCGACCACATGCTGGCCTCGCGCAGCATGGTGCCGCAGGTCATGAACGTCGATATCCTCAACCGCGACCTGATGGACGAGCTGACCGACGCGGAGAAGCCGTTTGCCGGCTCCTTCCACGCGCCGGTCGTGGCCGAGTTCGAACTCTAGGCGGCGAGCAGTTCCGGCGCGTCGAAGGCGAAGGCCGCCTGGCTCAGGTTGCCGAAAATGAATTCGTCGTTGAGGCGCTTGGCGCGCGCGCCCTCGCCACCGGCACCGGCCGCCACCAGCAGCGGCAGGTAGTGTTCGTCGCGCGGATGCGCCATGCGGGCGTGCGGCGCGCGCTCGCGATAATGCACAAGGTCGTCGAACCGACCGGCGGTCGCCGCGTCCGCGACCCAGCGATCGAACGCCAGCGCCCACGCTTCTGTCGGCGCGTTTGGATCGCCCGCGGACATCTTGCGGAACGCATCCTGCAAATTGTGCGTCATGTTGCCGGCGCCGAGGATCAGAACGCCTTCATCGCGCAGCGGCGCCAGTGCGCGGCCGAGCTTCAAGTGGTGCTCGGGTCCCAGGTGATGCTGCAGTGCCAACTGCGCCACCGGCACGTCCGCGTCCGGATACATCAGCCGCAAAGGCACCCATGCGCCGTGGTCCAGGCCTTGCTGCGGGTCGACGTGCGCCCGCATGCCTGCCCGGCCAAGCAACTCCACGACGCGGTTGGCGAGGTCCGGGGCTCCCGGCGCTGGGTACTTCACCTGATAGAAGGCGCGGGGGAAGCCGCCGAAGTCGTAGATCGTCTCGGGCCGCGCAGCGCCGCTGACGGCAGGCTCCGCCGTCTCCCAGTGCGCCGAGGCGATCAGGATGGCCTTTGGCTTGCCAAGGTCGGGCCCTAGCCGCTCCAGGAAGCTGCGGCCGGGCGCTCCGTCGGCGATCTGCATGGGGCTGCCATGGCCGATGAAAATGGCCGGATAGCGCGTCATGAGGTTCTCCTATCGATATTCATCGATATAGGCGTTCCCCAGTTCGGCCGCCAGGCCTCCGAAAGGGGTCGGCGTAACGAACGACGAACGAGGAGCTAGCTCGCCTTCGCGCTCGGAACGAGGGTCGTGCGGGCCTTGAGCTCGGTCAGGTACTCGTCGAGCACCGCCGGAATGGCCGTGAAGATGCTGCGTTGGCCCTGGCGGCGCACGCTCACCAGGCCTGCATCCACCAACACCTTCAGGTGGTGGGAGACGGTGGCCTGGCTGATCGGGCACTGCGAGGCGACCTCGCCGCACGAGATTTCACCGGCGCGCGAAATGTGTTCGAGGATTTCAAAGCGCTGCGGGTCGGCGAGCGCCTTGGCGACGGAGTGGAAGTTGCTCACCTCACCGGCCCTCGCGATACCACGCGCCCATCAGCAGCCCCAGGATCAACGCCAGCGCAAGCAACGCCGGGATCAGGGGCGTCTCGCGCAGGCCGGTGACGAAATAAGACTCGTTGTTGCGCAGTCCGATCCACCCGCGGCCGAAGGTGTCACGGTCGGCGGCCACGCGGCGGACTTCCGGCACTCCCCGGTCCACGAGCCATTGTACGCTGCCGCCGGTGGCCTCGGCGATGGGGCCAAGCACTGTTTCGGTGGTGCGCAGGTCTTCGTTTTCTTTGGGGTTCAGGGCGCCCACGGCGGCAATGGCTGTCAGGATCCCGTCGGTCACCCGATAGAGGCCGCCCTGTTCCACTGTCAGGGCCCCTATTGTGCGGCCGCCCGATGCAGGTTCCAGGGGAACCCTGGTCTCAATGCCATCGGGGTTGGTGACCGTCACCTCCCGCACCGGGTCGGCTGCCAGGCTCCGGCGGCTGATCTCCAGGCGGTTGCCGATGCTGGCCGCGCGCAGGGCCTCTTCCTCGAGGTCCGGCTCCTTCATGAGCCAGTGCGCTAGGCGGCGCAGAAGCTCCGCCTGCGGGCCTCCGCCTTCGATGCCGCGGGTCCAAAGCCAGGCCTGGTCAGACAAGAGCTGGGCGACCCGGCCCTCGCCGATGCGGTCCAACACCAGGAGCGGTTCGGCGTTGGCGCCTTCCATAACGGTGGTGCCGCGCTGCGGGACAGCGTTGATCAGCCGGAACCAGCGGCCCCAGTCGCCCTCGCTAGCGCCCGGCGCGACCAGGTCGGCCGTCACCGGGTGTCGCGAGCCGATGTCGGAAATCTGCGGGCGGAACCCTCCGGTGCTGATGCGGCCCGTCGGCATGGCCGGCAGCACCTGGGCGATGGGGGTGTTGTAGAGCGACAGCGGCGTCGCGTCCTCAGGTCCCGCCGCCTCCAGCACGGCGCCGCCACGCATCACGTAGTCGGCAACGTTCTGCAGGTAGCTGCGCGGTATGACGCCGCGCTGGGCGTAGCGGTCGAAGATGATGAGGTCGAAGTCCTCGAGCTTGTCCTCGAACAGTTGGCGCACCGGAAACGCGATCAGCGACAGCTCGCGGATCGGCGTCGTGTCCTGCTTCTCGGGCGGACGCAAAATCGTGAAGTGAACCAGGTCGACGGACGGGTCGGCCTTCAACAGGTTGCGCCACATGCGCTCGCCTGCATGCGGCTCGCCCGACACCAGCAGCACGCGCAGCCGATCGCGCACCCCGTTCACCACCACCGCGGCGCGGTTGTTGGCGAGCGTCAGCTCGGCGCGGCCCGCCTCGGCCGAAAGCTCCAGCACCGTCGGGCCGCCGTGCTCCAGCACGAGCGGAATGTTGGTGTCGGCGCCGATGCGCGCCTGGATGGTGCGCTGCGTCGTGCCATCGGTGGTGACCGTCAGGTTGGCGACAGTTCCGGCCGGCGCTGTCGCGTCTTCGACCCGCACCGTGACGACCACCTCGGCGCCCACGACGCCGTACGACGGCGCCCGCACCAGCACGATGCGGCGGTCGCCTTCGCTGCGGTCGCCCGATAGCAGCACGTGCACCGGCCCGTTGCCCGTGCCGCGCCACCCGCCGTTGCGCACCGCTTCCGGGTCGGGCACGTCATGCACCTGACCGTCGGTGACCAGGATGGCGCCCGCGACGCGGTCCGGCGGCACATCGGAAAGCGCGCGCTCGATGGCGGCGAACAGGCGGGTGCCGTCCGTGCTTTGCTGCGTGTCCGCATGGACGACGCGCACTTCGATGTTCCCGAGCGCCGCCAGCTGCTGTTGCAGCGCGGCGACCGCCTCGGCTGTGCGCGCGCGCCGGTCGCCGATGTTCTGGCTCAGGGATTCATCGGCGACGATCACGGCGACGTCGTTCAGCGTCTCCCGCTGTTCTTCCACCAGCGATGGGTTGGCGAGTGCGGCCAAGGCAATGGCAAACGCGCCGGCGCGCAACAGCACGCCACGGCCGCTGCGGAACGAGCCCGACAGCAGCAGCGCGCCGGCCAGCAGCGCGATGCCGCCGATCACCCACCAGGGGACGAGGGGATTGAAGGCGATGGAGGTCATTGACCGATGCGCTCCATGATCGCCGGCAGATGCACCTGGTCGGCCTTATAGTTGCCGGTCAGCACGTACATCATCAGGTTGATGCCGAAGCGGAAGGCGAATTCGCGCTGCCGCTCGTCGCCCGTGTCCACCGTGGCCAGCGGCCAGCCGTCCGGGTCGAGCGCCCAGGCGGCGGCGAAGTCGTTCGCGCCGATCACCATCTGGGAGACGCCGTCGTTCACCCCGTTGGCGTGCTGCACTACCCAGACGCGGCCGGTGGAATAGCGGCCCGGAAAATCGTTCAGCAGGTAAAACGCCTGCGTCAGGACGTGGCCTTCGGGCACCGGTACCAGCGGCGGCACGTCGAGTTGCGACAGCAGGGTGCGCAGTGCAATGGTGCCGCGCCCGGCGCCGCCGAATCCGCCTTCGGGCGCGTCCCGTGTGTCGAACAGGATGGTGCCGCCCGTCTTCATGAAGTTGTCGATCTTGGCCAGCGCGCGATCGCTCAGCGGCCGCTCGCCGCCGGTCAGCGGCCAGTAGAGCAGGGGGAAGAAGCCGATCTCGTCGCGCTCGATGTCGATGCCGACCGGGAAGGCGGCTTCGACGGCAGTGCGCGCCGCCATCACGCGCGTGAGGCCGAGAAGTCCGGCGTCGCTCATCTTGTCCACGCCGGCATCGCCGGTGAGCACGTAAGCAAGGTGCGTCGCCAACGCGGCGTTCAACGCAAACGCATCCGCGACTTGCGGGGGCGGTGCTGCGGGCACCTGCAGTACGCCCGGCGGTACCTGGGCGTGCGCCGGCTCATGCGGCGCGGCGATCAAGGCCAGCGCCAGCAATCCGCTTGCGGTGACGACCACTGCCTGGCGGCCGAACAGCCCGCGCAACACGAAGCTCGCGATGAGTTCGGCGAGGGCGAGCAGCAAGGCGGCGGTCATGAGCCACGGCATCAGGTTGCGCTCCCGGCTCTCGTTGAAGGCTTCGAACGATACGCTGCCCGGCAGGCCCGTGAGGGGCGCGAGGCTCGTGATGCTGTTGCCGAGGTTGAACGACTGGCGCGCATCCTCGGCCCCGTAGTAGCCGGGCGGATGGCGTGGGCCTGGGCGCATCGTGGCGATCTCGTCGCTGGCGATCGGCTGCGCGGCCGGCGAGGGCTCCGCGAGGCGGCCGAAGCCGTCGAGCAGCGTCAGCGGCGGCAGTGCCACGCGGGCCGTTTGGCCGTCCACGCCCTGCGAGAGGCGCACAACGGTGCGCAGCATCTCCACGAACATCCCCGACAGCGGCAGGTCGGACCAGTCGGTGTTCGCCGTCGTGTGGAACAGCACGATCCACCCGTCGCCGCGCTTGGCGCCGGTGACCAGCGGCGTACCGTCTTCCAGGCGCGCCCACGTCTTCTCGCCGATGTCGAGAGTCGGCTCCGCCAGCACCTGGCGGTTCACCCGCACGTCGGGCGCCCCACCCAGTGCTGCAAACGGGCTCGCCTCGGGGAAGGCAGCCAACTTGGCGGGCTCCGTCCACGCCATGGCGCCACCCAACGAACGCTCGCCGCGCCGCAGCGCCACCGGCAGTAGGTCATCTGATTCCGCCGCGAGGTGCGGACCGGCAAAGCGCACCAAAATGCCGCCCTGCAGCACCCATTCGGTCAACGCGGTGCGATCGGCGCCCACCAGGCGCCCAACGTCAGCCAGCACCATCACCGACAACTCGCGCTCCAGCAGCGCCGAGACTGTGCCGTGGCGCAGGTCGGCGTACGGCTGCAGCGCGCGCTCGACGTAGAACAGACCCGACAGCAGCGGCTGATCGGCTTCTAGGGCCTCGCCCGAAACGAGTCCGACGGGGCGGCGGCGCCAACGCTCATCCAGCAATGCAACAGATGCCGCCGAGCGCTGCTGCTCCAACTCCACGCGCACGATGCGGTTCCGCAACTCCGACGGCAGGTCGAGGGTCAGCGTCGCCTCGGTCGCTCCTGCCGGAAATTCTAGCTGCTGGCGATGCAGCAGCTGCCCGCGCTCCGCGGATGCCCGCACCCACACCGACGGCACGCCGGCGCCCGACGTGCGCCGCACCACAAATGCCAGGTCGTTACCGGCAGAAATCGGGGCCGCGAGCGCCATGCCGAGGTTGGCCGTCTCATCGGTCAGCATGTGCAACTCGCCCAACGCGTCGAGCGCATCGGCCAACTCGCGCGCCGCAGGCTCCTCGGTCGCGCCCACGGGGGGCGACTGCAAGCCGTCCGTCAGCCAGAACACCTCCGCGCGCGGGAGTTCGGCCGCGCGCAACGCAGCAAGCGCTGCCGCGCGATCGGTTGCCCACGGCTTCGGCTGCAGGCCCTGCACCGCATCGCGCGCTTCGCCAGCGCTCAAGATGCCGCTCATGCGCAGCGGCGTTGCGTCGGCCGGCGGGGCTGTAGTGAGCAGCGCGACCTGGCGACCGTCGCGCTCTGCGCGCGCGAGCAGGTTCAGCATGGTGTCGCGGCGTGCCGACCAGCGGTCAGCCGAAGCCCAGCCGTCGTCGACGACCAGCACCACCGGTCCCGTGCCGGAAAGGTTTGCGCCGGGGTTTAGGATCGGGTTCGCCAACGCCACGATGATCAGCGTCGCTACCAGCGCACGCAGGATCAAGAGCCACAGCGGTGTCTTCGCCGGCGTCTCCTGCGGCGTCTCCAGGCCGAACAGCAGACGGATGGCGGGGAAGTCGATGCGCTTCGGTGTCGGTGGCGTGATCCGCATCAGCCACAGCAGCACCGGCAGTGCTGCCAGCGCCGCCAGCACCCACGGTGCCGCAAATGCGAGATTCCCGAGCATCAGCATGGGTGCGCGATCCTCTCAGCGAGACGCATCATCCCCCACCTGTGGACAAGAGCTCGTACAACGTCAGCAACGGCACTTGGGCCGGCTTGTCGGTGCGGTGTTGCGTGAACGTCCAGCCCGCCGCCCGCGTCAGGTGACGCAGCGTCTGGCGCTGGTCTGCGAGCTTGTCGAGGTAGAGTTGACGCAATCCCTCGACGCGGCTCACCACCAGCCGCCCTTCGCCTTCGACGCCCTCGAATTCCGTGCGGCCCTCGAACGGCAGGTCTTCTTCGACCGGGTCGAGTACCTGCAGCAAATGTCCGTTCACGCCGCGCGCGGCGTAGCCGCGGATGATGGTCTCCATCTCCTCGACCGGAGAGAGGAAGTCACCGATCAGAATCAGCGTGCCGTGGCGCGGGATTTGGGCCATCGGCGGCATGCTGGCATTCGGCTTGTCCGCCTTGGACCGCAGGGCCAGCGTCTGGGCCACGCGCGACAGTGCCGCGCGCCCGCTGCCCGGCAGGCGGCCGTCGCCGAGCAGCCCGATACGCTCGCCGCCGCGGATCAGCAGCGCCGCCAGCGCCAGTATCAGCAGCGTCGCGCGTTCCACCTTTTGCTGCGTGGCGAAGTTGGAGCGGAAGTGCATCGACGGCGAGTTGTCGCGCCACAGCCAGACGCTTTGGGCCGCTTCCCACTCCTGCTGACGCACGAACAGACGGTCCGATTTGGCCGACTGGCGCCAGTCGATCACCGTCGCGGCGTCGCCCTGCTCGTAGCGGCGGAATTGCCAGAAGCTCTCGCCGGGACCGACGCGGCGGCGGCCGTGCACTCCTTGCGCCACGGTTGCAGCGACGCGCTCGGCGGCCACCAGGAGCGGTGGCAGCGTCGAGGCGAGTTCTTCGGCGCGTTGGCGGACCGCCGGGTCAGCCATGGATGGCTAGCGCAGCTTCTCGCAGAGGAGCGCGATGACGTTGTCGAGCGTGACACCATCGGCGCGCGCCGAGAAATTCAGCGCCATGCGGTGCCGTAGCACCGGTGCCGCCAGCGCCAGCACGTCGTCGGTGGAGGGCGACAGGCGCCCGTCCATCAGCGCGCGGGCGCGTGCGGCCAGCATCAGCGCCTGGCTGGCGCGCGGTCCAGGACCCCACGCCACGTGCTTGCGCACCTGATCGTAGTCGGAAGTCTCCGGCCGGCCATTGCGCACCAGCTTGAGGATCGCTTCGACGACCTTCTCGCCCACCGGGATGCGGCGTACCAGGCGCTGCGCGGCCTCGAACTGGTCGGCGGTCATCGCTTCGGCTGGTTTGGCTTCGGTCGCGCCGGTCGTGGCGTGCAGCATCTGCCGCTCGGCGTCCAAATCCGGATAGGTCACGTCCACCTGCAGCAGGAAGCGGTCGAGCTGTGCCTCGGGCAGCGGATACGTGCCTTCCTGCTCCAGCGGGTTCTGCGTCGCGAGCACATGGAACGGATGTGGCAGGGAGTGGCGCGTGCCGCCCACCGACACTTCGCGCTCCTGCATCGACTGCAGCAGCGCCGACTGGGTGCGTGGGCTGGCGCGGTTGATTTCGTCGGCCATCAACAACTGGCAGAACACCGGGCCCTGGATGAATCGGAAGCTGCGGCGGCCCGAGTCGGCCTCCTCCAGCACTTCGGAACCCAGGATGTCGGCGGGCATGAGGTCGGGCGTGAACTGCACGCGCTTGGCCGACAGGCCAAGCACGGTGCCAAGCGTCTCGACCAGACGCGTCTTGGCAAGGCCCGGCACGCCGATCAGCAGGGCGTGGCCACCGGCCAGCAGCGTGATGAGGGTTTCATCGATGACCTCGCGCTGGCCAAAAATTACGTCCCCGACGCGGCGCTTTACCTCGGCGAGGCGCGTACCAACCTGATCGACTTCAGCGACGGTCGCATCGGGCCCTTGTGCCGAGGGTCGAACTTCATTGCGAATGCTCACAGGATGCTGCTCCGCGCCGGTTGTCGGGATCTCTCAGCGGCCCCCGCCGATCCGGTGCGCCGACGGGCATCACCCGTAGGCTCGAATGCTGGGACGGTCGGCCGCCGCGGGTCCGGATGGCCACGCGGGCGCGCGGCCGGCCAGGACGGAAACCGTAGCATGGCCCATCCGGCGGGCGCGACTCACGACTTGTTGGCAGGGCCGCACCAATCCCCAGTGGAACTGCCGCAAAACTGCCCAATTCGTCCAATGTTGCCGCCGCGTTTCGGTGGTCCGCTAGCGGTCGCGGATGTCGAATCCGCCCCCGCCACCGTTCGTGTTGCGCGGCTCGCGGATGTCGATGCCGCGGTTGCGGGGCGCCGGCGTGCTGTTCCACTCCTGGCGGCGCGTCTGCTCATAGGTCGGCATGACATCTTCGACCATGGCTTGAAGGCGCTGGCTGCGGTTGCCGGGTGAAGGGTGGGTGCTCAAGAATTCCGGCCCGCCGTTGCCGCCGGCTCGCTCGAAGTTCTCCCAGACCTTCACCGCTTCCCGCGGGTCGTAGCCTGCCTTGGCCATCAACTCGAGGCCGACCTGGTCGGCTTCCAACTCCTGGTCGCGCGAGAACGGCAGCACGAGGCCGAGGGTGGCCGCGGTGGCTGCCAGCCGCTGCGCGCCCTGGCCAAGGTCGAGGGCGCCGCCGAGGATGCCAAGCCCAAGGTTGATGAGCGAGTTCTGCCGTACGCGATCTTGCGGGTGATTGCGGGTCAGGTGCCCCACCTCGTGACCCATCACGGCGGCAAGCTGGGCCTCGTTCTCCACCACGACGAACAGGCCTGTGTGCACGCCGATCTTGCCGCCGGGCAGGGCAAACGCATTCGGTGTGTCGTCTTCGAGTACCGCCACTTCCCATTCGTCCGGATCGCCCTCGGCCGCCTGGATGATGCGCTGCGCCACGCGCTCGGTAGTGGCGTTCATCCTGGCATCGCGCGAGACGCGCTTATCGGCCAGGATTTCCTCCCATGCCGCGTCACCCATCTCGCGGTCGCTGGCGGCAAGTGCCTGCGGCGCAGCGGCCAGCAAGGTGATCGGCAGAAGCATGCTCGCGATCGACGTCAAGAGCGGGCGGCGGAGCAATCGGGTCATGGCGTGCACCTCTGCCAGTTGGGGTTGCAGCAAAGGTGCGCGAGCCGTCGGCTCGGAGCTACGCCACGGCCGGGGTAAAGGGGTGGAGCTAGCGGCCTACCGCCTCGCGGATGATGGCGGCACGCAAGGTCGGCTTGGCGTGCAGCCGCGCAAAGCCAAGCGTGTCCTCGACCTCGCCCAGGTGCTCGTTGAGCCAAAGGGCTTCGCGCGGATCGAAGCCCGCGCGCGCCAGCACTTCGAGCGCCAGCCGGTCGGCGCTCGCCTCTTCTTGTGCCGTGAAGGGCACCGCCGCCGGTTCGATTGTTGCGCGCCGCAGCGCCGCGATCTCGCGGCCCGGCCCGGCCGGTTGCGTCGCCAACGCACGTTCGGCGCGCGCCTCGGTATGCCGTAGCACCAGGTGCGCGATCTCATGCGCCAGGATGGCAGCCAGTTGGTCCTGGTTCTCCAACAGGTCGAATAGTCCGACGCTCACGCCAAGCCGTCCGCCCGGCAGAAGGAAGGCGACTGGTTCGTCTCGTTCCAGGATGGCGACCTGCCAGTCATCGCCCGTGATTGCCGGCTCCCAGGCATCCAGCAAGCGGATGGCAACGCTGCCAACCTCGCGGTTGAAGAACGGATCGCGTAGCGGTGGGTTGCGCTCGAGGGTTGCACGCCACACTTCAGCGCCCGCGGCATTCCAGTCCTGCGCCATCGCCGGCGCAACGAACGGCAGCAGCGAAACCACAGCGGTCAGCAGAAGGCGAAACGGGTAATGCCGCACGGAGGCTCTCTCAGCAACAAGCGTCATGCACTATTGGGCCGCCGCGGCCGCAGGGGTGCTACCCGCAGCCCGCGGCCCGAGTCGGCTATCAGCTGCTGCAGCCGGAGCGCCTTCGTCTCGTCGCGCCTGGCGCTGACGACCCACCACGTCGCCGCGCGCTGGTAGGAAGGCGCAGCGGCCGTGAAGAACGCCCACGCTTTCTTGTCGCGTCGGAACTCCGCGAGGGCCTCGTCCGGCAGCGCCGCCGTTTGACGCTCATAAGAATACTGTGCGGCGCCGCCGGCGTCGCGTTTGGCGAAGGCGGCGCGGCCGGCGGCCGTCATGCGTCCTTCGGCCTCCAACGCGGCGGCCCGCCGGATGTTCACGGCGCTCCACTTGCTGCGGGCGGTCCTGGGCGTGAAACGGTTGGTGTAGCGCTCGGCGTCAACCGATTTCCGCACGCCGTCGATCCAGCCGACGCATAGCGCTTCGTCCACCGCCTCGAGGTAGAGCAGCGTCTTTACGCCCGGCCTCTTCTTGAGGAAGCCGACCCAAAGTTCGCTCGCGGTGGCGTGATGCTTGGCGAACCAGCGGCGCAATTCGGCCGGAGTCCGGAAGTATTGAGGGGAAGGCGCGGCCGGCATGGTCGCTTCATGCTACCTTGTGCGGACCGTGGCGTCAGAGGACCTCTTCGACCGCATTCGCCTGCGCCTGGCGCCTGCGCCCAGCACATCCGCCGGCCGGGCGGGGACGCCGGCCGCCGTGCTGGTGCCGTTGGTGGACCGTGCGCCCGAGCCAACCGTGCTGCTCACGCTGCGCGCCGCCCACCTCACCGACCATCCAGGCCAAGTCAGTTTCCCGGGCGGCCGCGTGGAGCCGGGCGACCGCGACGCCGTCGCCACCGCCCTGCGCGAGACGCAGGAGGAAATCGGCATTTCGGAAGATCACATCGATGTCCTCGGCTGCATGCCCGAGCAGCGCACCGGCACCGGCTTCACCGTTGTGCCGGTGGTGGGGCGCGTGCGGCCAGGCTACGCGCTCACCCTGTGCGATGCCGAAGTGGCCGACGCCTTTGAGGTGCCGTTGTCGTTCATCCTCGATACCGCCAACCACCGGCGCGAAACCGCCGTGCTGCGCGGCGCCCCGCGCACCTATTACGTTCTGATGCACGGCGAACGGCGGATTTGGGGCGCCACGGCCGCCGTCCTCGTGGACCTCGCCGGGCTCATTCACAAGGCGGCCGCATGATCGGCAATACACTGCGCTACCTGCTGCTTTTCCTGCTGCCGTTCATCGTCTACGGCGGCTGGCTCCTGCTTGCCCGCCGGCGGGCGCGGGGGCACGAGAACGATTCCAAGTGGCGCGACGCGCCGCTGATCTGGCTCACGTCCGCCGGCCTCGTGCTGGTGCTCATGGGATTCGTCACGGCCGCCATCTTCGACGGCAACGATGCCGACTGTCCCTACGTGCCGTCGCGCATCGTCGATGGCCGCATCGTGCCGGGCGAGGTCGTTTGCCTACCGCAATGACGCCGGCGGGGATGCTGCCGCCGCAGGAGTGGATGAGCGACCCGCGCACGCGTGCGGTGATGGCGGCGCTCGCCGCGAACGGGCTGCCGGCCAGATTCGTCGGCGGCTGCGTGCGCAATGCCATTCTCGGGCGCACCGTCAGCGACATCGACATCGCCACGACTGCCGAGCCGGCCCAGGTCATCGCGTCACTCGAGCGTGCCGGCCTGAAGGCAGTGCCAACCGGCGTCGAGCACGGCACCGTCACGGCGGTCTCCGGCGGCAAGCCGTACGAGATCACCACGCTGCGCAAGGATGTCGAGACAACGGGCCGCCACGCCCGAGTCTCCTTCACCGACGACTGGGTAGGGGACGCCCAGCGCCGCGACTTCACCATGAACGCGCTCTATGCCGATGCCGACGGCACGCTCTACGACCCCGTGGACGGCTTGGCCGACCTGCAGGCGCGGCGCGTTCGCTTCGTGGGCGAGCCGGCGCGCCGCATCACCGAAGACTATCTGCGCATCCTGCGCTTCTTCCGTTTCCATGCGCACTATGGCCGCCCGCCCGCCGATGCAGCGGCGCTCGGTGCGTGCCGTGCTCACGCGCAGGGCTTGCGCCAGCTTTCGGCGGAACGCGTGTCGCAGGAATTGCTGAAGCTGCTTGGTGCCGACGATCCTGCGGTCGTCCTGCGCCTGATGCGGGAAGCAGACGTGCTCGACGTCGTGCTGCCCGAGGCGACGAACGTCGACCGGCTGCAGGCACTGACGCGCATCGACGACAAGGACCCCATCCGCCGGCTCGCAGCCGTCCTGGACGTGACGCCGCACGAAGCGGAGGGGCTGGCCGGGCGGTTACGCCTGTCGGTGCGCGACCGCAATCGCCTGGTGCGCGCCGCAAAGAAGGAACTCACGATCGACGCCGGCCAGCGCGCCATACGGGCGCACCTGTACCGCCTCGGCCTGGAGCCATTTGTCGATCAGGTCTATCTGCGCGCGGCCGAAACGGGCACTTCGCCCGCTGCGCTGCTGCAAGGCGGGCAAACCTGGCGCGTGCCCGAGTTTCCGCTCCGGGGCGACGACGTCCTGGCGCTCGGGGTGGAACGGGGGCCCGCGGTCGGAACGCTGCTGCGCGCGGTGGAGGACTGGTGGATCGGCCGGGACTTCGTTCCCGGCCGCGAGGAACTGCTCGGCGAATTGCGCCGCGCAGCGAAGGGCAGCTAGCGGCCCTGCTGCTCGGCTTCGGCCAGAACTTCAGCGAGCGCGACCATGCGCGCGAGTTGGTCGAGGCGCTTGCGGTCCATGCCGCGCGAGCTGTGCAGCTGCTGCGTGTGGTGCAGCATGAGGTCGGTCCACGTCTCGATGCGCGGCGCCTTGGCGACCTTGCCCATCTTGCTCATCAGGTTGCGGCTCGAGATCGGCAGCGTCAGCGCCAGCGCGTCGGGCTCCTCGAAGCCGGCATCGACCAGGTCGCGCGCGAGGCGCACGGCGTCGGTACCGGACATCGATCGCAGCTCGTAGCGCTTGGCGATGCGGCGCAGATCATAGACCTGGCGCGGGTCGGGGACGGGCAGGCGGATATCGAGGCCGTCTGGGCCGGCCGTCACCACGGCCGTCTTGGCGTCCTCGCGGCCGGCCACGGTCGTCTCGCTCCCGCGTTCCTTGGAGAGGAGGGTGTGGGATCCGGTCATGGGGCAACTCCGCTGGCTTGAGGGCGCTCGGGCAAAGCGCTGGGTTGGTCCTCAGTATTCAATCCGCGTGCCATCCCACGGCCGGCCGCCTGCGTTGAAATAGCTGGGAAACTGCCGCGGGGCGGGAGGGTCCGACGCGCGTCAGGACGCTCGTTCGGTGCCGGCCGGTAAGTTCTTCCGCGACAGGTGTGCGGGTGGCGTGGCCGCTCGCGGAGGGCGCCTAAAAAGCAAGCGGGGCCGACCTTGGGTCAGCCCCGCTACTGGTGCCACAGGCGTCCTCCCCAGGTGCCGCCGGGCGCACAGCCGCTTATTCCATGAATGCGGTTCCGTATGCCGACCCCGCGATGCCTATTCCACTCCGCCCGCGGCACTTTGGCAACAGGCAGAGGGTTAACGGACCAGGTTGCAGAAGTTCACGGCCACTTCACCTCCGGTGGTAGTGACATGAGGATTGCTTCCACGTTTCCGCCGGTCTTGAGCCCGAACGTCGTGCCGCGGTCGTAGAGAAGGTTGAACTCTACGTAGCGGCCCCGGCGTACCAGCTGGTGCTCGCGCTGCGCCGCCGTCCACGGCTCGTTCATGTGCCGGCGCACGATCTGCGGATAGGCCGTGAGGAACGCTTCGCCCACGTCGCGCACGAAGGCGAAGTCGCGCTCCCAGTCGCCCGTGTCCAGGTTGTCGAAGAAGATGCCGCCGACGCCCCGCGGCTCCTGGCGGTGCGGCAGATAGAAGTACTCGTCGCACCACTTCTTGAAGCGCGCGTAGTACTCGGGGTCGTGGCGGTCGCACGCGGCCTTGTAGGCGGCATGGAACGTCTCGGTGTCCGTCGCATCGGGTGTCATGGGCGTCAGGTCGCCGCCGCCGCCGAACCAGCCGGCCGTTGTCACCAGGTGGCGCGTATTCATGTGCGCCGCCGGCACCAGGGGTGAGCGCATGTGCGCGACCAGCGAGATGCCGCACGCCCAGAAGCGCGGATCGTCCTTGGCGCCCCGGATCTGGCCGCGGAACTCAGGGCTGAACTCGCCGCTCACCTCCGAGAAGTTCACGCCTACTTTCTCGAATACGCGCCCGCGCATGATCGACATAACGCCGCCGCCGCCATGCCCCTGCTCGGACGGCCGCTCCCACGCCTTGCGCTCGAAGCGCCCGGCGGGCTGATCGCGGCCCATGCCGGTCAGCTCATCCTCGATTTTCTCGAACTCTGCGCACATGCGGTCGCGCAGCGACTGGAACCACTGCGAGGCGGCTTCCTTGCGCTGTTCGGGCGCGCGCGCCCGCGTGGGGGTGGTCGTTGCGGGCCTGGGTGCGGTCAACGGGTACTCCTTGCGTCGAGAATTGTTAGCGGGATCGGCCCGCAGCGTCCTTGCTCTGCATCAAGCTTGCGCTGTTTCGCCGCCTGGACATGCCGGGCAAACCGTGAGACGTTCCGCGCCGAATTTTGGGGGTTCCACCTACTTTAGGCGCGACCCCTGGTAC
Source organism: uncultured Alphaproteobacteria bacterium (assembly GCA_903907895.1). GTDB lineage: Bacteria > Pseudomonadota > Alphaproteobacteria > UBA2966 > CAIVPW01 > CAIVPW01. The sequence continues at coordinate 15,608 of CAIVPW010000221.1, forward strand.
GTTGTTCGAGGGTTTCGTTGGTGGAAGACCGGAGTGAGCGGCGGCCCAATGTCTAACGACGGGTCGCGGCGCGAGTTCCTGTACATCGCGACGGGGGCAATGACCACCGTCGGCGTAGGTGCGGCTGCTTGGCCCTTCATCGATCAGATGAACCCTGCTGCCGACACCCTGGCCCTCGCCAGCATCGAGGTCGACATCTCCGGCATCGCCGTCGGCCAGTCGCTCACCGTGATGTGGCGCGGCAAGCCCGTCTTCATCCGCCATCGCTCGCCCGCAGAGATCGCCGAGGCACGCGCCGTGCCGGTCGACTCCTTGCGCGATCCGCAGCCCGACGAGGCGCGCGCCCCGAAGCCCGAATGGCTGATCGTCGTCGGCGTGTGCACGCACCTGGGCTGCATTCCGCTTGGACAGAAAGAGACCGATCCGAAGGGTGACTTCGGCGGCTACTTCTGCCCCTGTCACGGCTCGCACTACGACACCGCGGCGCGCGTGCGCCAAGGTCCGGCGCCTCAGAACCTGCCGGTGCCGCAGTACGCCTTCCTCACTCCCACCCTCGTGCGGATCGGCTGAGCAGATGGCTGGCGGGCATGACAATTTCGGTCTCAACAGCGAGCTGAAGCTGCGCGGCGTCCTCGGCTGGGTCGAGTACCGCCTGCCGGTATTCAACTGGATCAACAACGCCGTCGGCACGAACTATCCGAGCCCGAAGAACCTCAGCTACATGTGGAACTTCGGCTCGTTGGCCGGCATCGCGCTCGTCTTCCAGATCGCGACCGGCATCGTGCTGGCGATGCACTACATCCCGACCGCAGCAGACGCGTTCCTGTCGGTCGAGCGCATCATGCGCGACGTCAACTA
>CAIVPW010000222.1 GCA_903907895.1 uncultured Alphaproteobacteria bacterium
CAGGACGTGCTGACCGAGGCCGCAACGGCACGCGAGCCGTGGGTCGCGGCGCGCGACACAGCGCTGCTGACACTGCTGTACGGTTGCGGCCTACGCATTTCGGAGGCATTGGGGTTGCCGCGGGCAGCGGCCCCATTCGGCAAGAGCGTGGTGATCACCGGCAAGGGCAACAAGCAGCGGCTGGTGCCCATTCTGCCGGCGGTGCAGAAGGCGGTCGAGGCGTACCTCGCCGCGTGCCCCTTCGCCCTGGCGCCGGACGGGCCGTTGTTCGTTGGCACGCACGGCAAGCGGCTGCAGGCGGGCGTGGTGCAGCGCGAGATGCGGGCCATCCGTGCGCGGCTGGACTTGCCGGACACCGCGACGCCGCACGCGCTGCGGCACAGCTTTGCGACTCACCTGCTGTCGGCAGGGGGCGACTTGCGCACGATCCAGGAACTGCTGGGACACGCGTCGCTGTCCACGACTCAGAAGTACACGGAGGTGGACGCCGAGCGTCTGCTCGAGGTGTACCAAAGCGCGCATCCGCGCGCCAAGACGCGCGCGTAGCACGCCTCCCCTGCAGGGGAGGTTCCGTCACATGTGGATGACGCGGCCCAATGCGTCGAGCGCCGCCTCTTTCACGGCTTCGGACAGCGTGGGATGGGCGTGACAGGTGCGAGCGATGTCTTCCGCCGAGCCGCCGAACTCCATGCACAGCACGGCTTCGTGGATCATCTCGCCCGCATCCGAGCCGACGATGTGAACGCCGAGTACACGGTCCGTGCGCTTGTCGGCGAGAATCTTGACGAAGCCGTCGCTGTGGCCGTTGGCGCGGGCACGCGGCGTGGCGGTGAAGGGAAACTTGCCGACGGCGTATTCGACGTTGTCGGCCTTGAGATGCTCTTCGGTGCGGCCGACCGAGGCGATCTCGGGGAACGTGTACACGACGCCAGGCACGGTGTTGTAGTCGATGTGGGCGACGCGGCCCGAGATGGTTTCGATACAGGCGACCCCGTCTTCTGACGCCTTGTGCGCCAGCATCGGACCTGGGACGCAGTCGCCGATCGCGTAGATGCCCTGCACATTGGTTTGGAACGCGGCGTTCACCGGCAGGAAGCCCTGCTTGTCGCGCTCGACGCCCAGGGCTTCGAGGCCAAGATCCGCGGTGTTCGGGCGGCGTCCGACGGCAACCAGCAGGACGTCGGCTTCCAGTGCCTCGGCGTCGCCGCCGCCAGCGGGTTGCACGGTAAGGGACACGCCGTCCTTCGAGGCCTTGGCGGCGGTCACCTTGGTGGACAGGCGGAACTGCAGGCCCTGACGGCCCAACAGGCGCTGCGCCATGGTCGCGACCTCTTTGTCCATGCCGGGCAGGATGCGATCGAGGTATTCGACGACCGTGACCTCGGCACCAAGGCGCTGCCAGACGGAACCGAGCTCCAGGCCGATGACACCGCCGCCAATCACCACCATGCGCTTTGGCACCTGAGGCAGCGCCAGCGCACCCGTGGACGTGACGATGCGCTGCTCGTCGATGTCGATGCCCGGCAATGTCGTGGGGTTCGAGCCGGTGGCGATGAGGATACGCGTGGCGTTCACCACCTGCTTGTCGCCGCCGCCCACCGGCGTGACCTCGACCTTGCCCGGCGCGGCGATGAAGCCGGTGCCGCGCACATGGGTGATCTTGTGCTTCTTGAACAGGAACGCGACGCCCTTGGTGGACAGGTCCACGACCTTGTCCTTGCGCGCCATCATGGCGGCGAGATCGAGCGAGATGCCGGACGCGAGGATGCCGTGCTGTGCGAAATTCTTGGATGCATCGGCATACAGGTGCGACGACACCAGAAGCGCCTTGGAGGGAATGCAGCCGATGTTGAGGCAGGTGCCACCAAGCCGCTCGCGCGGCTCCACCACCGCGACGTTCATGCCGAGCTGGGCGGCGCGGATGGCGGCCACGTAGCCGCCGGGACCGGCACCGAGGACTACGAGGTCGTACGTGGCATCAGCCATGGGCACTGCGGTCCTTCCGAGAGTCGCGCGTCGTGCGCGCTTTCTACTGTCCTAAACGTCCAGCAGCAACCGGTCG
>CAIVPW010000223.1 GCA_903907895.1 uncultured Alphaproteobacteria bacterium
CGATCAGGTCGTCATGGTCACCGGCGCCACCTCGGGCTTCGGCCAAGCAACCGCCCGCAAGTTCGCCCGTGCCGGTGCGCGGGTCATTGCCACGGGCCGCCGCAGCGATCGCCTCGCGGCGCTGCGTCAGGAGCTGGGGGACCGCCTGCACGTCGCCGAGCTCGACATGCGCGACGAGCAAGCGGTGCTCAACACCGTCGCCCACCTACCGCCTGCGTTCCGCGAAATCAGCATCCTGGTGAACAACGCCGGCCTGGCGCTGGGCCTTGAGCCCGCCGATCGCGCCAAGCTCGACGATTGGATTCAGATGATCGACACCAATGTGCGGGGTCTCGCGATCCTCACCCGCGCGGTACTGCCCGGCATGGTGGAGCGCAAACGCGGCCACATCGTCAATATGGGCTCGATCGCCGCCACGTACCCCTACCCCGGCGGCAACGTGTACGGCGGCACCAAGGCGTTCGTGCACCAGTTCTCGCTCAATCTGCGCGCCGACCTGGTGGATAAGAACGTGCGCGTCACCGTGATCGAACCCGGCATGGCCGAAACGGAATTCTCCCTCGTGCGCTTCGAAGGCGACGAGGCCAAGGCGGCCGCCGTCTACAAGGGCGTCGAGCCCCTGAGCGGCGAAGACATCGCCGACACCATCTTCTGGGTCACCACCCTGCCCCCGCACATCAACGTCAACGTGCTCGAACTCATGCCGACGCAACAAGCCTTCGGGCCGTTCGCGGTGTCGCGCAAATGAAAAGGGCCGGTGTGTGAACACCGGCCCCTTCCCTTCGATCAATGCGTGAGCTGGCCGGCTTAGAAGTCGTCCATCCCGCCCATGCCACCCATGCCGCCGCCGCCACCAGCCGGCATCGCGGACTTCTTCTCCGGACGGTCAGCGATCATGGCCTCGGTGGTGATGAGCAGGCCGGCGACCGACGCGGCGTCGGTGAGCGCGGTGCGCACCACCTTCGTCGGGTCGATGATGCCGGCGGACACCATGTCGGTGTACTCCTCGGTTTGTGCGTTGAAACCGTAGCGCACGTCCTTCTGCTCCAGCAGCTTGCCGGCGACGACGGCGCCATCCAGACCGGCGTTCTCGACGATCTGGCGCAGCGGGGCCTCGAGGGCCTTGCGCACGATCTCGATGCCGACGTTCTGGTCGTCGTTCTCGCCCTTCAGCCCCTTGAGCACGCGGGTGGCATAGAGCAGAGCGACACCGCCGCCCGGCACAACGCCTTCCTGCACTGCAGCGCGCGTGGCGTGCAGGGCGTCGTCGACGCGATCCTTGCGCTCCTTCACCTCAACCTCGGAGCCGCCGCCGACCTTGATGACCGCAACGCCGCCGGCGAGCTTCGCCAGGCGTTCCTGCAGCTTCTCCTTGTCGTAGTCGGACGTCGTCTCCTCGATCTGGTTGCGGATCTGCGTGACGCGGGCGTCGATGTCCTTCTTCTTCCCGCCGCCGCCGACGATCGTCGTGTCTTCCTTGGATAGCGTGACCTTCTTGGCCTTGCCGAGCATGTCGAGCGAGACATTCTCGAGCTTGATGCCGAGGTCTTCGCTGATCATCGTGCCGCCGGTGAGGAGCGAGATGTCCTCCAGCATTGCCTTGCGGCGATCGCCAAAGCCCGGCGCCTTCGCCGCCGCGATCTTCAGACCGCCGCGCAGCTTGTTGACGACGAGCGTGGCCAGAGCCTCGCCCTCGACGTCTTCCGAGATGATCAGCAACGGCTTGCCGGTCTGCACGACCGCTTCCAGGACCGGAAGCATCGCCTGCAGGTTCGACAGCTTCTTCTCGTGCAGCAGGATGAACGGGTCATCCAGCTCGACCAGCATCTTGTCGGCGTTGGTCACGAAGTACGGCGACAGGTAGCCGCGATCGAACTGCATGCCCTCGACGACGTCGAGCTCGGTCTCGAGGCCTTTGGCCTCCTCGACCGTGATCACGCC
>CAIVPW010000224.1 GCA_903907895.1 uncultured Alphaproteobacteria bacterium
CGTGGTGGCGTTGGAATTCCCGGTGTTTCGCGACGGCCGCCCGTTCAGCTATGCGCGCCTCTTGCGCGACAAGCATGGCTACCAGGGCGAAGTGCGCGCGTTCGGGCACATCCTGCGCGATCAGTACCTGTTCCTCAATCGCGTCGGCGTGAACTCCATCGAGGTGAAGGACACCAAGCAGCTCGATGAGTACAAGGCCGCGATGGGCGAATTCACCGTGTTCTACCAGCCGGGTGCTGACGCACGCCGGCCGGCGCTCGCGCTGCGCAAGAAGATGGCCGAGGCGTTGAAGCCGTCGCGCCCCGACTTCGAGGACCTGTCGGCAGCGGACGACGTGCCGCCGCCGAAGGATGCCCCGCGCCCCCCTACCGTTGAGCGCATCGCTGCCGCCGAGGCGAAGGTGCGCTCGTTTTCCCATAAATACGGACACCTCTCGGCACAGAAGCTGATGGCGGCGATGATGGGCGAGTTCGATGGGCGCATTGCGCTCGTGTCCTCGTTCGGCACCGAGGCCGCCGTTCTTCTGCACATGGTGTCCGAGATCGACCGCAACTTGCCGATCATCTTCCTCGACACGCAGAAGCTGTTCGGCGAGACGCTGCGCTATCGCGACACGCTGGTGGACATGCTCGGTCTCACCGAGGTGCGTACGATCCGCCCCGACCCGGAGCGCGTGAAGGCGCTCGATCCGAACGGCATGCTGTTCTCCAAGCGCCCCAACCTGTGCTGCCAGATCCGCAAGGTCGAACCGCTGGACCGCGCGCTGGCCGAGGTCGACGCGTGGATCACGGGCCGCAAGCGCTACCAGGGCCGCCGCCGCGCCGTGCTGCCGGTGATTGAGGCGTCCGAGGGACGCATCAAGATCAATCCGCTGGCAAGTTGGAGCAAGGAGCTGCTCGACGAGTACTTCGCCGAGCACAAGCTACCGCATCACCCGCTCGAGGAGGACGGCTACCTCTCGATCGGCTGCATGCCGTGCACCGACCGCGTCGCCCCCGGCGAAGACATGCGCGCCGGCCGCTGGCGCGGCAAGGATAAGGACGAGTGCGGCATCCACGAAACGCCGGCGGCACAGTCGCTGACGAGTTCGGGCCTGTAGCCCGTGACCGTCAGGCCCGGGCCTGACGGTCACGATTTCGGCGCCAAATCCTCGATCGCCTGCATCACCGCCGGCCGGATGCCCGGTTCGGAGATGGCGTGGCCGGCCATTTCAATGATGCGCAGTTCGCTGCCGGGCCACGCCTTGTGCAGCGCGTAGGCAATCTGCGGCGGGCATAAAAGGTCGTAGCGGCCCTGGACGATGATTCCGGGGATGCCGCGCAGGCGGTAGGCGTCGTCCATCAGCTGTCGCGGGCGCAGGAAGCTGTCGTGGGCGCAGTAGTGCGCTTCGATGTACGGCGTGTTCGGCACGCTGCGGCCGCCAAGCGGAGCGCTCAGGGAGGCGGGCAGGGGCACCGGCGGGCTGGCGTTCACCTCCGACAGCACGCGCTCGAATTCGCCCCAGGCGACGGCGGCGGGCTGGTGCACCAGTGGGTCGAGGTGGAACAGGCGCCGCGTCAGCGCCCCGATAAGGTCGGCGCGCTCGGACTCGGGCAGCAGCGCCAGCAATGCCTGGTGCAGGTCGGGGCGAATGATGCGCGGCGCATCGACAAACGCCCAGCGCCACTCCTCGCGCGTCCCCAGGAACGTGCCGCGCAAGACGAGACCGGTGACGCGGTCGGGGTGTGCCTCGGCGTAGGCGAGCGCCAGCGTCGCGCCCCAGGAGCCTCCTACGACCAGCCACCGTTCGATGCCGAGCAGCGTCCGGATGTGCTCCATGTCGGCGACCAGGAGCGGCGTGGTATTGGCCGTGCGCGATCCTCTTGGCGTGCTGCGGCCGCTGCCGCGCTGGTCCCATAGCACCGCTCGGAACCGTTGCGGATCGAACAGCTGGCGGTGCGCCGGTTGGCAGCCGCTGCCGGGGCCCCCGTGCAGGAAGACCGCCGGGACGCCATCGGCGCGCCCGACCTGCTCGATGTAGAGAACGTGGCCCGAGTCACGCGCCACCATGCGCGTGTCGAACGGGGCCACCTCGGGATATGGTTGGCGACCGAGCGGCGGGGGGGAATCCATGGCGATCAAGATACTCGCATTCGCGGGCAGCACACGCGAAGGCTCATTCAACAAGAAGCTGCTGCGCGTCGCGGTGCGTGGCGCGCGCGAAGCGGGAGCCGAGGTCACCGAACTCGATCTGCGCGATCTGCCCATGCCGCTTTATGACGCGGACCTGCAGGCGGCGCAGGGCTTTCCCGCCAACGCCAAGCGCTTCAAGGAATTGGTGGCCGGGCACCCCGGCCTGCTGATCGCTTCGCCCGAATACAACTGGGGCATGACGGGCGTGCTGAAGAATGCGCTCGACTGGGCCTCCCGCAGCGAGGGCAAGGAGCCGGCCTACGCCGCCACGCGGGGCCGCTGGGTAGCGGTCATGTCCGCTGCGATCGGCATCTATGGCGGGGTGCGCGGCCTCATCCAGCTGCGCGCGACGCTCGCCGCGCTGCGGATGACGGCGCTGCCGGACCAGGTGGCGTTGACCAAGGCAAAGGAATCCTTCAACGACGACGGCTCGCTGAAGGACGCGGCAATCGCCGCCGAAGTCACCGCGCTCGGCGCCGGGCTGGCGAACCTGCTGGCGAAGGTGGCTTAGGTGCTTCCTCCCCTGGAAAGGGGAGGAAGCGGCTACTTCCGTACCGCCGGTGTCTCCACCGGCAGCCCGCGGCCGCGCCAAGCGACGTAGAGCTCGAGGTTCAGATATTCCTCGCTGCCGTACGGGTACGGTTCGGCGCGCATCGAGGTGTTGCACCATTCGAACATGCGGTGGGTCGATCCCATCGAGCGCCACTGCAAGCGATAGAACGGGAAGCCGTTGATCTGGCCCTGGCTGATGACGTCGCCGCGCAGGTTGGCGCCGGCGAGGTCGTCGTGGCACATGGCGCACGAGATGTCGGTCAGGCCGCGGCGCTGGAAGAAGAACTCCTTGCCCTTCTCGTAGAACGGAGCGGCGGGGCCGGCGACCTCGATCGCGCGCGGCAGGCCGCGCGACTGGTAGCCGATGTAGGCGGTGAGGCCGATCAGCTGCTCGGACTCGTACTTGAGCGGCGGCGCCTTCATGCGCTGCTCGCGCTCGCGGTTGATCATCAATTCAAGATTGATGATGCCGCCCTTCTCGGCGTCGAAGCGCGGATAGCGCGCCGAGACGCCCTTCATGGTGACGGCGGCATTGTTGTGGCAAGAGGCGCACGAAAGCCCTGCCTCACCCTCGACCTTGCGCCAAAGCGCCGAGCCCGCCTCGACGGCGAACATGCCGGGGTTCTGGAAGTCGTCGTCCTCCAGAATCTGCGTCTGCCTGCCGAGATAGAAATAGCCGGACTTGCGCCCCTCCACCTCGAAGCGCGCCGCAGGCAGCGGCCACTGCTGCGCTTGGGCGAGCGGCGGCAGCAGGGCGCTGCACAGGAACGAAAAGGTCAGCAGCAGCGTGCGCGTCATTTCAGTGTCATCAGGTAGGCGATGGCGTCTTCGACGTCCTGGGCGGCCCAGTAGGTCCTGCCAACGTACTGTTGCTGCACCCGCGTCAGGTCGTGCAGGCGGTAGTACGACAACATGATGGTGTCCGGGTTGATGCGCTTGGCGTCCACGAGGCGCAGCCGCAGCTCCGGCACCGTAATGCGGCTGCCGATGCCGGCGAGGGACGGCGCGATGTTGCCGTGGTTCGGCTCCTCCGGCAGCGGCATCGCATGACAAAGAACGCAGGTGCCGTTCGTCGCATCGGTGACGACGCGTTTGCCGCGCACCGGGTCGCCGGGCTGGGCGGTGAGCGGCTCGGGGATCGTGTTGCCGACGATGCGGTAGGGCACCAGGGGCGGCGTGTTGACCTCGATGACCCGCGGCGCCGGCTGCTGCTGGGCAAACGCGGCGGTCCCGGCGGCAACCAGCAATGCGATGGCGAGGACAAGACGGACCATGGAGCGCAGCCTAGCAAAAAGCGCCGCACTTGGAAGTGCGGCGCTTCTTAGCGGTTCGTGTGGGCGTGGAAATTAGCCGAACATCTCCTGCATGATGCTCTTGTACCAGCCGCGCGCATACTCGGCTTCGAGCTTGCGCACGTCGGCCGAAGCGTTGGCTGCGCTGGTGCCGCCCGAGTTCGGCACCGAGATGATGGTGCCGTCTTCGCCGACGCGGTGGACCGAGGCGACGGAGATGCCGTAGTCCGGGTTCACCAGGCTGTAGCAGACGTTGATCAGCGACGGGCTCGGCGCGGGCTGATTGCGCAGCGACGCGACGATCGCCGCGGCGGCCACCTTGGCCTGGTTGTTGGCCGAGAAGCCGGACTTCGGCATGGCGCCGGCGACGCAGGCGTCACCGATGACATGGACGCCCGGCACCGTGCGCGATTCGAAGGTCGCCTGGTTGACGTTGCACCAGTCGCCGGTGGCGAGGCCGGCGAGGTCGACGACGCGGCCCGAGCGCTGCGGCGGGATGACATTGACCACGTCGCCCTTGTGCTGACCGAAGTCGGTGAACGCCGTCATGGTGTTCGGATCGACGCGGGAGACGTTGCCGCCCTGGCCGAACGCGACCCACTCAATCATGTTGCCGTACAGCTCGCGCCACGCGCCCTGGAACAGGGCCTGCTTGGAGAAGGTCTCCTTGCCGTCGAGCAGCAGGATCTTCGAGCGCGGCTTGTTGGTCTTCAAGTAGTGCGCGACGAGGCTGGCGCGCTCGTACGGCCCCGGCGGGCAGCGGTATGGGTTGTTCGGGATCGTCATGATGAACGTCCCGCCATCCGGCATCGCCGTCAGCTGACGCGCCAGCAATTCGGTCTGCGGGCCGGCCTTCCAGGCGTGCGGCATCTTTTCCGTCGCGGCTTCGTCATAGCCGGCAAGGGCGCCTGCACCCGTGAACTTGAAGTCGATGCCCGACGACACGACCATGCGGTCATACGGGATCGGCGTGGTGTTGCCCTGCACCGTGACGCGCTTTTGCGCCACATCGATGCCGGTCACCGTGCCGGTGATGACGTTGATGCCGGCGCGCTTCAGGCCGTCGTAGTTGTGCGTGATGTCGGCCATCTTGCCGAAGCCGCCGAGCACCGTGTTCGAGAACGGGCAGGTGCTGAACGTGGCGTTCGCCTCGATCAGCGTGACGTTGACACCCATGCGCTTCAGGTAGCGCGCGGCGGATGCGCCGCCGAAGCCGCCGCCGATGACGACGACGTTGCCGGCAGCCTGTGCGAAGGCCTTGCCGGACGGCAGCATGCCGGCCAGCGTTGCAGCGCCAGCGAGCTTGAGTACGTCGCGGCGGGAATTGATCTTGTGCATGTGCGTTCCTCCCGCGGCTACTTCAGGTTGGCGTAGAAGGTGGCGAGCGCCTCGATCTCGGCGTCGGTGTAGCCCTTCGCGAGACGGTTCATGACGGTCGCCGGGATCTGGTCCGTCTTGAACCCCTTCATCGCGGTCGAAAAGGCTTCCTTCGTTTTGCCGGTGAGCGACGGGATCTGACCCGGGCTCTTGCCATCCATGCCGTGGCAGGCGAAGCAGGCGGTGGCCAGCACCGCCGGTGCCGTCTCATCGGCCTGGGCGATACCGCCCAGCGCCATGAGCGCAAGAGTGCAGCTTGCGAGTGTACGCAAAGACATCAGAAACCCTCCCCGGTCCTGCGGATTCTGCGGGCGTAAAGAACGCCCCATCCGTTCGGCGGCAATATACACCCGAGTCCAGAGTGCGGCAGTGCCACACGGCGGTCCCGGGTACGCGGTGAGATCACAGCGTTGTGAGTGTGAAATCGGGGCCAGTGCGAACCGGGCCGGGATGGCCGCCTATTCGGGCAGGGACCGGGCGATCCGGAAGCCGATGTCGTTGATGCGGGTCTTGACCGGCCAGCCCTCGCGGAACCCTGCCAGGAACAGGCGCTCATCGTGCCAGGCGCCACCCCGCACGATGCGGCGGTTGCAGTCACCATCGAGCCACGCGGTACCGTCGCGCGGTGCCTTTTCGAGGGTCGGGTTGAAGCAGTCTTCGACCCATTCGGCGGCATTGCCGCCCATGTCGTAAAGTCCGAA
>CAIVPW010000225.1 GCA_903907895.1 uncultured Alphaproteobacteria bacterium
CACCTGGAGCATCTCGGCCCGGCGGGCGCTGGTGAGATCCACTGCGACGGCGGACATCCCCTGGACTTAACTCCAAAGAAAGGTGGGCTTCCGATCTCTCGGAAGCCCACCGTAGGCCAAGGTTACGTCGGGTGTCGTTACATTCGCTGCCTGAGGTTGGCCCCGGGCAGATACTAAGATTTCGGCTTAGTGATCGTGGCCAGCGTGGGCGTCGGCCTCGTCCTTCGGCTTATCGACCACAATCGCCTCCGTGGTGATCAGCAGGCCGGCGACCGATGCCGCGTCCTGCAGCGCCGTGCGCACGACCTTGGTCGGGTCGATGATGCCGGCCTTCACCAGGTTGGTGTACTCGCCCTTCTGCGCATCGAAGCCCCAGTCGCTGTCCTTGCTCTCGAGCAGCTTGCCCGCGACCACGGCGCCGTCGAAGCCGGCGTTCTCGGCGATCTGACGCACCGGCGCCTGCAGCGTGCGGCGCACGATGTCGATGCCGACCTTCTGGTCTTCGTTGGCGACCTCGATCTTGTCGAGCGCGCGCACGCTGTACAGCAGTGCGACGCCGCCGCCGGCAACGATGCCCTCTTCCACCGCCGCGCGGGTGGCGTGCAGAGCGTCGTCAACGCGGTCCTTCTTTTCCTTCACCTCGATCTCGGTCGCGCCGCCGACGTGGAGCACCGCAACGCCGCCGGCGAGCTTCGCCAGACGCTCCTGCAGCTTCTCCTTGTCGTACTCGGACTCGGTTTCCGGGATCTGCTTGCGCAGCTGCTCGACGCGCGCCTTGATCTCGTTCTTCTTGCCGGCGCCATCGACGATGGTGGTGTGTTCCTTGGTGATGAGCACGCGCTTGGCGCGGCCCAGCATGTCGATGGTCACGCTTTCGAGCTTCATGCCGAGTTCGTCGGAGATGACGGTGCCGCCGGTCAGGACGGCGATGTCGTCCATCATGGCCTTGCGGCGTTCACCGAAGCCCGGCGCCTTGACGGCGGCGACCTTGAGGCCACCGCGCAGCTTGTTGACGACGAGGGTGGCCATCGCCTCGCCCTCGATATCCTCGGCGAGGATCAGCAGCGGACGGCCCGACTGCACGACCTTCTCCAGCACCGGCAGCAGCGACTGCAGGCCGGACAGCTTCTTGTCGTGGAGCAGAATGTACGGCTCCTCGAGCTCGGCCACCATCTTCTCGGCGTTGGTGACGAAGTACGGCGAGGAATAACCGCGGTCGAACTGCATGCCCTCGACGACGTCGAGCTCGGTCTCGAGGCCCTTCGCCTCTTCGACCGTGATGACGCCTTCCTTGCCGACCTTCTCCATCGCTTCGGCGATGATCTTGCCGATCGAGACATCGCCGTTCGCGGAGATGGTGGCGACCTGGGCGATTTCGGCCGTGCCGCCGACCTTCTTGGAACGCTTCTTGATGTCGGCGATGACCGCAGTGACCGCGAGGTCGATGCCGCGCTTCAGATCCATCGGGTTCATGCCCGCGGCGACCGACTTCATGCCCTGGCGCACGATCTCGGCGGCCAGAACGGTGGCGGTCGTGGTGCCGTCACCGGCGTTGTCGTTCGTGCGCGAGGCGACTTCCTTCACCATCTGCGCGCCGAGGTTCTCGAAGCGGCCCGGCAGCTCGATTTCCTTCGCGACGGTCACACCGTCCTTGGTGATGCGCGGAGCGCCGTAGCTCTTGGAGATCACGACGTTGCGGCCGCGGGGGCCGAGGGTGACGCGCACCGCGTTGGCGAGCATCTCGACGCCGCGCAGCAGTTCGGCGCGTGCGTCGCCGTGGAAACGAATGTCCTTAGCAGCCATGACTGTGAATTCCTTCTGTGTGGGGAGGCGCCTTAGGCGGCTTTCTTCTTACCGGGGGTCTTGGTCTCGGCCGCGTCGCGCTCGACGACACCGAACAGGTCCGACTCCTTCATGATGATCAGCTCTTCGCCGTCGAGCTTCACCTCGGTGCCGTTCCACTTGCCGAACAGGACGCGGTCACCGACCTTCACCTCCAGTGCGGTCAGCGTGCCGTCGTCGTTGCGGGTACCGGGACCCACGGCGACGATCTCGCCCTCGGACGGCTTCTCCTTGGCGGTGTCGGGGATGATCACCCCACCTGCCGATCGGGCCTCGCCCTCGATGCGACGAACGAGCACCCGGTCTTGCAGCGGACGGAACATGCAGTCTCCTCCAGAATCTGTGTGCGAATGAATCCACGCCCCAGCGAAGCCGGCGGCGGGATCGCGAGGGATATAAGACCTCTGTTAGCAGACACAAGAGGAGACTGCTAACTTTCTGGCGCGCCCGGCTCGCGCGGCACACCGACACGGGCGTGTGTTCCGGATTCCAGAA
>CAIVPW010000226.1 GCA_903907895.1 uncultured Alphaproteobacteria bacterium
GCGCGCCTCGAGCCCGAGGGCGAGACGCGCCGCGTTCGTGCCAACCACGCCGCCACCCAAGATCACGACGTGCGCGGAAGCCACGCCGGCGGTGCCACACAGCAGCAGGCCCCGACCGCCCTGCTCCATCTCCAGCGCGTGGGCTGCGGCTTGCACGGACATGCGACCGGCGACTTCACTCATCGGCGCCAACAACGGCAAGCCACCGCGGTCGTCCGTTACGGTCTCGTACGCGATCGCCGTGACGCCCGCCTGCATCAGTCCCCGTGCCAAATCCGGTACCGGCGCCAAGTGCAGGTAGGTGAATAGGATCTGGTCTGCGCGCAGGCGCGCGACCTCGGACGGCTGCGGCTCCTTCACCTTCACGATCAGTTCGGCGCGGCCAAAGACGGCCGCGGCATCGGGAAGAACCTCCGCACCGGCCGCCGCGTACTGCGCGTCGACAAAGTCGATGGCTGCTCCGGCACCGGTCTCCACCATGACTGCGTGCCCGTGGTGGACCAGCTCGGCGACGGCAGCGGGCGTCAAACCGACGCGGTATTCGTTGTTCTTGATCTCCCGCGGAACACCGATGCGCATAACGGTCGCTCCAAACGAAGAAGGGCCGCCCGATCGGCGGCCCTTCACAATACTCCGGCGCGCGGAGGTCTACGCCCGGAACGTCCGGCGTGATCCATCCGGGTAGGTGACGTGCGCCGTGGCATTCCCAGCGCGGCTCAGGATGCGCTGAGTTTCAGACGCCGGTGACACGTAGATCGCGGTGGAAAGCGCATCGGCCTGGGTAGCGCGCGGCGTCACGATCGAGACTCCGATGTGCTGCGCAGCGCTCTTGCCGGTGCGCGGGTCGAAGAGATGGTGGAAACGGCCTTCGCCTTCGAACACGGTGCCGTACCCGCCGGATGTCGCGACAGCCATGTTGGAGAGGTCGATCGTCTGCTCGGTGCGCTGGGGATCGCGCGGGTCCTTGAGCGCGATGCGCCAGGGGCGGCCTTCGGGGTGCTGGTCGAGCGCGCGCGTTTCGCCGAGGTTCACCAGCACGTTGGTGACGTTGTGCGAGCGCAGCAACTCCGACACGCGATCGGTGATGTAGCCCTGGGCAATGCCATCGAGCGTCACGCCCATGCCCTTGCGATCGAGCGCCACGAACAAAGGGTTCACGTCGATACGACGGTAGTCGATGAGCGCGAGCGCCTTCTTGATGTCATTGGCAGCCGGACCGGTCTCATCCTTGGGGTCGCGGCGGAAGTGGTCGGAGTACAGAGCCCACAAAGGCTGAACCGTGACATCGAATGCGCCGTTCGAAATGTCGCCGTAGCGCTTCGCTTCCGTCAGTAGGAACAGCATGTCGGTAGAGGGGCGCGCGAGGAGCCCGTTTGCGTTCAGGCGCGCGAGTTCGCTATCCGGGCGATGCAGGCTGAAGATCGCCTCCAGGCGCTCCACCTCCGCCACTGCGAGATCGATGATCTTCTGTGCGGCTTCGCGCGACGTGTGGGCGAGCGTGATGGAAGAGTCGGCGCCGAGCGCGGTGCCCTCCCAGGTAAACAGCTGCACGTCGGCCTTCGCCCGGCCGGGAAGGCCGAGGCCCACCAGCGGCAAGCCGGCAAGAGCGCCAAAGATGGTGAGCGCGCGGCGGCGCGTCGGCATCGCCGTGTCGCGATGGGCAGCCATACTGAAATCCTCCCCTTCGGGGCCAACGGCCCCGGCGGGGCCGAATTCTACGCGGGAACCCGTGTGCCCGCCAGAGTTGGGACCGGCTAGGACGACCGGCCTATTCGCTGGATCATGCCCCGCTGGGGATCATAGCCCACCGCAGCCAAGGCAAAGCATGCTGCGGTCACGCCCACTACCACGGCCAGGGATACCCCATTGAACTCGCCATAGATGGAGTAGCGGATTAGCTCTGTGACGTGCGTGAAGGGATTCACCTGAGCGCCCCAGAAAACCACGTCGGCACCGACCTCGCGCAGCTTCCACAGTGGGTAGAGCGCGGGCGAAATGAAGAACATCGGGAAGATGACGAAGTTCATCGCCCCCGCGAAGTTCTCCAACTGCCGGATGTAGACCGAGAGCAGCAAACCGACCGATGCCAACATCATGGCGCCCAGGAACAGCGGCACCAGGACGTAAAGCCAGCCCGACCACGGCAGCGCCGCTGTGAGACGCGGAAAGAGGAAGCTGAAGCCATAGGTGATGAGCAAGAACGCGTATGCCTGCAGCACCGACAGGAAGCTGGCACCCAGGAGCTTGAACAGCAGCAGCGACCAGCGCGGCAACGGTGCGGTGAGCAGCAGGCGCATCATGCCCATCTCGCGGTCGTAGACCATCGAGAGCGACGACTGCATGCCGTAGAACAGCAGCACGATGCCGAGCAACCCCGGCATGATGTACTCCTGGTACGTCACGTAGGTCTTGTAGGGCGGCACGATCGAGATGCCGAGCAGGCTGCCGATGCCGGCCGCAAATACCACCAGCCAAAGGATCGGCCGGATCAGCGCGGATGCCCAGCGTCCGCGCTGGCGGATGAACTTGCCGATTTCGCGCGCGGAGATGGCGTAGAGCGCGAGCGCCCAATGCAACAGCGGCGACGTACGGCGCGCGAGCGCAGTGCCATTTCCGGCGTCGGCCGCCGGCTGCGCGGTGCTGGTCACGGTCAGAGCCTGCAGGTGGTTTCGGGTTTGTCCACGCCGAGCGTGTCGAGGTCGTTGACCGCGTGTTCGAACTTGTCCATCGGGGCGCGGGCGATCACGGCGTTCGGCAGCGTCAGGAACACGTTCATCCGAAGCTGATGATCCCAACTGCGGAAATCCAGCGGACTTCCCATGTAGCCGTCGAAGCGGAGCTGGTCCGAAAGGGCGTATTCGCGGATGGCGCGGTAGTCGAGGCTCTTCGCCTTGGACTGTGCCAACGCCAGCGCGCGAACGGCGGCCCAGGCTGACCAATCCGGTCCGTACATGAGGCGGTTGGTTGCGGTGTGGAAGCGGCTGGAAAGCTGCGGCGCGCCTTGGCGCTCCCACGTCCAGTGCCACTGCTCGGGCTGCAGGCCTGAGGCGCCAACCACGGGCCGTGCGCGCACCGTCTGATAGGGGAAAGTGCGCGCGAACTCACCGTCCGTGTCCGCAAGGAACACCACGTCGTAGTCGCGATTGCCGCCGGTGAGCAGGCGCGTGTTGTTCTGTTCGCGCTGGCGCGGGTCATTGCTGGCGATGAACTTGCGTTCCTCCACCAGGCGCGCCCCGTTGCGGCGCACTGAACGCTTGAGAGCGTCCGCAAGCTTGGCGTCTTCTGCCAGCGGGCCGGTCAGTAGAAGAATGTTCACCCAGCCCTGGTAGACTAGGTATTGCGTCACGGCATCGGTGAGCATGTTGTAGCTGGGTGCGGTGTGCGCGAGGTTTTGGGCGCAGAACTGGCCGCGCAAGCGATCGTCGTGGTTCGACACATTGAACAGCATGACGTCCTGGCCGCGCACCGCCTGGGACACCTCGCGGATGACATTGGTGTCCGCATCGATCAGGAAGAAGTTCACACCCTGCTCGGTCCGCGCCTTTTCGATCCAGGCGATGAGGTCCTTCGCGTCGGGGCCGGCGTGCGGAACGAGGTCGTAGGTCTCGCGTGTAAAGCGCCCGGTCTGGTTGGCCTCATCGATGCCGAGCTTCGCACCGGCAAGCGGCCGGTAGCGCGGCACCGCAGGAATGCGAACCCGCGTCTTGTCGGGCATCGTCAGCGCATAGACGAACTCGCGATCGTAGTGCGGGTCGTCCTCGATCTCGAGGTAGCCGATCTTGAAGTTGGTCGCTTGTGCCTGTGCGGCCCCCGCGGGAGCGGCAGGCGCCGCAACCTGCGCATACGCTGGAACCGACGCGGCGAGGGAGAGGGAGCATGCCGCCGCAAGCAGAGCGCCAAGGGTGGTGCGAGCGTTCATGGCACGGGCCTAGTTGCCGACGGGCGCCCAGCCCACGCGGTCGTTGACGAGCGGCGTGTAGGGTACCCGACCCGTGGGTACTGACTTTTGCACCCGCTTGGACGCGATGTCGACGATCGAGAGGTCGTCCGACAGACAGTTGGCGATCAGCGCCGTCTTTTCGTCGGACGTAAAGGTGATGCCCCACGGCCGTGAGCCGACGAGAATGTACTGGTCGATCTTGCGCGTGGCGACGTCAACGACCGCAACATGATTGGCACGGCCGAGCGTGACCCATACCTTCTTGCCGTCAGCAGTCATCTCGAGGCCCACCGGCGTCACGTCAACCTGGCGGAAGCCCGGCGGCAGGAAGTTGAGCACGTCGGTCACCTTGTAGCTTGCGACGTCAACGATATAGACCTCGCCCGACAGCTCGCAGGTGATCCACAGTTCCTTCTGATCGGGCGTCACGCGCATGCGGCGCGGACGTGTACCGACCACGACGTTGTCGAGGATGATGCCCTTGGCCACGTCGACCTTGTGGATCATGTCGGCCACTTCCGACGTCAGATAGACGGTCTTGCCGTCCGGGGTCACGAGCACGCCTTCGGGCTCGGCGCCCGACGGGACCTCGTGCAGCAGCACCTTGTCGGCGATGCTGATGATCCACATCGAGGAATCTTCCTCGTTGGCAATGAACATCGTTTTCTCGTCGGGGCTGATCGTCAGCACCTCCGGGGAGGGCCCGGTCGGGATCGAGTCGACGACCGTCTCCTTAGCGACGTCGATTACGTCGACGACGTCCTCGTCGCCGCAGGCCACGTAAAGCAGCGTATGCGCCGGGTTGAAGACCATGCCGCGCGGTCGGCGCGATGTCTTGATTCGCTTCACGACGTTGAAGGTGGTGCCGTCGAGTACGGCGAGTTCGTGCGATTTCTCGTGGCTGATGTAGATGCGCCCCGTGCCGGCCGCGCGCGCAGAATGCGCGCCGAACGGGCCCGTCGGAACGATCGGAGCCGTAGCCAGCGCGGCGCCTGCGGCGGCCGACTGCAAAAGGCTGCGGCGATTGGGGGTCCAAAGCGGCTGCGTCACGTGCGTACCCTCCCGTACGTTATCGGTCTCGCCTAGCGGACGATGAATTTGCCCTTCAGCCCACGCTGTTCCTGGCCCTTGATGTACCAGTCGTAGTCGCCGGGGCGCATTGGCACGAAGAAGATCTTCACTTCCTGATCCTCGTCGATCTCAACCGCGTAGACGCCAAACGGAAACACCTCGTTGTTCCCGAACGAGATGTGCTCGAGGTAGGAGTTGCGCCACAGGTCGGGCGCCATGATCTGAAGCTCTTCGCCGGGCGCGTTGTTGGTGATCGTCCAGCGCACGTACTTGCCCGTCTCGAGCGTGTAGTTGGTGTCAGACGGCTTCAGGTTGCGGTCGATGTCCAACTTGATGTCGATCGGCCGCGAAGCGAGGTTGCCCGCAGCGTGAGCTACGGTTGGAGCCACCACCAGTGCGAGCAGGCCTGCGATCAGACGCAGGCCGAGAATCAGCTGTCTCACTTCCCTCTCCCTTTGGTCGAAACACCGGCGCCGCGCCCGCAGCGCCGTTGGCTTCTCGGACAACTATAGGCAAGGGCCATCCCACCGGCCATTCCAATCAGATGTAAGGGCGATTGGCACAACCCGCGCCGGGCGTGGAGCGCCCTTGGTGGCTGTCGTCACCACCACCAAGGGCCGCAGAACCACAGCGGAGCTACTTGACGGTGATCGTGCCCGTCATGGTGCCTTCCTCGCCCGTCACCCAGTACTTGAACGCGCCAATGCGGTTCGGCACGAGGTTGATGCGAATCGTTCCGGTGTCGTCATACTCCAGGAAATCGATGTGACGGGTCTTGATCTCCTTCCCGTCGATGGCGATCTGGTAGATGTACGAGTTGTTGAACAGATCCGGCGCATTGAAGCGCCACTCGCCGCCACCGACCTTGGTGATGTCGAGGTTGTAAGACTTGCCCGTCTCCATCTCGATCGCGTTGGTGGAGAACTTCTTGTCCGGCAGCATGTCGATCTTCACGACGGTGGCGCCGGTGGTCAGGTTACCGGCCGCCATTGCGCCGGTGGCCGCGCCGCTCAGAACCAGAGCAGCAGCCAAAGTGCGAACCAACTTCATGATCATCCCTCCTATGGGCGCCCCAAGCACGGCGAGGCGCGGAATCAGGACCCCGCGTCCCGATTGCAATTTCCAATGACAGCCATTGGCAAGGCCTATGCCACGCCAAGCCGGGCGCAAATGTATGCCTTTTCAATCACTTAGGGAGCCGCCGGAGCGTCAGGTGGTTGCCTGTAGCCACCACTGCGGTTAGGGGTGGGAGAAATCCCCGGAACGAATGCCGTACTTTTCCATCCGATAGCGGAGCGCCATGCGGGTGATGCCAAGGCGGCGTGCCGCCTCGGAGGTGTTGCCGGCGGTCTGATCGAGCGCCGCAACGATCAGGTCGCGTTCGGCCCCGGCGAGGGTCTGCAGATCTGGGTCCTGGCGGCGCGAAGCGGGCAGCGGCTGGCTGCGTGCAGCCGGAGCGGCACGAGGGTGGGCAGACACCGGGCCGACGAGGTCGAGGGAGTCCGCGTGAATGCCCTCAGGGCCCGACAGGAGCGAGGCGCGCTCTATAACGTTCTTGAGCTCGCGCACATTGCCCGGCCACGAGTAGGCCCTGAGTGCGGCGATTGCATCGTCGTGCAACGCAGGCGTCGGCCGCCCGTAGGACCTCGCCGTGGCCTCGAGAAAGTTGCGTGCCAGTTGCGCAATGTCGTCCTTGCACGCACGCAGTGGCGGCAGGCTGATGCTGAGTACATTCAGGCGGAAGAACAGATCGTCGCGGAACTCGCCGCGCGCCACCATGTCGGCCAGATCGCGGTTGGTGGCCGCGATGAAGCGCGCACCGATCGACACTTCGCGGGTGCTGCCGACCCGGCGCAGACGGCGGCGCTCCAGAACGTTCAGCAACTTCGCCTGGAGCTCAGCCGGTAACTCGCCGACCTCGTCTAGAAATACCGTTCCGTCCTCAGCGGCCTCGATGAGGCCGGCGCGCGATGTGTGCGCGCTAGTGAATGCGCCGCGCACGTGGCCGAACATCTCGGCTTCCATGATGTCCCGGGGCAAGGAGGCGCAGTCGACATGCACGAACGGGCGATCCTTGCGCGCGCTGAGGCGGTGCAGCAGGCGGGCCGTGACGTCTTTGCCTGTACCGGTTTCGCCCAACACCAGCACCGTCGGTGGCGTCTCGCCCGAGATGGCGGCGATCACCTCGATCTGCCTGCGTGCGTCGCGGATTGCGGCACTGTTGCCGATCAGCGCGCCGACATCGGCACTGCGGCTTTCGCGCGCATGCGAGTAGTTGAGGCGTGATCGCAGGCGTGCCGAACGCATCACCTTGTCGAGCGTGACGAGCAACTCGTCCAGGTCGACTGGCTTCTTCAGGTAGTCGGCGGCGCCGAGCTTCATCGCCTTCACCGCCTGGCTGATGTCGCCGTAGGCGGTCACGACAATGGTGGTGGGTGCTGAGTCGCCCGCCTCGGACAGGGAACTCAGCAGATCGAAGCCGTCGCCGTCCGGCAAACGCATGTCGAGGATGACGAGATCCGGCGGCTCGGGGTTGTTGGTGCCCAATTGCCGACGGGCGTCGGCCAGCGTCGGCGCAATTGACGGGACGTGGCCGGCGCGCTGCAGCGCCGTGGCCACCGAGCGCGCAAAGATGCTCTCGTCCTCGACGATGAGAATGCGCCACGAGTCGGAGCGTTCCGCCGCCGCATCCGGGATCTTGCGAGCTGATTCGTTCATGCCTGTATTCTATGCCGCGCTTCGTGCCGGCTCGTGTGCCGGCAGCGTGATGGTGACCTCGGTGCCGCCGCCATCCCGCGCGGCGAACTCAAGCATGCCCTCGTGCAGCCCGCAAATCTTGAAGGCGAAGGGAATGCCAAGGCCGCTGCCGTAGCTCTTGGTGGTCGGACCAGGGTTGAGGTCGCCGGGCATGGGCCGGAACGCCATCCCCGTCCCACGATCGGCAATCACCAGCTGTACCGCTGATTCGGCCTGGCGCAGCGCCAGCAGGATTGGCCCATCTTGAGGCGAAGCCTCGACTGCGTTTGACAGGAGGCCGTAGACGGCCTGTTCCATCAGGTGGACGTCGATGAAGCAAGTCGCGTTGAGGTCCCAGCCGACGCGCCGCACACGAATACCCTTGGCTTCGAGGCGCGGCTGCAACAGCGCAATCGCCTGATCCGCGACGTTGCTCAGCCGCGCCTCGGTGCGGGCCAGCCTGAGCGGATTGAGGTACGACAGCAGTGCGGTCAGCCAGCGCTCGAGACGATCTACGGTGGCGCGGATGTCGCGCAGTCCCTGCACGGCGTCCTTCGGCACGTCCGAACCTTCGAGCACCTGCGCTGCGGCACGGATGCTGGCCAGCGGGTTGCGGATGTTGTGCGCAACGACGGGCACCAGGGCGCCATGCGCCGCTTGGCGCTCGGCAGCGATCAGGGCGGCACGGCTGGCAGCGAGGTCGGACGCCATCTGGTTGACCGCGCGTTCCAAAGTCACGAGTTCGGCGCTGCCGAGCTCGGGCACTTTGTGGTCGAGGTTGCCGCGTGCGAAGGCAGCCAGCCCGCGCAGTACCTGACCGATCGGACGCACGAAGGTGCGCTGCAGGAAGAGGCTACTGACCAAGAGCAGAACAGCGGCCAGCATGATCGGGATGGCGAGCACGATGCCGGTATTGCGGTTGAGGGTGGCAACGCGCATCTGCTCGGCGGTCTGCGCAATCTCCAGGAGACCGTCGGCCGCGTTGAAGACGCGCTCGTAGTCGGAAACCCAGGTCATCTGCAGGTCGGCAGTGAAGAATACCGCTAGCTGGTCGTTCTGGCGGAACGCGAGCGAAGGGTTTGCCATGATCTCGTCGGTGCGCGATCGGACCTGGTGGTACGAGGCCTTGAGCTCCTCGATCGCTGCGCGCTCGTCGGCGCTGCGCGCCGTGTCGTCCATGCGCAGAAAGGTGCGCGTAATGCGCTGGCCGATGCCGAGATACTCCGTCACAGCGTGCGGTGCGGCTAGGAAGTGGTGATTAAACACCTCGGTCATCTGGCGGTAGACGTCGCCGCGCGCTTCCTGCACCTGGGTCATGAGGGTGTTCAGGCGTATTGCCTCTTCCGCCGCCTGCTGGCGCAAGCCGACGCCTACCCAGCCCATGACGCCCGTCACCACGATGAGCAACAGGAAGGCAAGGTTGTGGGCTAGGAGCAGCCCCTTTAGGGAGTAAATGCGGATCACGGCAATCCCGGCCTCCGCACAATACGATGGGGTGCGGACTGGCTCGCGCCCATTCTAGCCTAAGCGGGGCTAAGCGGCTTCTTGGGCGCTCTCGCCGTCCGTGAGTTTCAGGAAGGCCTCGCCGAGGGTTTTGGTGCCGAGGTCGCTGCGCAGGTCATCGGGCGTTCCCGTCTTCACGACCTTGCCCTTCAGCATGACGATGATGCGATCGGCCTCTTCGGCCTCGTCCACCAGGTGGGTGGCCCACAGGATGGCGAGTTGCCGCTCGCGCTTCAGCCGCAACACGGTGTTGAGGATCTCGCGGCGGCTGCGGATATCGAGGCCGACCGTGGCTTCGTCCATCAGGAGGATGCTGGGATCGTGCAACAGCGAGCGCGCGAGCTCAACGCGGCGCTTGTTGCCGCCCGAGAGGTTGCGCACCGGCTCCTTCTGACGCTCGGTGAGCCCAACGTGCGCAAGCTCGGTCGCAATGCGCGCGCGGGCGATCGACGGCGGAATGCCGTGCAACTCGGTATGGAACTTGAGATTCGAAAGGACGGAGAGCTCCGGGTCGAGAGTCGGTGCCTGGAAGACGATGCCCAGGCTCGACAGGGCGGGCACGGCGTTCTTGCGAATGTCGAACCCGGCAACCTCGATGGTGCCTGCGTTCGGCGTGAATAGTCCGGACAGCAACTGGAACAGGGTGGACTTGCCAGCGCCGTTCGGCCCCAGCAGCGCCACGAACTCGCCGCGCCGCACCGACATGCTGACGCCATCGAGCGCGCGGTTCGGACCATAGGTCTTCACCACGTCGGTGACCGCGAGTGCGATATCGGACACCGTCATGCCGTTGCGGCGGCCGGCATGAGGCGCCGCTCATCCTGCAGGTTGGATTCTTCGAGGCCCGCGAGGATCGTCGGGTGCTCCCTGAGCAGCGTGTGGCGGAAGGATTCCATCTCTTCCGATTCCTGGTCGCGCGGACGCGGAAGGGGCACGTCGATGTCCAGCACGACGCGGCCGGGGCTAGGCGACATGAACAGCACGCGATCGCCGAGCTGCAACGCCTCGCGCAGGTCGTGCGTGACAAATACGATGGTAGCGCCGCGCTCGCGCCACTGCGCGAGCAGCAGGTCGCGCAGACGGTTGGCGACCGGCACGTCGAGCGAAATGAACGGCTCATCGAGCAACAACAGCGGCGGCTCGTTCACGAACGCCCGCGCCAGCGCAACACGACGCTGCATTCCACCCGAGAGGCGATTGGGATAGGCGTCGCGGAACTCGCCGAGCCCGACGGCCTCCAGCAAGCGGTCCGGCATGCCTTGGCTGATGGCCCGATGGGTGGCCACCAGTTCCACGTTCTGCTTGACCGTCAGCCACGGCATCAACCGCGGCGACTGGAACATGTAGCCCAGACGGGGCCCGGTGCCCGGCTCGTGACCGGCAATGCGAACCTCGCCGTCGTACGTCGTGTCCAGCCCCGAAATGATGTTCATCAGCGTGGTCTTGCCCGAGCCCGACGGGCCGACGATGCAGACGAACTGCGAGCGCGAGACGGAGAAGCGCAGCCCGGCGATCGCGGTAAACTCGCCGCCATTCGGCGACGAGAAGAGCTTGCGGCGGAGATCGACGGAGAGCGCAGCTACATCCGCCATTTGGTTGCCCGCCGTTCGAGAGGCCGCACGATGAACGCTTCGATCAGCATCACTACGCCGATGAACGCGATGGCATAGGCCAGCAACTGGCCGACCTTGAGTTCCGAGAAGCTGTTGGCGAGCATGAAGCCCACGCCATTGGAACGTCCCAACAACTCGTACACCAACACGATCTTCCAAATCAGGGCGATGCCGTTGCGCGCCGCGACCATGAAGTACGGGTACATCTGCGGCAGGAATACGCGCCGCATGGTCGTGAGCGGCGATAGGCGGAAGGCGCGGGCGACATGCAAAAGGTCGGGCTGCACTGCGGCAGCGCCTTCGCGCGTGGTGATGGCGACGAGCGGAATCTTATTGATGACTACAGCGACGATGAGCGCGAGATCGTTCAGGCCGAGCCAGATGTAGCAAAGGATGCCGACGACCAGCGCCGGCATGTTGAGGCCGAGCAGAACCCAGCCGTCAAAGAAGCGGTTCAGCGCCTTCATGCGCCCGAGGGCGATGCCGACAATGCTGCCGACGAGCATCGCGATCACGAACGCGATCGTGGCCCGGTAGAGGGTCTGACAAATGTTGAACCACAAGTCGGTGGTCGTAAACGTGTAGCCAAGGAACGACATCTGGTTCTTGGTGAGGCCACTCGATGTCGTCGCGGCATGCCACAGCGCTTCGAGCACGGTGCTGCTCGGCGGCACGGTGGTGCCGCCCATCCAGGCAATGAACGCCTGCCACAGCCAGATCAGGCCAGGCGCCGGGAAATAGATGCGGTTGCGGACGAGAGCGTACTGATCGCGCGGATCGAAGCCGACGGACTCCAATAGGTGCGCGACGCTGGGCGAACTCATGGCCCAGGCGGCGGCCTCCCACAGGATCACCAATAGGATCAGGGAGGCGGCGCGTACCCCGAAGGGCAGCGCAAAGGCGGCGGAAGTTAGGGGCCGCGATGCGCGGCCCCTAACTCCAACTTCTGCTGTCATACGCCCTAGTAACTACCCCAACCACGGAAACCGGCAAGCCTAGAAAGTGAAGCCGCCGTAGAAGGTGCCCGGTGCCATGGTCTTGGAACCCGTCACCTCGGGGGCGATGTCGGCCAGGATGGTGAACGCCTTCTCGGCGGCGGCGCGGTCCTCCGCGGTGTACGACGTGACAATGCCACGGCGATACTGGTCGCGGAGCGAGGTAAACAGCGCCGGGTCATTGGCCGCACCCATGCGATCACGCAGCGCGGTCCAGGCGGCGTCGTCCGTACGCAGCACCTGCTTGGTGGCGACCGAAGCCGTCAGGAAGCGCTTCACGAGGTCGGCGTTCTGGCGCGCCCAGCCCTCCTTGAAGACCCAACCGATCAACGGCATCGGACGCGCAACGCCGAGTTCGGCCAGAATCTTGTCGGTGCCGATCAACTCGCCGTATTCGGGCTTGGCGAGCAAACGAGCGTTCCAGTTCCACATGTTCATGGTGGCGTCGGCTTCGCCTTTTTCGAGCGCGTCGTTCACCAGCTGTGGCGCCGCAAATTTCACTTCCTTGGCGGCCTGGGCAATGTCTTGGCCGACGTTGGCCTTGGTCCAGACGCGCAGGAGCAGATAGCTCTTGTCGTTGGCGCCGCCGGAAACCGCGACGGTCTTGCCGACGAGGTCACGCACGGATTTTACCGGGCCGGCCTTCTTGACGATGACGCCGCC
>CAIVPW010000227.1 GCA_903907895.1 uncultured Alphaproteobacteria bacterium
GTAGTCCTCCAGCAGGCCACGGTCCTCGCCGGTGCGTAGCGCCCGCTCGATGACGTCGTCTTTTAGCTCGAATTCAGGATGCGCCAGGCGAGCGGGGATGGCCGGCGCCGCTACGCTGCGTGGCCGGCGCTGCGTGGTGCGCGCATTGGCAGCCGGGCGGCTGCTGCGGGCGCGTTGCGCGGATCGCCGGCGCGGCGTGCGCGCCCCCTTCGCCTTCGCCCCAGCCGCCGTGCGCTTTGCCAACAGGTCCTCCGACGTTGCGTCGTGAAAGAGCCGTCAGAAGACTATGGGCGCGCGCTTTCGGCTAGCCATTCGGCCCGAGAATGTGGCCTACCGGCAGTTGTGTCGTGCCGCACGCGGATGATGCCCTGCCCCAAGCAAGCCTGAGCCGGCGCGGTACAACTGAGCGCAGGACGAGGGAGGGCTATCAGACGCCGAGTAGCGGCTGCACCAGACGCACGAGGGGACTGCGGAAGTGCAGCGGTGCGTCCGTCACGGCGAGCACAATGCACTCGGCTTCGTCCGTTACGGCCGGCTGATGCATGACGCTTTCGTCGTGTTCCGCCACGTCGCCGCGGGCAAAGGTGCCGAATGCGTCGCGGTAGGCGCCCGTGAGCACGAGCGTCAGCTCGCGCCCGCCGTGGGTGTGTTCCGGCACGCGGGAGCCGGGCGCGAGGCGAATGAGGCGTGCAGTGGATCGAGCGGAGCGGTGCACAACAAGCTGGCGCACGCCGCGGCCCATCAGGCGCCAGTGGGCGCCGGCTTCGGCCGCGTAGCGACGCACGGGAACCGGAAGTCGGCCGTCTCCGGCCACACGCACACGCCGCCGCTGGGTCGGTGGGCCATCGAGCCGCGCCAACACGGCAGCAGCCGCAGAATCGGCAAGCGACTCGGCCGGCGTGGATTCGAGCAGCGCGCCGCCCAGTGCCTCCGCGTCGGCAACGACTTGGCGACAGCGATCGCACAACGCCAAGTGGGAGGCCACCAGCAGCGAGCTGCCCTCGTCGAGGCCACCGGCCGCATACTCCAGCAGTAAATCGTCGGTCGCGTGATGCTGAATCATGGCCCCTCTCCCTGGAGAGCGCCGCGCAGCCGGACGAACGCCAGGCGCAGGCGCGATTTCACGGTGCCGAGCGGCAGCTTGAGCTCGGCGGCGATCTGCGCGTGCGGCTTGTGCAGAAAAAAGGATTGTTCCACCACCTGGGCCTGGTCGAGGGGCAGTGCCTGCAGGGCGGCGCGCACTTGCACGGCACGGCGGCGCTCGATCAGCACCTGGTCCGGGGCCGGCTGGGTGTCCACACTCGCGTGCTCCTCCTCGAACTCGACGGTGGGATGGCGCTCGCGCCGGACAACGTCGATCTGGGCGTTGCGGGCGATGGTGTAGATCCACGCGGCAACCGACCCCTTGGCGGCATCAAAGCTCGCCGCGTTGCGCCATACCCGCAGCATCACCTCCTGCGCCAGGTCTTCGGCGGCAGAGGCTTCGAGGCCCTGGCGGCGCAGGACCCCCTTGATGCGGGGCGCAAAGTGCTGAAACAGGCGCACGAACGCGTCGCGGTCAGCCGTCGCCGCGATGACCCCCAACAGGCGGACGTGATCGTCGCGCCGCGATTCAGGCACGGAATCGCGTTCCACGGGACGGCTCATGACCGCAACGGGCGCCGGAGGCAGGCGGCGGAGCCTTGGAGGGTGGGCGCGCGCCAATGGCGGCGCGAGCACTTGTGCCGTGAGCATGCCAGCTTAACGAAGCGGCCGCGCATTTGGATCACGGGTGCCCACAAGCATCGGCGGTGATCCAAAGGCGCTCGAGCGCCGTAGGTGTTGCCGATCGGTGGGGGAATCATGCGGCACATCGCAGTAGTAGGCGCCGGCGCGGCCGGATTGTCGGCAGCATGGCTGTTGTCGCGGCGATACCGCGTCACTCTATACGAGGCGGACCAGCGCCTGGGGGGGCACGCCAACACCGTAGAGGTGATGGATGAGGCCGGGTCGGTGGCGGTGGATACCGGGTTCATCGTTTACAACGAACCAACCTATCCGAACCTGACCGCCTTGTTCAGGCACTTGGAGGTCGCGACCGAGGCGAGCGACATGTCGTTCGCCGTTTCCCTTGACGCCGGGCGGCTTGAATACGCCGGCGCGGACAATCTGGGTGCGCTGTTCGCCCAGCGAAGCAATCTGGTGCGCCCGCGCTTTTTGCGCATGGTGGCCGACATCGTGCGGTTCTACGGGGAGGCCACCGCGGCCGACCCTGCGGCACATGCCCATCTCACCCTGGGTGAGTACCTGGAGCGCGGGGGCTACGGTACAGCGCTACGCGATGACCACGTTCTGCCGATGGCCGCCGCGATTTGGTCGAGCAGCGTGGAGACCATCCTTGCGTTCCCCGCCGCCACCTTCCTGCGCTTCTTTCAGAATCACGGCCTGTTGCGCGTAGCCAACCGGCCGCGTTGGCGCACCGTGCGCGGCGGCAGCCGCGAGTACGTGAA
>CAIVPW010000228.1 GCA_903907895.1 uncultured Alphaproteobacteria bacterium
CAGCAGCACCTGCTCGCGGTCCCCCGCCAGCACCCCCTCGGTCAGCTGCGCAATCGCCGCCGGCTGATCCCCCGTCGGCTGAAACTGCGACCGCAACTGCAACGCAATGCCGCCGCGATCCTTGCGGGCATGCAGCGCGTCATGGCGTTCGGGGATGAAGACTTGGGACATGGAAGTTCTTGCGTTCGTTACGGGCGCCCATTGCCGGTCCATTGGGAGCAAATAGCGCACGAAACGCCGCCAACCATAGAGGGGTTGGAACGGAAGAGGAACGTGCTATATTGACATCGCCTCGGGGGAGCACGGCATGAGACTCGCCAACAAAGTGCCGGCTCAGGTATGGCTGCTGTCCACGTCCGCGCCATGCCCCGTCCAGAACGCCCCAAGATTTATCACATTGTCCATCTCGACCGGTTGCAGTCGATCATGACTGACGGCGAGCTATGCTGCGATGCGACGATCTCGCAGAGGGCGGAAAGATGGCGGGGTCAATCGCAAGACCTTGCTGGGCAAGGGCTGCGATCACCTCCTGCTCAGTCTTGTTGGCCACAGCGGCTATGGATGGGGGCCAAACGAAATGTCCCTCGATGTTCCTTCGCCGCCATTTCAATGGATGAAAGCCCGCTGGGCCATTTGCATGAGTTCGATCGGCTAGGTCGGCAACAACCGAAGTCGTGGGTTCATCGTCTCGGTCTCTAAGACTGACCGCCACCAAGCCAGGAATTTCCGATTGCAGCGCTAAGAAGATCTGCTTGCGCTCCTTGTGTCCGCTAGGTGTTGGCCAGATGACCCACTCGGAAGGCCACTGGCGCCCCAGTTTGCTCGCGGCGATCTCAAGAACGTTGGCATCAGTACCTCCCTCAAGAAAGAGGAGGCAACCGGTACGCTTCAGGCGGTCAATCTTCGGGGCGTACTGCGTTCCCAGACCCGAAAAAAGCGCAACCTTCTGATCGTCAGAACGCAAGTAGCGGATGTCCCCGTCGCGGATTTCCAGAATCCTGTCGACGTTGGCCCCCCGCAACACCTCGACGGAATGGGTAGCCACCAACACCTGCTTTGGTGCAGAGGTCGCGATGTCGTCCAGGGTTTCGATTAGGTTAGTTTGGAGCGACGGATGTAGGTGCGCGTCTGGCTCGTCGAGACATAGCACATCAATGTTTGGATCAACCGCCAACGCGTACACGCTTAGCCACTGAAGGAAGCCACTGCCTTCAACCATGACATCGCGATTGTTGTAGCCTGGCTCCCGCCGGATTTTATATCCCTGAACTTCTCCGCGGATAACACGTACGCGAATGTAGCTATGGTAGGCCTCATTGAATGGTTCAATGTCGAGCTCTGCGGAAAACGTCTTTCGCAAGGCCGCTTGCAGGCGCTCCCACGGGTCCGTCTCTCGCAATGTTCGGAGCGCCGCGTCCGTAATCTTGGGACGGTCGCCCCGCAACTCCCGTCTGCGCTCAATGTTTGCAAGGTACATGTCAAGAAGGATGTTTCGGAGAACCGCACCAGCGAGGCCTTCGCCGATGCGGCGGCGACGAACTGCCATCGGTATGCGACCTTCGCGGTCGGTCATTCCCGCAAAGGGGGGCAAATAGGCGACCCGTGGCACCCGGTCGATGTCATCGAGATTGGTACCAGTCACCTTCACAAAGAGCCGGTCGTTCGCCAGCGAGAGACCAAACTCCAAGTGGCGCTCGCTATCCCGATCATTCGTCCAATCACAACGGACCTTGAGTGTGTAGCCATCAGGCTCGACGGTCTTCTGAGGCTTTAGGTTGTTCCAGAGGTGTCGCAGACTAGGGACCGCTATCGGCGAGAATTCATCGTCGCCTAGGCCCAGACCGACCTTCTGCGCCCCCGCCTGCAATTGAGACCGTCCTTTTTCCATCAGGACAACAGTGCGGCAGAACTCCCATACCGCGAGGCCATGAAGGACGGTCGACTTCCCAGAGTTGTTTCCCCCCGCGAGCAGCGTGAGCCCGGTGGGCAACAAGTTGATTGCCTCGTTGCGGAAGCGCTTGAAACGGTGAAAGTGAGTAGTGCGGATCATTCTTCCCCCCAGAGAAGCCGCGCTAGGCTAGCTGCAGCCTAAATCACTGCTACACGCGCCGCAAAGAATGCTCCTGTCCGCCACCGTCGCCCGCATGCTGGAGCTCAAACGCTCCGGCAGCACTACCCCCGCTGTCGTCGAAACCCGCACTGGCGCTCCCTTTCTCCTGAAGTTCTCCGCCGCCGGCCAGGGCGTCCGCGGCCTGCTCACCGAGTTTCTCGCCACGCGCATCGCGGGCGTGTTGGGGTGCCGGGTGCCGCCGGTGCGGCCGTTGTGGTTGCCGGCGGATTTTCCGTGGCAGATCGGCACGGATGAGTTCGACGACATGGTGCGGCGGTCGGCGGGGTGGAATCTTGGCGTGTCGATGATTGCCGGCGCGCGGCATCTCGAGCACGCGGAGCTGTTCCGGCTGCCGGCGGCGTTCGTGCAGCCGCTGGTGGTGGCCGATCGGCTGCTGCAGAACATGGATCGCGGCGAGCGCAATCCGAATGTGCTGACGGACGCCACCGGCGAGTTGTGGGCGATTGATTTCGGCGCCTGCCTGTTCCTTGAACGCATCCTGCGCCGCGCCGCCGGCGGCACCGCGCCGTTCTCCTTCGCGCTGGCGGGGAATCACTTCGCACGTGTGGTAAAGGCGCCGCCGCCGCTGGCGGCCGCCGTGTTGGCGCAGCACATGCCGGATGCGGAAACGATCGGCTGGTGGTTGGAGCCGCTGCCGGAGGAGTGGTTCGCGGGCGTTGCGCCGTCGCGCGCCGAATTGGCGGCGGCGGTTGCCGCGTATTTGCAGGAAGGGTTGGCGGCGTTGCGGGCGGAGGGCTAGCGCACCGACTTCTCCGTCATGCCCGGACTTGATCCGGGCATCCACGCGGTCGGGCACCGCGCCTGCGGAACGGCGTGGATGGCCGGATCAAGTCCGGCCATGACGAGCGACATTAGATTTGCGCGCTGCGCGCGGCTTTAGACGCCGCTCGTCATTTCGGCACCGCCGGCAGTTGGAACGGCGCCGGTGCGCCCGGCCGCACCACCGTGCCCGGTGTCGCTGCCGGTGCCGCCGGCGCGGCAGCGCCTTCGATCAACGTGTCGCAGGCTTTCGGGCTGGTCGGGAAGTAGCGCATGCACCAGGCGCGCCCCATGCCGGTGCCCTGGTACGCGGCGCGCACGTAGTCCACCACCGCCTCGATCTGCCGGCCTGAAAGCAGGCGCTCGCCGTGCAGCGGCATCTCGTCGGCGGGAATGTCGGCGGCGAGCTTGCCCCAGCACGGGCGCTCGCGCG
Organism: uncultured Alphaproteobacteria bacterium; assembly: GCA_903907895.1. GTDB lineage: Bacteria > Pseudomonadota > Alphaproteobacteria > UBA2966 > CAIVPW01 > CAIVPW01. The sequence goes on from CAIVPW010000228.1 coordinate 3,324, forward strand.
TCCAAGCGTCGCCGCGGTACTTCGGCATGATGCTGCCGGCGGTGAGCTTGCCGCAGCTCACCATCTCGATCATCTCGTCGCGCGTCATGGTGCTCTTCACCAGCGACGGCCCGCCGGCCGGCACCGGCCCGAACAGCATGTTGTGCTGGAAGCCCGAGCCGTTAAACAGGTGGCACAGCTCGCAACTGTTCAGCCCCTGGTACAGGCGCATGCCTTCTTCCAGCGTCGCGGTGTCGGGCGTCGCCTGGGCCAGCGCCGGCGCGGGGGCCAGCAGGGCCAAGCCCAGGGCAAGCATCGCCGCCGCAACGAACGCTTGACAAATACGAATAGTATGATACATTACGTATCAATTCACCAGGAGTCCGCGAGCCCGTGTCTCGTCCCGCCCACCGTCCGTCTTGTTCGCGCGCCGCGCCACAGGAACCTCTTTGGGTGGGGTCCGCCGTAAACCGCCCGTATTTACGGGGTGCCCGGCAGGCGGAAGGCCGGTGTGGCGGGTTGGCCAGGTCGCACCACGGCGCCGCCGGGCGCGGGTGCCGCGGCCGCCGGGTTCGGGTCCAAAATCGCCTCGCACACCTTGGGGTCGTGCGAGAAATAGCGGCGGCAGTACTCCACCGTGGGCTCCTTGTTCACCAGGTTGGCGAGCACGAAGTCGGCCACCAGTTCCACCTGCGCGGCCGTCAGCTGCCGCACGCCGGGCAGCGGGAACTGCTCCGAGGGCACGTCGTTGCGCACCTTGCCGCCATAGCACGGCATGTCGCGCGTCCAGGCGTCGTTGCGGTAGTACGGCATCACCGAGATGCGCCCCTCGGTCATTTTTCCGCACGTGATGATCTCGATCATCTGCGCGCGCGTCATCTTGCTGGTCTGCAGTGCCGGCCCGGCGGCGATGATGTCGCTGAACGTGGTGTCGTGGCTGCGCCCATAGCCGTGCCAGCCGTGGCACAGCTCGCAGTCCACGCCGGTCGCCTTATACAGCTCCAGGCCCGCATCGGTGGCAGCGGCGGGCGCCTGCGCGCGCGCCGCCGCGGGCATCAGGGCAAGGGCAACAAGCGCAATGAGTGCGAACCGCATCAGGACCTCGCTAACGTTGTCGTGCTGAACCGGGCCCGCGACCGCTCGCGGGCCTTCTCGGCCTCCACCACGCGGTCGCGCGGCGGCGCATTGGTGTGCATCGCATCCAGCATCTTGCGCGCAATGGCGCTGATGTCCTCCACCGCCCGGTCGAACGCCGCGGTGTTGGCCTGG
>CAIVPW010000229.1 GCA_903907895.1 uncultured Alphaproteobacteria bacterium
CCCACGGCCTTTGGGTTATGGAAGCGATGCGCTTCGGGTCGGCGATGAGCCAGTTCCAGGCATCGCGACAGGCGCGCAGGATGGCGTCGTAGCTGTCCCAGACGAGCATGCTGAGCTTGTTGGCCCGCAGGTACTCCCAGACGTTCTCGACCGGGTTCAGCTCTGGCGCATAGGGCGGCAAGCGCAGCAGGCTGATGTTGTCGGGAACCACAAGGCGGCACCCGGGCTGGTGCCAGCCGGCGCCGTCGCAGACCACCACGGCATGGGCGCCTTCGCTCACGCGGCGGGAAATCTCGGCCAGATGCTCGGCCATCGCCTCGCTGTTGACACCCGGCATGATGATCGCCGCCCCGGTCGCCCGCTCCGGGCAGACGGCACCGAACAGGTAGACCGAGTCATGGCGGTTGTCGCGCACCGCCGGCGGACGTGTGCCGATCGGCGCCCAGACATAGGACAGCGTGCCCTGCTGACCCACACGGGCCTCGTCCTGGAACCAGATCTCAACCGGCTTGCCCGCCGCCGATGCAGGCACGCTCTCGGCTACCAGGCTGGCGAAGTTTTTTTAAATGCCGCCTGCGCCTCGGCATCCTTCTTGGGATGGTAGGGGCGTGGCTGCAGCCGCGTCAGCCCAGCCCGGCGCAGCAGTTTGCCCACCGTGCGCTCATGCACGCTGATCCCGAAGTGCTGCGCGAGCCAGCCCTGAAGATCGACGCAACGCCACCGCGCCACGCCGTCGCGCGCGGCGTCCGGTCCTTCGATCACCGCCGCCTTCAGCGCCGCCAACTGCTCCTGCGACAAGACAGGCCGGCGGCCCTGGCCGCCCCGGTCGCGCAGCCCGGCTACGCCATCCGCATTGTAGCGCAGCACCCAGTCGCGCAGCGTCTGCACATCCATCCCGTTCGAAGCCGCTGCCTCCGACCGCGACGCGCCCTCCAGCACCATCGCAATGGCCAGAAGGCGGCAGGCCTCCCGGCCAGTCTTCAACTGGCGCGCAAACCGACGAAGGTCAGACGCCGGAACATCACGGCGTGTCAGTTCAACAGGTGCAACCACAGCGACATTCCCATATCAGCCGAAGCCTTCAGGGAGCAGCGAATCACACCTAACCGCGTCGGGGGAATCCCCCCGTGACGAGTCAGGCATTCAGGCGGTTGGTATTACTGCGTGTGCCCAGCAGCGGCTTGTGCAACCGTGCGTTGCCGTGCTTCAGGGCAGGAGTGGAGTACCCATGTCGAACCTGATTGGCCTGCTGACAGGGCTCCGCAACGACCGCAAGGGCGTCACCGCCATGGAATACGGCGTGATTGCCGGTGTTCTGGCGCTCACCATCGCCAGCACCTTCTCCGCACTCACCAACAAGCTGGTGAACGCCTTCAACGCGTTGTCGTTCTAGGAGCCTGCCCGGCTCAGTGCGGCAGGGCGGCGATCACCTCGTCCCACGCCACCAGGAACGCGTCGGCGTGTTCGCGCTTGAACACCAGCGGCGGGCGGATCTTCACCACGTTGCGGAAGATGCCGGCATTGCTGGTGAGGAAGCCCTTGTCCTTCAGCCGGTTCACCACTTCCACCGTGGTTTCCACATCGGCCGAGCCATCAGGCTTCACCATCTCCACGCCGACGAACAGGCCCACGCCGCGCACATCGCCGATCCCTGGATGGGCGCCGGCGCGCGCCTTTAGGCTCGCCTTCATATGCGCCCCCACCTCGGCCACAGAGGCCACCAGCCCCTCGCGCTCGATGTAATCGATCACCGCGCTGCCCACGGCCGCCTGCAGCGGGCTGGAGGCGAAGGTGTTGAAGTAGCGCGTGCGGGCGCGGAAGATATCCACCAGCTCCTTGCTCGCCGCGGTGGCCGCCAGCGGCAGGCCGTTGCCCATCGGCTTGCCGGTCACCACGATATCGGGCTTGAAGCCCGTCACCTCATAGCCCCACCACTTGCCCGGGCGGGCATAGCCGGCCTGCACCTCGTCCGAAATCACCAGCCCGCCATTGCGGTGCACCAGGTCGCTGGCCTTCGCCATGAAGCCCTCGGGGATTTCCGGCAGCCCCTCATTGGCCAGGATCGAGCACAGGATCAGCCCGGCAAACCCTTCTCCGCTGGCCTTCAGGCTGTCGATCGCCGCCTGCAGCTTGGCGAGGTACGCATCGGTCAACTCCGCGCCGGACAGCCCCTGCTGGATTGGGCGGTAGGTCTCGGGGAACGGAAAGCTGCGCACATCCGGCACCGCGTTGCTGCCCAGCGACAGGCGCGTGAGCTTGGAGACCAGCTCGGAATTGCCGTGATACGTCCCGTCGGTGCAGATGATGCCCTGCTTGCCGGTGGCAAAGCGCGCCATGCGCAGCGCCACCTCGTTCGCCTCGGTGCCGGAGCAGGAAACGATCACGCTCTCGATCGGGCCTGCGGTGTTCTTGCCCTTGTGCAGCCCGGCGAGCTTCTCGCAGAATTCAACGATGCCCTCGTGCAGGTAGCGGCTGTGCACGTTCAGCGTGGATTGCTGCCGCACCATCGCTTCCACGATCGCCGGGTTGGCATGCCCCACGCAGGGCACGTTGTTGTACATGTCCACGTAGCGCCGGCCGGAGGGATCGTAGAGATACACGCCCTCGCCGCGCACCAGGTGCAGCGGCTCGTTGTAGAACAGCGGCGTGCCAGCCCCCATCGCCTGGTCGCGGCGGGCCTGGAGCTGGTGCGGGGTGATGTCCATCGTCTGTCTCCGGCGTTGCGGGCTTGGCGGTAGCCCACCGCAACAACCGCCCGCTGTCCAGCCCCCTCGGGCCCGAATTCGGCTCAGCCCGCGCGCGGTGCGGCCAGCACGGCCGCCAGCGCGGCATGCAGATGCGCCGGCGCCACCGCCCAGCGCAGATCATGCTCCCACCCCGCCGTCTGCCCCGGCAGCGCCTGGCCCACGACGCAGTCGTAATCCAGCCCGGCCAGGGCGGCGAGCCGGCGGAAGCCCCAATGCTGGTAGCGGTCCATCACCAGCTCGATCACCGCGCAGGGCGCCCGGCCGAACACCAGGTTGGCGAGGCCCGCCCCATGCGGCGCCACCACCAGCTCGGCCTGGCGGAACAGGCCCGCCTGCTCCACCAGCGACATGCCTTCCAGCTGCACCGGCACCACACCGGCCCCCTCCAGGAAGCCGATCAGCTCCGCCTCGTTCGCCAGAGGACGACGCTCCGCGCCACGACGGTCGATCCAGATGCGGGCGGGGAAATCCGGATTGTACGGCATCTCCGGCACCAGCCCATCCAGGAAACCCTGCAACGCCGGATGCGGCCAGAACCCGTCGGCCAGGCGCCACGGCACCATCAGCCGCTCCACCGCCAGCGTGTCATGCGGGCCCACCCGCCGCACCTCACGCCAGCGCCCCACGCCGGAAAGTGCCAGCGCCTCCTCCGCCGCCGGGGTGAGGTTGTCCGGCACCAGGATGCCGTCGCACTGCGCCATGGTGGCCGCATCCATCGCCGCCAGCCGGCCGATCCCGTCCGTCAGCCAGTGGAAATGGTTCCAATGGCTGCCGCTGAGCAGGCTGAGCCAGGTGCCAGCCACCGCCTCCGGCTGGGCCTCGGCCAGCAGCACCACCCCGCCGCCATGCTCGATCCAGCCCTGCCGCTCCGCCACCACGTGCACCATGGTGTCACCCACCACGAAGCCGCGCCCGGCCACGATGCCGCCATCGCCGTGCACATGCACATCGGTGAAGGCGCACACCCACGGCGTGACGCTGCGGAAGGAGGTATCAGTCCATGCCACGTTGCCCGGCATGGGGTGCGGCGGCAGCTGGGACAGCAGCCGCGCGCCCAGGCGCAGCGGCGGCAGCGCCACCTCCACCGCCTCGCCGGTGGCGATGCCAGACGCCATGCCACGGGCCGGGTCGCCGGCAGGGGCTGCGAAGATATCGTCCAGTGCGCGGCGCGGGAACGGGCCGTGGCCGATCATGCCGCGCGGCTCCGGAAGAAGGCCATGCCCCGCATGCTCATCACCACCTCGCCCTCCTGGTTCAGCACTTCGGTGCGAAAATGCACCAGCCCGCGATCGGGCTTGCTCTTCGAAAGCCGCGCATCCTCGACCGTGGCGCGCAGCCGCAGCCGATCGCCCACCCGCACCGGGCGCGGCCAGCGCAGCTCGTCGATCCCCGGCGAGCCCATCGATCCGCCGCCGCCGAAGAAATGGTCCACCATCAGCCGCATCGCCACCGCCGCGGTGTTCCAGCCGGAGGCCACCAGCTCCCCGAACATCGATGCCTTGGCCGCATCGTGGTCCAGGTGGAAAGGCTGCGGATCGTAGCGCCGGGCGAAATCGAGAATCTCCGCCTCGGTCATCTCGACATCGCCGCCCTCCAGCACCAGGCCGGGCGTGAAGTCCTCGAAGAAGCGAACCGGCGCGCTCATGACATCAGATGGTCGGGCGAGGGCTGCTTCTCCCCGCGCTCGATCGCCTGCACAAGTTCGGTCAGCCGCACAGGGGCGCCGGCGGGCTTGCCGATCGCGGCGGCC
>CAIVPW010000230.1 GCA_903907895.1 uncultured Alphaproteobacteria bacterium
GCGCTCGCCTACCTGATGAATCGGCAGCGCGACGCCTTCGGCCTGATCGCCTTCGACGATCGCATTGCTTCCCTGGTGCCGGCGAGCGCCCGCACGGGACACCTGCGCGCCGTGTTGCTGGCGCTCGAGCGGTTGAAGATCGGCGCCGGCACGAATGTCGCCAAGCCACTGCGTGACCTGGCCGCCGCCGTGCGCAAGCGCGGCCTGGTGGTCCTGGTGTCGGACCTGTTGGACGACCCGCAATCCGTGCTCGACGGCCTCAAGCACTTCCGCTACCGGGGCACCGATGTCGTGGTGTTTCATGTCATCGACCCCTACGAGCTGACGTTTCCGTTCGAGCGGTCGGCCCGCTTTCGCGACATCGAGACGGCGCAGGAGGTCATGGCGGTTCCGAGCACGGTGCGCCAGGACTATGTCGACCGGATGCAGGCGCGGATCGCGCACTACAAACGGGAACTCGGCCTGGCCGGTATCGACTACTGCCTGCTCGATACCTCGCAGCCGCTTGAACTGGGGCTGATGGCGTACCTGATGACCCGCCGGCGCGTGCTGTGATGTTTGGCGTCTCGTTTCTCTCCCCACTGTTCCTGATCGGCGCGCTGGCCGCGGCGGTGCCGATCCTGTTGCACCTGTTCCACCGCAAGACCGACGTCGTGATCGACTTTCCCGCAGTCAGCTTGCTGACGAAGGCGCCAGTACAGCACCATCGCCGCCGGCAACTGCGCGAGCTGATCTTGTTGGTGTTGCGGGTTGCCGCGCTGGTGTTGCTTGCGGTCTCGTTTGCGCGACCGTATGTGGCGGGTGCCGCCGCGCCGGCCTCGGCACCGGTGACGGTGGTGGCGCTCGACACGTCGATGAGCCTGTCGGCGCCAGGTCAGTTTGCCCAGGCGCAACGGGCGGCGTCGCAAGCCGTTGAGTCGGCGCCGGCATCGGATGCGGTGGCCTTAATCACGTTCTCGGACGTGGCGACGGTGGTCGTGCCACCCACCTCGGATCGCAGGACGGTGCTGTCGGCCGTATCAGCCGCGGCGGTTGGTGCCGGCGGAACGCGCTATCGCACAGCCCTGGCGAGCGCGAGCGAAGTGATCGGCGCGCGCGACGCCCGCGTCGTCATCATCACTGACCTGCAGCAGGCCGGGTGGGAGGCCAATGACGAAGGGGGGCTCCCCGATGGCGTGGATCTGCGGGTCGTCGCCGTCGCGGGCCCGGTGAGCAATCTCGCCGTCACCTCCGCCGCGCATCGCGACCGGATCGTGGTGGCCACCATCCAGAACTACGGTTCGGACCAGGCGCAGACGCCCGTGACGTTGATGGTGGAGGGCGAACCGGTGGCCCAGGCGACGGCGACGATCGCGCCGTTCGCGGCGATGGATGTCGAGCTGCGTGGCGGGCTGGGCGATGCGGGCACGGCGCAAGTCGTCATCGACGACCAGGCCGGCTATCAGCCAGACAACGTGCGGTTCCTGGCCCTCGACCCGCCACCAGCGGTGCCGATCGCGGTCGTCGTCGCTGATCCCACCGGTGCGGTTGGTGGCATCTACCTTGAGCGCGCACTGGCCGTGGCCGACGAGGGCCGCGAGTTCGCAGTCACCGTGGCTGATGGCCGCGTGCTGTCGAAGTGGACGGCGGCGGAGATGGCGCGTCAGGCAGCGGTCATGATCCTGGGAACGCGCACGCTCGATCGGAGCGGTCGCGAACGGCTGAAAGGCTACCTGGCGGGCGGCGGGCAAGTGCTGCTGACGTTGGGACCCGACGTGGATCCGGGTACGTTGAGCGACGTCATCGGAACCGACCTCGGTGTGGCGCCTGCAGTCATCCGCGCGACCGACGCCACGCTGGTCGCGACCGACAGCCGTCATCCCATTTTTCGTCCATTCCTGCTCCCGTCTGGCGCGCTCGGCGACGTCCAAGTGGACCAGCACCGGCGTCTCAAGGACCAGGATGGCCGCACGGTGCTCGCGCGGCTGACGGGTGGCGATGCGGCGTTGACCGAGCAGACGGTAGGGCAGGGGCGGTTACTGGTGTTTACCTCGGACCTCGACAACCAGTGGAGCCGCTTTCCGTTGCATCCGTCGTTTGTCCCGTTTGCCGTCGAAACCGCGCGTTACCTCACGCACGGCCGGCAGCAGCAACAGGACTACACGCTGCCAGACGTGCCGGCCGGGGTCCCGGCCGCCCCCGGCATTATCCGGTCGGGCGCGGGAGCGGCGGCGCGGCCGATTGTCGTGAACGTGGACGTGCGCGAGTCACGTCCGGCGGCGACGAGTGTTGACGAGTTCACGAAGGGCATCACGCGCACCAATCGATTGAACGACCGCCAGATCGTGGATGTCGCGCGTGACACGGAAGACCGGCAGCGCTGGTGGCAGGTGGGCCTGCTCGTGATGCTGGTCGCGCTGGCCGGTGAGGCCCTGGTGGGACGCCGTGCCGCCTAAGTTAGGATTGAGGCCATCAACACCATGAGCGACCGGTTCGCCGAGCTTCGAGCCCTTCTCGCGGATGTCAGGGCGCGGTGGACGCGCCGTGCGTTGCTGCGCGCGTGGACGCTTGGCGCCGCGACGGCGGCCGCCATGCTGCTGGTCGGGTTGCTCGCGGTCTGGCTGGTCGCCCGCGAAGGCGTCCCGCTCGTGCTGGTGGTAGTCGCGGCCGTGGCCGTGGCCATCATCTCGCTGGTGTTCGCCCTGCTGCCACTACGTCAGCCGCCGACCGACAAGCAGATGGCGCGATTCATCGAAGAACAGGCCGGCGGCCTGGACGATGTTCTGGTGACGGCCGTGGAGAAGGGCAGCGCGGGACCGTCGCCGATGAACGAGCTGCTGGTGGCCCACGCGATCACGGCCGCTCGCGCCCTGCAGTTCGACGCCCTCATCGGTCCTGACACCCTGAAGCGAGCCTTGGTGAGTGCCGCACTCGGCAGCCTGGCGCTCGTCGTGTCGGCCGGATTATTCGCGCCGTCGGCGGGCCGCGCCACCGATGTCGTCGGCGCGTATTTGTTCCCCAAGCGTTACGTCATCGCGGTGGCGCCCGGTTCCGTCAAGGTGCGCGCCGGTCAACCGCTGACCGTGGTCGCGCGCATTCCCGGCATCGACGGCGGCCTGACGCCCGACATTACCGTGGGCTCCGGCGAGGCGGCGCGCTCGGCCACCATGACTCCCGCGGCCGCAGCGGGTGAGTTCACGATCACACTGAACAATATCGAGTCGTCGTTCCCGTACCAGATTTCCCTCGGGTCCGCGCAGTCGGCGCGGTTCCAGGTGGACGTGATCCGCCCGGTGCGCGTGGCGCGAGTGGACGTTCGCTATGAGTATCCGGTGGGCGTCGGGCTGCCGGACCAGACCGAGCAGGAAACCGGCGACATCTACGCGCCGGCAGACACGACCGCGCACCTCACCATTACCCTCGACAAGGCGATCAAGCAGGGGCGGATCACGCTGTCTGACGGCACCAGCGTGGCGCTGGCCGGCAACGACAAGGTGGTGTCGGCCGCGCTGAAGGTCGCGAAGGACGGCTCGTATCGGATCGCGCTCAACGACATCGATGACCTGGCGAACGAGGGCACTGAGTACTTCATCCGCATGCTGAACGACCGGCCACCCGACGTGCGCATTCTGCGCCCGGCGGGCGACAAGCACGTCTCGCCGCTCGAAGAGGTGGCCATCGAAGCGCGCGCCGACGACGACTACGGGGTGCAGTCACTGGAACTGGTAGTCAAGACCGCGGGTGGCAAGGAAACGGTGGTGCCGCTCGGTCAGCCGGTCAGCGGTTCGGTGGCGACCGGCGCGCACACGGTGTATCTCGAAGACCTGCATGTCACGCCAGGTGATTTCGTCACCTACTACGCCCGAGCGCGTGATGTCGGGCGTGGACGTCGCGGCACCGAGGCGCGCAGCGACATCTTCTTCCTGGAAGTGAAGCCGTACGAAGAGGAGTTCACCGCATCGGAAAGCCAGGCCATGGGCGGCGGCCAGGCCGAGCAGACCGGTCTTGAAGAACTGATCGCGCAGCAGAAAGACGTGATGGCGGCGACATGGAAGCTCGACGCCCGCGCCCGCCGCGCCCGCGATGCGCGCGCCGAGAGCGACATCAAGGCGGTCTCGGCGGCGCAATCCGGCGTGCGCGACAAGGCGGAAGAGATTGCCGCTGACATGGCGGCTGCAGCGTTTGCGCAGCAGCGGCGCCGCCGTAGCGCCCAGTCCGGACTGTTGTCGAGGGCCGACACCGAAGGTCCCGTGACCCAGGCGATCGGGGCCATGGGACAGGCGGTGGCCGAACTCGACAAGTTCAGCACCAGCAAGGCGCTGCCGTTTGAAGAAGCCGCGCTTGGTCACTTGCTGAAGGCCCAGGCCGAGATTCGCCGCCGGCAGGTCGCCATGCAGCAGGCGCAAGGCGGCGGGGGCAACGGTAACCGCCAGTCGCTCGATCTGTCGACGCTGTTCGAACAGGAGCTGCGCAAGCGGCAACAGACGAACTACGAAACGCCGTCCACGAGCGAAGCGCGCGCGGAAGAGGGCGACAAAGACGAGGACCCCCTTGCGGGCATTCGTGAGCTGGCTCGCCGGCAAGAGGCGCTGGCGCAGCAGCAGCGTGAGTTGGCCAGGAATCAGGCCGGCCTGAGCGCCGAGGAAATCAAGCGGCAGCTCGAACGCCTCACGCGTGATCAGAACGAGTTGCGCAAGCAGGCCGAAGAGCTGTCGAAGAAGAACGGCCAAAGCGGCCAGGGTGGCCAGGGGTCACCCGCCGAAAGCCAGCAGCTTCGCTCGGCGTCGGAAGCCATGCGCAACGCCGAGAACGATCTGCGGCAGCAGAATCCGCAACAGGCCAGCGCCAGTGGTGACCAGGCCTCGCAGCAGCTGCGAAAGCTTGAACAGCAGATGCAGGGCTCCCGTCCCGAGGAGCGTCGCCGGGCCATCGGTGACCTGCAGATGGAAGCGCGCCAGTTGGCCGAGGCCGAGCGGCGCTTGGGGAACGAAGCGAACAGTACTGGCGCCGGGGGGCCTGGCGAGGATGCCCGCCGCCGGTTGGCAGCTGAGCAGGAGCGCCTCGCCGACCGCACCGATCGACTCGCGGAATCCGCGCGGAGATTGGCGGCGACGCCAGCGGGTCCGGATGGCAAGGCCAGGCAGGCGATGGCGGACGCCGCACGCGAACTGCAGCAGCAGAAATTGGGCGAACGCATGCGGGTCTCGGCAGATGCCATCCGCAAGTCAGATAGCACCGAGGCTGCGGCCCTGAACCCAGGTGAATTCGCGCGCGCCCTCGACAAGGCTGCCGAGCGCCTTGGCGCGGCCAACGGAGAGCAGGACAGCGAAACGTCCAGGCTGTCGGAGCAGTTGTCCCGGACGCAGGAACTGCGCGATCGGCTGAGCAAGTTGCAGCGCACCATGGATGAACTGGCGAAATCCGGAGAGCCGCGCGGAGGGCAGCTTGGTGCGAATGGCCAGCCCGGTAACGCAGACGGGGGCCGGGCCGAATCCATGGCGCGCTTGCAGCGGGACGCCGACGACCAGATGCGCGAGGCGCAGAAACTGGCCGAAGGCGTGCAGCGAGAGCATCCACAGATGCCGGGAGGGACGACCCCGGAGCAGTGGTCGCGTAGCGTGTCGGCGCCAGGAACCGAAGCATTCAAGCAGGACTTCGCCAACTGGGAATCGCTCAAGAACAACCTGTTGGTCGCGCTCGAACGAACCGAGTCGCAACTGTCCGAGCAGTTACGCACGCGCGAGAACCGCGAACGCCTGAACGCCGGCCGGCACGACGCCGTGTCGGAGTCGTATCGCGAGTTGGTGGACCGCTATTACCAGTCACTGGCCGTGCCCCGAAAGCCGAGTCGATAGGGCAGCGAGGATCGTGATGCGCCCATGAGGTTCGCCGTTGTCCTTCCGTGGTGGGGCTATGCGCTGGTGTTCGGCAGTGCGCTGCTGCTCGCCTGGCTGGCCTACGCGCGGGTGCCGATTGCCCTGACGCGTGCCACCCGTGGCTGGTTGACGACGCTTCGCGCGGCCACGCTCATCCTGCTGATCGCCATCCTGCTGCGCCCCGTCGTCCTGGTTCCGCCGGCAGCCGCGCACAACAGCCTGGTGCCCGTGCTGGTCGA
>CAIVPW010000231.1 GCA_903907895.1 uncultured Alphaproteobacteria bacterium
AAAGCGCGTCGGCCGTGGTATCGGCTCGGGCCTCGGCAAGACGTCGGGCAAGGGCGGCAAGGGTCAGACGGCGCGTTCGGGCGTCGCCATCAATGGCTTCGAGGGCGGCCAGATGCCGCTCCACATGCGTATCCCGAAGCGTGGCTTCAACAATGTCTTCAAGAAGCGCTACCAGGAAGTGAACCTGGATGACATCCAGTCCGCCATTGATGGCGGTAAGCTGGATTCCCAAGTGAAGGTGGACGCCGCTGCCCTCATCGGCGCCGGTGTCATCCGTCGCGAGCGCGACGGCCTCCGCATCCTCGGGAATGGTGCTCTGAAGGCTAAGGTGACGATCGAGGCTGCCTCCGCGTCGAAGCCGGCACAGGAAGCGATTGCCAAGGCCGGCGGCACGTTGGTGCTGCCGCCGCCGCCGAAGGAACCGGCGCGCAAGATCGGCCACATTCACGAGCGCAACGCCAAGAAGCCGAAGGGCGGCGAGGGCAAGAAGGCCGAAGCGGCCGCGTCTGCCCAGCCTGCTGCCCCCAAGGCCAAGAAGGCGCCGGCCGGGGCCGCGGACAAGACCAAGTCCTAGCGGGGCAGGGACCAACCCATGGCCTCCGCCGCAGAACAGCTCGCCTCCAACATCAACTTCGGCGCCTTCTCCAAGGCGACGGAGTTGAAGCGGCGGCTGTGGTTTACGCTGTTCGCGCTGATCGTCTACCGGATCGGGTCCTATATCCCGATTCCGGGCATCGATCCGGTCGCGCTCGAACAGATCTTCGCTCAGAGCCAGGGCGGCATTCTCGGCATGTTCGACATGTTCGCGGGCGGTGCGCTGTCGCGCATGACGATCTTCGCCCTGAACATCATGCCGTACATCTCGGCCTCCATCATCGTGCAGCTGATGCGCACGGTGTCCAAGCGCCTCGAGGCGATGTGGAAGGAAGGCGAGGCGGGCCGCAAGAAGCTCAACCAATACACGCGCTACGGCACCGTGGCACTTGCTGCGCTGCAGGCTTACGGCATTGCCGTCGGCCTCGAGAACCTGTCCACCGGCGGTGGCAGCGCCGTGGTCGATCCGGGCTGGTACTTCCGCTTCACCGCAGTCGTCACCATGACCGGCGGCACGATGTTCCTGATGTGGCTCGGTGAGCAGATCACCGCGCGCGGCGTCGGCAACGGCATCTCGTTGATCATCATGGCCGGCATCGTCGCCGCCATCCCGCAGGCGCTGGCCGCGACGCTCGAGTTGGGCCGCACCGGTGCGCTGTCGATCGGCCTGATCCTCGCGATGCTCGTCGGATCCGTCGCCGTCGTCGCGTTCATCGTGTTCATGGAGCGCGCGCAGCGCCGCATTGTCGTGCAGTACCCCAAGCGCCAAATGGGGAACCGCATGTTCGGCGGCGAGAGCACGCACTTGCCGCTCAAGCTCAATACGTCGGGCGTGATTCCGCCGATCTTCGCGTCTTCGCTGCTGTTGCTGCCGATCACGGTTGCGCAGTTCAGCGCGTCGTCGGGCGCGACCGGCTGGCTGTCCACGTTCACGGCGATGCTCGGCCGCGGCCAGCCGATGTACCTGCTGCTGTACGGTGCGCTGATCGTGTTCTTCGCCTACTTCTACACGGCCGTAGTCTTCAATCCGGCCGACACGGCCGACAACTTGAAGAAGTACGGCGGGTTCATTCCTGGTATCCGTCCGGGCAAGAACACCTCCGACTATCTCGACTTCGTGCTGACACGCCTTACGACCATCGGTGCCGTCTACTTGGTTGCCGTCTGCTTGCTGCCCGAAGTGCTCATCTCGCGCCTCGCGGTTCCGTTCTACTTCGGCGGCACGTCGCTGCTGATCGTCGTGACGGTGACCATGGATACGGTCACGCAGATCCAGTCGCATCTGCTCGCGCACCAATACGAAGGGCTCATTCGCAAGTCGCGCCTGCGCGGCGGCCGCGGCAACAAGTAATGAAGATCGTTCTGTTGGGGCCGCCGGGTGCGGGCAAGGGTACCCAAGCGCAGCGGCTGCAGGAGTCGTTCGGGCTCAAGCACCTTTCGACCGGCGACATGCTGCGCGCCGAGGTGGCGAGCAGCAGCCCGATCGGCACCCAGGCCAAGGCCATCATGGAACGCGGCGAACTGGTCCCCGACCAGATTCTCATCGACATGATCGCCGAGCCCACCAAGCAGCCCGACGCCGCCCGCGGCATTCTGCTCGACGGCTTTCCTCGCACGGTCGCCCAGGCCGAAGCGCTCGACCGCATGCTGGCCGGCCGCGGCCAGAAGCTTGATCGGGTCATCCAACTGGTGGTCGACAACGACGCAATGGTTGAACGCATCGCGGGCCGCTACGCCTGCGCAAAGTGCGCGGCCGGCTACCACGACACCAATCGCAAGCCCAAGACGGCGGGGGTCTGTGACTCCTGCGGCGGCAGCCAGTTCGTGCGCCGCCCGGACGACAAGCCGGAGACGGCGCGCACGCGGCTCGAAGCGTACGATCGCCAGACGGCGCCGCTTCTGCCATATTACAAGTCTCGTGGTGTACTTTCGGAAGTGGACGGCATGGCCGCCATCGACGAGGTTACCCGGCGCATCGGCACGCTTCTCAAGGCTGCATAGGGAGCGGGGCTGGACGGAGGGGATTTTACTTCTAAGTGTTGGTGCTCACAGGGGCTTGACTTGCCAGGGTGCAGTACCAATAATCGCCCGCTTTTCGGGTTCTCCGTTTCGACGGACGGGCCTTGGGCGGCTTTTGCAACAGTTTGGCTGATAGAAGGAACTCGCGGTGGCTCGCATCGCTGGCGTAAACATTCCTACGAATAAGCGGGTCGAGATTGGCCTTCGCTACCTCTATGGCATCGGTCCGGCTAAGGCGAAGGTCATCTGCGCCCAGGTCGGCATCACGCCGGAGCGACGCGTCAATCAGCTGACCGACGCCGAAATCGCCCAGATCCGCGACATCATCGCCCGCGACTACGTGGTCGAAGGTGACCTTCGCCGCGAGGTCGCGATGAACATCAAGCGTCTGATGGACCTTGGCTGCTATCGCGGCCTGCGCCATCGCCGCAAGCTGCCCGTTCGCGGTCAGCGCACTCACACCAACGCACGTACCCGCAAGGGTCCGGCCCGCGCGATCGCCGGCAAGAAGCAGGCGACGAAGTAGGGTTAGGCAGGAGCTCCCATGGCTGAAGCGCAACAAGGCCGCGTCAAGCGCCGCGAACGTAAGAACATCACGTCGGCAGTCGCCCACGTGGCCGCGACCTTCAACAACACGATCGTCACGATCACCGACGCTCAGGGCAACGCGATTGCGTGGTCCTCGTCGGGTCAGCAGGGCTTCAAGGGCTCGCGCAAGTCGACTCCGTATGCTGCTCAGCTCGCGTCCGAGAACGCGGGCCGCAAGGCGATGGAACACGGCGTGAAGACCCTCGAAGTGCGCGTTTCCGGTCCGGGCTCGGGTCGTGAATCGGCGCTGCGGGCGCTGCAGGCTGTTGGTTTCACCATCACGTCCATCAAGGACGTTTCTGCCATCCCGCACAACGGATGCCGTCCACCGAAGCGTCGCCGCGTTTGAGCGTGCAGCCGGGAGCGGAGCAAAGGGCTCCGCATCCGGCGCGGGTCGAGAAATCGGGCCTGCAACATTAGATCAACCACGGACTTCCGCGTTGCCTCGGGTGGGGTCGCGGAACGGCCGGTTTAGGGAAGGTTGAACGCACGTGATCATTCAGAAGAATTGGAAGGAACTGATTAAGCCCGGCAAGCTCGTTGTCGAGCCCGGTCATGATCCGTCCCGCCGCGCTACCATCGTCGCCGAGCCGCTTGAGCGTGGCTTTGGCCTGACGCTCGGTAATGCGCTGCGCCGCGTACTGCTGTCGTCGCTGCAGGGTGCGGCGGTGACCGCCATCCAGATCGATGGCGTGTTGCATGAATTCTCCACGGTGCCGGGTGTCCGCGAGGATGTGACGGACATCGTGCTCAACATCAAGACGCTCGCGGTGCGCATGCACGGCGAAGGCCCGAAGCGCATGACACTGCGCGCCGAAGGCCCCGGCGAGATCACGGCCGGCCGCATCGAAGCCGGCCACGACATCGAGATTCTCAATCCAGACACGGTGATCTGCACGCTCGATGACGGCGCCAAGCTGTCCATGGAGTTCACGGTCGAGAGCGGCAAGGGCTACGTCGCGGCGAACTACAACCGCGACGGCGACCGCCCCATCGGGTTGATCCCGGTGGACGCCGTCTACACGCCGGTGCGCAAGGTCGCCTACAAGGTCGAGAACGCGCGCTCGGGCCAGTACCTCGACTACGACAAGCTGTCGATGGACGTGGAGACGAACGGCACGCTGACGCCGGAAGACGCCGTGGCGTACGCCGCGCGCATCCTGCAGGACCAACTGCAGCTCTTCATCAACTTCGAGGAGCCGAAGGTCGAGGAGCGCAAGGAAGAGCGCATCGAGCCGGAGTTCAATCGCAACCTGCTGCGCAAGGTGGACGAGCTCGAGCTCTCCGTCCGTTCGGCGAATTGCTTGAAGAACGACAACATCGTCTACATCGGCGACCTCATCCAGAAGACGGAAGCGGAGATGCTCCGCACGCCGAACTTCGGCCGCAAGTCGCTGAACGAGATCAAGGAAGTCTTGGCCCAGCTCGGCCTGCACCTCGGCATGGAAGTGCCGAACTGGCCGCCCGAGAACATCGAAGAACTGGCCAAGAAGCTCGAAGACCAGTACTAGACACCGCACAAATCACCTCATGCCCAGCCTGGCATGAGAGACACGAGTAGGGACCAACCATGCGTCACTTGAGCCGAGGCCGCCGTCTGAGCCGCTCCACCGCACATCGCACGGCGATGTTGCAGAACATGGCGGCGTCGCTCTTCAAGCACGAGCAGATCACCACCACGCTGCCCAAGGCGAAGGAGCTGCGCCCGTACGCGGAGAAGCTCATCACCCTTGGCAAGCGCGGCGGCCTGCATGCGCGCCGCCAGGCACTGGCCGAGCTGGGTGGGGACCGCGTCATCGTCGAGAAGCTCTTCACGACGCTCTCCGATCGCTACAAGGGCCGTCCCGGCGGCTATGCCCGCATCCTGAAGGCCGGCCACCGCTACGGTGACGCCGCCATCATGGCGATCATCGAGCTGGTCGATCGCGACACCGAGGCGAAGGGTCAGGACTCCGGTCCGGATCAGAACGCCCAGGGCGCCGAGAGCTGGGCAGAGGGCGTCCAGCAGGCAGCCGGCTAAGTCCGGCCGCATACCTGAAAATAAAAGGGCGCCTTCGGGCGCCCTTTTTTGTTCTGCACTTCCCTAGGACGCGGCGCCGAGGTCCATGCAGGTATTCGAGACCATCCTCATGCTCCTGCTCGGGGCAACGGTGCTCTCGGCTGTCGCGCGGCGGCTGAGCATTCCGTATCCGACGCTGCTCGCGGTCGGCGGCGCATTGGTGGCGCTGTTGCCCAATGCTCCGCGCCTCGACCTGCCGCCGGACCTGATCTTGGCGCTGTTCGTGGCGCCGATCCTGCTCGATGCCGCCTACGACGCTTCGCTGCGCGACCTGCGCGCCGCGTGGGTGGCAGTTGCCTCTCTCGTGCTGGTGGCGGTGAGCCTGACCACCGCTGCGGTTGCCGTTGCCGCGCGCGTGCTGTTCCCCGACATGCCTTGGCCCGCCGCGATTGCCCTCGGCGCGCTGCTCGCGCCGCCCGATGCGGTCGCGGCGATTGCTGTCCTGCGCGAGCTCAATCCGCCGCACCGCGTGCGCATGGTGCTGGAAGGCGAGAGCCTGCTGAACGATTCGACGGCACTGCTCATCTACAAGCTCGCCATCGGCGCCTTCGCAGCCGGCTCGTTCAGTCTCGCCGCCGCCGTGCCCACGTTTGCCGTCGTGGTCATCGGCAGCGTGGTGGTGGGCTGGATGCTGGGGCGCATCATTGGCCGCCTCATCGGCCTGCTCTCCGATGCACCGAGTTCGGTGATCTTCCAATTCGTCACCACCTTCGCCGTATGGCTGGTGGCCGAGCACTTTGGCTTGTCCGGCGTCGTCACCATTGTGGTGATGGCCGTGACAGTGGCCCAGGATTCGGCCGCGCGGATGCCGGCGCATTTGCGCGTGCCTACCTACGCGATCTGGCAGTCGGCGACGGTCGTGCTGAACGTGATGGCGTTCACGCTCATCGGCCTGCAGATCGGTCCCATCCTCGATACCACCGGAGGGCAGGGCATTCCCTACGTGCTCGGGGCGCTCAAGCTCCTCGCCGTGGTGGTCGTCGTCCGCCTGCTGTGGGTGCTCACGCACTACGCGCTCGTGCAGCTGTGGGATCGCCTGTTCGGAGCGGCGCCGTCTTCACCGCAGGTGCTGAAGCCGCCGACGCTGAAGGGGGCCGTCGTCGTGGGCTGGGCCGGCATGCGCGGCATTGTCACGCTCGCCGCCGCACTGGCCTTGCCCGAAGGCTTCCCGTACCGCGACTTCATCCAGTTGACTGCGTTCGTCGTGGTGCTGGGGACGCTGGTGCTGCACGGCCTGACGCTGCAGCCGTTGCTGCACCTGCTGCGCTTTCCTCAGGAAAAGATGATCGCACGGGAACTCACCAAGGCGCGCGAGGCGGTGCTGCGTGCCGGGTTGGCGAAGCTGGAAGGCGAGCAGACCGACGCGGCCGAGCGCGTTCGGGCCGATTACTTGAACACGCTGGCGCTGGCCCAGCAGGGCGCCGATCCCCGCAGCACGGCCGACAACGCCTTGCGGCGCCAGGTGATTGCCGCCGCGCGCGCCGAATTGGACGCTCTGCGCAACGCCGGCACCATCGGCGACGATGCCTATCGGCGCGTCGAGGAGGAACTCGATTGGCTGGAACTCAGCACGGGCCCCCAACAACCATGAGGCGCCACGAACCGCAGCATACAGGGCGTATTTTGATGTCCGTATGGCCCGGACGAACGCCCCACGGCTACCCGCGGCTGCGGGCGTGCTGTGCTAGCATTGATACATGAGCCAAGCCGCCCAAAGACTCCCCGAACCCACCGCCGATTGGCCATTCGACGCCTGGGGAACCGCGCGCCCCGACCTCAACTTCGTGCGCGAGTATTACCTGTCGGACATTGGCGTTTGCGACAAGCTGCTCGCTCTGTTCCAGACTGCGCGCGAGTTGAAGCTGACGCAGCCCGGCTTCACCGGCCGGTTCCAGGTCAACAAGTCCATCAAGGATTCGGAAGACCTCGCCGTCGAGAGCCTGCCGAAGAACAACCCCAAGCTGCCCGGTCCCGACAAGAGTGGCTACAACGCGGTGATGAAGGACTTCATGGCCTTCATCCCGCGCTACTACAAGGACACCGCGGCGGGTTGGGCGCAGCCTCTGGCGTTCAAGACGTTGCCGCACTTCCAGTACTACAAGCCGGGCGGCGGCTATCACGCGTGGCACGTCGATGCGTTTGCCGATGTGGTCGATCGCCACCTCGTGTTCCTGCTGTACCTGAACGACGTACCGGGCGGCGGCACCGAGTTCCAGCTGCAGAAGCACATCTGCGAAGCGAAGAAGGGGAAGGTGCTCATGTTCCCCGCAAACTTCGCCTATCCGCACCGCAGCCAAATCAGCCAGACCCACGAGAAGTACATTCTCACGGGTTGGGCCTGCGCCCTGCCGGGCGGCCCGCAACGCCCCTAGATCGGACCGCGGCCCGCAAGGGCGGCACCAACGATGTCGTTACGGACCCGCTGAAGGCGCATGTTCGCCGTTGAGATCCTTGCGCTGTTGGCGCTCATCGTCCTGAACGGCCTCTTGGCCATGTCGGAGCTCGCGATCGTTTCTGCGCGCCCGGCGCGGCTCAAGATGCTGGCCGACCGCGACGTCCGCGGATCGCGCCGCGCGCTGGCGCTCGCCTCCGATCCGGGCAAGTTCCTCTCCACCGTGCAGATCGGCATCACGCTGGTCGGCGTGCTGTCCGGCGCGCTATCGGGCGCCACCCTTGGCCTGCGCCTGTCGCAGTGGCTCGCCGGCCTCGGTGTGCCGCTCGACGCCGCCGAGTTCCTCGGCGTTGCCGTCGTCGTCGCGGCGATCACGTATTTGTCGCTGATCGTCGGGGAACTGGTGCCGAAGCAGATCGCGTTGCGCGATCCCGAGGCAGTTGCGGTGCGCGTGGCGCCTGCGATGACTGTGCTGTCGCAGGTTTCCTCGCCCCTCGTGTGGGTGCTCGACGCATCCGGCAAGGCGCTGCTGCGCGTGCTGGGCCAGCGCGAGGTGGCCGAGGAAAAGATCTCGCAGGAGGAAATCAGGACGCTGGTGGCGGAAGCCGAGACTGCGGGCGTCATCGATCCCGAAGAGAAGGAGATGATCACCCGCGTCATGCGCCTTGGCGACCGGCGCGTCGCCGCCGTAATGACGCCGCGCACCGACGTTGAAATGGTTGACCTCTCCGAGGACTCCGACACCATCCGCAAGACGATCCTGGAGTCGCGTCACTCGCGGCTGCCGGCGTACTCCGGCACTCCCGACGAGGTGGCCGGCATTGTGGTGGCGAAGGATGTCCTCGACGTCTATCTGCGCGGCGAGCAGCCCGATTGGCGCACGCTGGTGCGCGATGCTCCGGTAATCCCCGATTCGCTCGACGTCGGCGAGTCGCTCGACCGCCTGAAGCAGTCGCCCGTCCACCTCGGACTGATCCACGACGAGTACGGCCACTTCCTCGGCATCGTCACCACGGCCGACATCCTGGAGTCGATCGTCGGGGAGTTCCGCACCGAGGAAGGCCCGGCCGAGCCCGCCTACGTGCGCCGTGCCGACGGTTCGCTGGTGATCTCGGGCTGGATGCCGGTGGACGAGTTCGCCGACCTCTTGGCGATTACGCTGCCCGACGATCGCGCCTACCACACCGCCGCCGGCTTCGTGCTCGAGGCGTTCGGTGCGCTGCCGCAGGTCGGCACCATGGCCGACTCGCACGGCTGGCGCTTCGAGATCCTCGACCTCGACGGCCGCCGCATCGACAAGGTGCTTGCCTCGCGCCTGGCGTCTACCCGCCGCGCCGCGGTGGCGGGGCGGAAGTAGCTACAGCCTGACTGCGCGCAGGCGCAGCGAGTTGGACACTACCGTGACGCTAGAGAACGCCATCGCCACGCCGGCGAACGCCGGCGACAGCAGCCAGCCCAGCACGGGATAGAACACGCCGGCAGCCAGCGGGATGCCGATGATGTTGAACAGGAACGCCCAGAACAGGTTCTGGCGGATGCCGCGCATCGTCAGCCGCGCGAGCTTCACGGCCTTCGCAAGCTTCGCGATGTCGCCGCGCAGCAATGTGATGCCGGCCGATTCGATGGCCACGTCCGTTCCGGTCGCCATGGCGATGCCGACGTCCGCCTGAGCCAGAGCCGGCGCATCGTTGATGCCGTCGCCCACCATGGCCACGATGGCGCCGCCCTGCTGTAGGGCGGCGATCCTGTCGCGCTTGTCCTGCGGCAGCAGGCGCGCATGGACGGCATCCACGCCGACCTGCTGCGCCACGTGCCGCGCCACCCGCTCGTCGTCGCCCGTCAGCATGACGACGTGCATTCCCTGCCGGTGCAGGGCCGCCACGGCCTCCTTGGCACCCTCGCGCACGGCGTCGGCGATGAGCGCGACGGCCAGCACTTGCTTTGCGTCGGCGAGCAATACCGGCGTTGCCGGTACGTCGTCCGGCAGGGCAGGGACCACGAGCCCGCGCTCCCGCGCCAGGCGTTCGTTGCCGGCGGTGTACTCCTGGCCGGCCACCACGCCGGTCACGCCCATGCCCTTGATCGCCGAAAAGGCGGAAACGCTGGATGGCGCCACGCCACGGCCCTGGGCATGAGCGAGCACGGCATGTGCCAGCGGATGCTCGGAGCGTTGCTCCAATCCCGCCAGGATCGCGAGCAAGTCATTGTCGGTGCGATCCGAAAGGTTGACGAAGCGCACCAGTTCCGGTTTCCCGCGCGTCAGCGTTCCGGTCTTGTCGAGAACGATGGTGGTGGCGTGCGACAGGCGCTCGAGCGTGGCCGCGTCCTTGATCAGGATGCCTTCGCGCGCGCCCTTGCCAACGCCCACCATGATTGCGGTGGGTGTCGCGAGTCCAAGCGCGCAGGGGCAAGCGATGACCAGCACGCCGACAAAGCACACAAGCCCGAAGGCGACCGCCTCGGCTAGGCCAAGGGCAGGCGTCCCCAGCACTGCCCACCCAAGCAGGGTCAACACCGCGATCCCCAGCACGGACGGCACGAATACGGCCGAGACGCGGTCCGCCAGTGCCTGGATCGGCGCCTTGCTGCCCTGGGCGTCCCGCACCAGCGTGATGATGTGGGCCAGCACACTGTCGCGGCCGATGGCGGTGGCGGCGAACGTCAGTGTGCCGTCGGTGTTCAGCGTGCCGCCGACTACCGCGTCGCCGGCGCTTTTGCGGACCGGCATCGGCTCGCCCGTCACCATCGATTCATC
>CAIVPW010000232.1 GCA_903907895.1 uncultured Alphaproteobacteria bacterium
GATCGAACGGACGGTGGCGGATGATGCGTTCGTGGCGGGCGGCGCGGTGATCCTGCGCGAAAGTGCGCGCATTGCCGGCAATGCCTTCGTGGCCGGCCGCACCGTCGAGATACACGGCGCCATCGATGGCGACCTGCGCGTGGCGGGGCAGAGCGTCACCATCTCGGGCGCGATCAACGGCAATGTCGTGGTGCGCGCGGGCACGTTCACGCTCGCTCCAACCGCCCGCATCGGCGGCAGCCTGACCTACACGGCCGAGGACAGCGCCAACGTGAGCCCCGCCGCGACAGTGACCGGTGGCATCCGCGCTGAGGAGCCCGAACGCCGGGCCGACGTCGGCCGCCGCGACCGGGATCGCGATTGGGCCGCCGCCGCCGGTTGGTCGCTGGGCGGCATCATCGGCCTGCTGCTGCTGGCGGCCGTTCTGCAATGGGCCTTCCCCGAACTGGTGCTCCAGTCCTCCGACACCATGGGCGACCTCGCGCTGAAGTCGTTCGGCCTCGGCCTCGCGGCCTGCATCGGCCTGCCGTTCATCGGCTTGATCCTGCTGTTCACGATCATCGGCATCCCGCTCGGGCTGCTGCTATGGCTCGTGCTCGCCGTGTTGCTGGCAACGGCGACGGTGATTGCCGCGTATGGCCTCGGCCTGCGCGGCCGCGTGCTGTTCGCGCGCACGCTCGAAGAACCGGCCTACGGCGCCCGCATCCTGTGGACGCTGATCGGCCTCGTCGTGCTCGCCGCGCTGTCATGGCTGCCGTTCGTCGGCGGCCTGATCGTGTGGCTGTTCGAGATCACCGCCCTCGGCGCCTTGGTCCTCACGCTATGGACACGCTTCCGCAGTCCGCGCCCGGTGTCCTCGGCGATCTAGGGAATCAGCACCAGCGCACCCATCGTCTCGCGGCTCTCGAGGGCGCGGTGCGCCTCGGCGGCGTCCTTGAGCGGGAGCGTCCTGCGCACGTCGGGGCGCAGCTTGCCGGTGCGCCAGGCGGCGAAGGTGTGCGCAGCCATCTGCTCCAGGCGTTCGCGGTCCTGGGTGTAGTGGAACAGTGTCGGCCGGATCAGCGTGATGGATCGCGCGGCGATCTTGGTGAGATCGAACGGCTCCACCGGGCCGGACGCGGCTCCATACGTCACCAGTGTGCCGAGTAGTCCAAGCGCATCGAGCGACTTCTGGAACGTGTCGCGACCGACACCGTCGAACACTGCCTGCACGCCGTTGCCGCCGGTCAGCGCCCTTGTGCGCACGACGAAGTCGTCTTGGCCGTACAGGATCGCCTCGTCGCAGCCATGGGCCTTGGCCAGGGCCGCCTTCTCCGGCGTAGACGTCGTGCCAATCACGTGCGCGCCGAGCGCCTTCGCCCACTGGCATAGCAGCAGGCCCATGCCCCCCGCCGCCGCATGGATGAGAACCGCATCGCCCGGCTTCACGGCATAGGCGCGGTGCAGCAGCATCTCGGCCGTCATGCCCTTGAGCATCAGCACGGCCGCCACGTCGTCCGGAATGTCGTTCGGCACACGCACGGTTGCCGCTGCGGGTACCATGCGCTTCTCGGCATAGGAGCCGGGCGCGCGCATGGCGTAGCCGACGCGGTCGCCGGCCTTTACGCCTGTGACGGCGGAGCCCACCGCCTCGACCACGCCCACGCCCTCGGCGCCAATCACCGTGGGATAGGAGGCGACGGGGTAGCGGCCCTGGCGGTAGTAGACGTCGATGAAGTTCACGCCGATCGCCGTATGGCGGATCAACACGGTGCCGGGCTCCAAGGTGGAGGGGAGGGGGTGTTCCTCCCAGCGCAGGACGTCGGGCCCGCCGGGCCCGTACTGGACGATCGCTTTGGTCACGCTTGCTCGCCTTGCTTGATCCGCTTCCGCCGGAGCGCGATGCCGCTTATATAGCGCCGCACCCGCCATGTGCCGCCATCCATACCCATCGCGAGCGGCCGTCGTATCCGGGATGCTTCCCTGATGCGAATTGTTCGCACGCTCCAGCGACTGCCGCCGTCCCTGCGCGGCGCTGCGGTCGCCGTCGGCAATTTCGACGGCGTACACCGCGGCCATCTTGTCGTGCTGGATGCGGCGCGGGCGGCGGCGCAGAAGCTGGGTGTGCCGCTGGGTGTTCTCACGTTCGAGCCGCACCCGCGCGAGTTGTTCCGTCCGCAAGACCCACCGTTCCGCCTGACACAGTTCCGCGGCAAGGCGCTGCGCCTGCGCGAAGAGGGCGTCGAGGTGTGCTACGTCGCCAACTTCACCCGCACCTTCTCGCGCCTGTCCGCCCATGCGTTCGTCGAGGACGTTCTGGTCGGCTCCCTGGGCGTGCGCCACCTTGCCGTAGGCGAGGACTTCGTGTTCGGCCAGGGCCGCACCGGCAACGCCATCCTGCTGCGCGACTCGGCGCAACGCCGCAGCTTCGGGTTGACGCTGGTGGCGCCCGCCGGTGCCGGCGCGACGACCGTATTCAAGTCGAGCGCCATCCGCGTGCTGCTGGCGGAAGGCCGCCCGCGCGAGGCCGCCGAGGTGCTCGGCGCGTGGTGGCGCGTCACCGGCCGCGTTCGCCATGGGGACGCCCGCGGACGCGAGCTTGGCTATCCCACCGCAAACCTCGCGCTGGGCCCGCTGGTTCGGCCGCGCTACGGCATCTACGCCGTGTGGGTGACGATCGAAGGGCACGGCCCGCGGCCCGCGGTGGCGAACCTGGGCATCCGCCCTATGTTCGGCGCCGACCAACCCCTGCTCGAGGTGCATCTGTTCGACTTCGCGGGCGACCTCTATGGCAGCCACCTGTGCGTCGATGTGGTCGAGTACCTGCGGCCCGAGGCCAAGTTCGCCGACCTGCCGGCCCTGATCCGGCAGATGGACGCCGATTCGGCCCAGGCGCGGGCCCTGCTGGCCAAGCCCGAGAACGCCCCGGGGCGCTTTCACCGCGCCACCGCCTAGGGTACAACCGCCGGCCATGGCCGGAGTTCAGCACTTCTCGGGGTCGCCGCGAATTAGCGGGCCGGTTCTCGCCTAGAGAGCCGGATTTCCGTGCGCCCTCCAGACCCTGAATCCGAGGCAACCTGATGCCTGCCGACTCCCCGAGTTCCAAGTCCCCGGCGACCGACGCGAAGGACTACAAGTCCACCGTTTTCCTGCCCAAGACCGCCTTCGCCATGAAGGCCGGGTTGCCGCAGCGCGAGCCCGAGTTCCTGGCCCGCTGGGCCAAGATGGACCTGTTCACGCGCCTGCGCCTCGACGGCAAGGGGCGGCCGAAGTTCGTGCTGCACGATGGCCCGCCGTACGCCAATGGCCACATCCACATCGGCCACGCCCTCAACAAGATCCTGAAGGACGTCATCAACCGCTCGCAGCAGATGATGGGGAAGGACGCGCCATACGTCCCCGGCTGGGACTGCCACGGCCTCCCCATCGAATGGGCGGTGGAGCAGGAGTATCGCAAGGCGGGGCGCGACAAGGATTCCGTGCCGGTGGTGGAGCTGCGCGCGGAGTGCCGCCGCTTCGCCGCCAAGTGGATCGAAGTGCAGCGCGAGGAATTCAAGCGCTTGGGCATCGAGGCCGACTGGCCGCACCCCTACACCACGATGGCTCCGAAGGCCGAGGCCGGCATCGCCGCCGAGCTGCTCAAGTTCCTGATGAACGGCGGCCTGTACCGCGGCTTCAAGCCGGTGCTGTGGTCGCCGGTCGAAAAGACCGCACTCGCCGAAGCGGAGGTCGAATACCACGACCACAAATCCACTACCGTGTTCGTGCGCTTCCGCGTCGTCGAAGGGCCGAAGGTGGCGCACGGTGCCTCCGTAGTCATCTGGACGACCACTCCCTGGACGCTGCCCGGCAACCGTGCGGTCGCGCTGGCGCCCGAGCAAATGTACGTGCGCGTCAAGGTGACCGCGGTTGCGCCCGAGAAGAGTCTGGCTCGGGTCGGCGAGGAGTTCATCGTCGCCGAGCCGCTGCTCGAGTCGGTGCAGAAGGAAACGCGCATCGCCGCATTGCAGGTTGTCGCGCGGATCAAGGGCAGCGACCTCGCCGGCACCGTCGTCGCGCACCCGTGGCGCGGCAAGGGCTACGACTTCGACGTGCGCGTTCTGCCGGCCGGTTTCGTCGATATGGAAACCGGTACCGGCTTCGTACACATCGCGCCCGGTCACGGCATGGACGACTTCATCCTCGGCCAGGCCAACAAGGTCGAAGTCCCGCAGACCGTCGGCGAGGACGGCCGCTTCTTCGCGCACGTGCCGTTGTTCGCTGGCAAGCACGTCTACGAAGTGGCCGACGAAGTGTGCGCGGCACTCACCGAGAGCGGCGCGCTGCTGGGCCGCGGCACTCTCACGCACTCGTATCCGCATTCCTGGCGCTCGAAGGCGCCGCTGATCTTCCGCACCACGCCGCAGTGGTTCATCTCGATGGACGCCAATGGCCTGCGCGCCAAGGCGCTCGAGGCCATCGACGGCGTGCGCTGGGTGCCCGAGCAGGGACAGAACCGCATTTCGGCGATGATCGCATCGCGGCCGGACTGGGTGGTCTCGCGCCAGCGTTCGTGGGGCGTACCGCTTGCAGTGTTCGTCGACAAGAAGACCGGCAAGCCGCTGCAGGATGCCGATGTGAACGCCCGCATTGTCGCGGCGTTCGAGGAGCAGGGCGGTGACGCGTGGTACGCGCGCCCGGCGTCGTACTTCCTCGGCAACAAGTATAAGCCGGAAGACTACGAGCAGTCGATGGATACGCTCGACGTGTGGTTCGACTCGGGCTCCACCCACGCTTTCGTGCTGGAGCAGAATCCGGAGCTGCAGTGGCCCGCATCGCTGTACCTCGAGGGCTCCGACCAGCATCGCGGCTGGTTCCATACGTCCCTCTTGGAATCGTGCGGCACGCGCGGGCGCGCGCCGTATGAGGCGGTGCTGACGCATGGCTTCGTCATGGACGGCGAAGGCCGCAAGATGTCGAAGTCGCTCGGCAACGTCGTGGCGCCGCAAGAGGTCATCAAGGAACTCGGCGCCGACATCCTGCGCCTGTGGGTCGTGTCCTCGGACTATTCCGAGGATCTCAAGATCGACAAGAACATCCTGCAGGCACAGGTCGACTCATACCGCAAGCTGCGCAACACCCTGCGCTATGTCCTCGGCAGCCTCGATGGGTTTTCGGAGTCCGAGCGGATCGACGTCGCGCACATGCCGGACCTCGACCGCTGGGTCCTGCATCGCCTGTCCGAGATGGACGCACTGGTACGCCAGTGCTGCAACGACTTCGACTTCCACAAGTTGTTCATCGAGCTCTACGCGTTCTGCACCAACGACCTGTCGTCGTTCTATTTCGACGTGCGCAAGGACGCGCTGTACTGCGACGCCAAAGGATCGGCCCGTCGCCGTGC
>CAIVPW010000233.1 GCA_903907895.1 uncultured Alphaproteobacteria bacterium
CGCACCTCGCTCGCCTTCATGTCGCGCGACGCCGTCCAGCCCATGAGCGCTTCCACCTCGCGGCGATACTGGGCCTCGAACTCGAGCAGCCAATGCTCGGTGCTGGCGGTGCCGGACTGGGTGGCGGGCTTGGCGGGCTTATAGATTCTGGCGTCCATGGTTCCACAGGTCGTTGGTGGCCGGCGTGGTCGGGGAGACTGGATTCGAACCAGCGGCCCCCTGCTCCCAAAGCAGGTGCTCTACCAGACTGAGCTACTCCCCGTCCGACCCGACTATACGGTCAGCGTGGGGCGGTCCGGAAGAACGGGTGAATGACCCGGGCGCCCGGGCCGATGCCCAGGCGGGCGGCGGTGCCGGCCGGCACCTCGAGCACCCCCACGGCAGGCGCGGCCGAGGGGATGGTGGTCAGGGTCTCGGGGATGGTGCGCTCGGCGACGCTGACCACCCGGCCCAGGCTGTCGATGAAGATCATGTCGAGCGGGATGTAGGTGTTCCGCATCCACATGGTGATGATCTGCGGCGTCTCGTAGGTGAACAGCATTCCGGCGTCGGCGGCGAGTTCGCGGCGGAACATGAGGCCGGTGGCCTTCTGGTCCGGCGTCACCGCCACCTCGATGCGGAAGCGATGGGTGCCGGTCGGCGTCTCGATCGACAGCGCCTCGGTCGGCTGCGGCGTCGTGGCGGCCGGCTGTTGCGCGCGCGCCGGTTCATCGGAGCAGGCGCCCAGCGCGGCCGCGCCGCCAAGCAGCACGGCCAACACCAGTTTGCGAAACGAGGACGGGCGAGGGGTCAGAGCCATTTGCGTTTCCGGAAGTACCAAAGGGGCGCCACCGCGGCGACGGCGATGGTGGTCAGGGCCAGAGGATAGCCGAGCGGCCACGACAGCTCGGGCATGAACTGGAAGTTCATGCCCCATATGCTCGCGACGAGGGTCGGCGGCATGAACACGACCGCGACCACCGAAAAGATCTTCATGACCTCGTTCTGGTCGATGCTGATCATGCCGAGGATCGCTTCGAGGAGGAAGGTGACCTTGTTCGACAGGAAGTTGGCGTGGTCCGACAGAGACTGCAGGTCCGCGTTCATGCTCTTGAGACTCGGCCCCTGCCCGCCGTTCTCGGCCTTGGTCACCGCGCGCGCGGTCGGGCCGTAGAAGCTGAGCACGCGGCTGATGCTGACCAAGCTTTCTCGCGCCTTCGAGGTCAGGTCGCCGATGCGGCCGACTTGGGCCAGCATTTGCTGGTACTGCCGCGAACGCATGCTGTTCGGGCGCTGGATGAAGACTTCGCGGCTGATGCCGTCGACGCCGGCGTTGGCGCGTTCGAGAATGTCGGCAAGGCGATCGATGATGGCTTCCATCAGTCCCAGAAACGCTGCCTCGCCGCTGGCGCAGGCGCCGTGCCGGCGCTCGACGACCTGAGCGAAGATGCGGAACGGCTGCGGGTCGTCGTGGCGTACGGTGACCAGCACGCCGTGGGCCAGAACGAAGGTGATGGCGGCGGCTTCGGGGTGCTCGGTGTCCGCCTTGTTGACCACGGTCGCGGTCATGAAGGTGGCGTCGTTCTCCTGATAGAGGCGGCTGGAGACCTCGATCTCGGCCATCTCTTCGCGGGTCGGCACAGCGAGCTTGAGTGCCGTTTCGACCGCTGCTTCTTCCTCCTTGGTGGGGTTGAGCAGGTCGATCCACACCGCGTTGCCGGCGTACTTGGCGCTGTCGTCACGCAGCACGCCGGTGGCCGTGATCCGATAGGTGCGAATCATTGGTCTGCTCTAAACACCAATAGTGACGGTGGATTTACTGCGCCCATTTGCAGCGTCCTGCAAGGGATGGTTCCGCATGCGGTGCTGACTTATAGTGCCGCGGCAACCCACTAGGGGGAGCCGCGCCGTCCGGGGTTCGGACGGCAGGCTGAGAGGTCCGCAAGGACGACCCCAGGAACCTGATCCGGCTCGTACCGGCGTAGGGATTAGTGCCGATGCCCACACATGATTCTCCAGGCCTCGCCTGGGGCCGTCCACCCACTGCCGAGCTGTCCATCGTGGAAGGCGCCACCGGCGTCGTCATTCGCGATGGCCATGTCACGTACAGCGGTCCGGGCGATCCCTCTGCCGGGCCCCTGTTCCACAACCTCGAAGCCGAGTTCGCGGGCGGGCTGTTCACCTGCCTGTTGGGCTCGTCGGGCGTCGGCAAGTCTTCGCTGCTGCGCATGATCGCGGGGCTGCCGCCGCGCCAAGGCACCGCATCGGGCACCGTCACCGACCTCGACGGCAAATCGCTCACCGGCCGCGTTGTGTACATGGACCAGCGCGACCTGCTGCTGCCGTGGCTCACGGTGCTCGACAACGTGCTGCTGGGCGCGCGGCTGCGCGGCGAGCCGCGCCAGCGTGGCAGCGCGCTGGGATTGCTGGCGGCGGTCGGACTTTCCGGCTGGGAGGACGCGCGGCCCGAGCAGCTGTCGGGCGGCATGCGCCAGCGCGCGGCGCTGGCCCGCACGCTGATGGAGAACCGCCCCATCGTGCTGATGGATGAGCCGTTCCAGGCGCTGGACGCCATCACGCGCCTCGCGCTGCAGGACCTGTCGGCACGATTGCTGGCAGGCCGCACGGTGATCCTGGTCACGCACGATCCGATCGAGGCGCTGCGGCTTGGCCACCATGTGCAGGTGCTGGCCGGGCGGCCGGCGCGGCTCGATCCGCCGGTGGCGCCGCCGGGGCTGCCGCCGCGCGACCCCGCGGATCCCGCCTTGGTGGGGATGTATCGCGTGCTGATCGCGCGCTTGCAGTCGGCGGCGACGCAACTGGCGGCGAGCAAGACATGATCGCCATCGTTCTGCGCAACATCGGCCGCGCCGCCGTCACGCTCGCCGGCCTGGTCGCGCTGTGGCAAGGGCTCGTGTGGGCGACGGGCGTTGCTCCGTACATCTTGCCGGCGCCCAGGCTCGTCGCGTCGGCGTGGCTGGGGCAGGTCGACTACCTGCTGACGAATTCGGCGGTGACGGCCGCCGAGATGCTGCTGGGGCTGTTGTTCGGCGGCGTGCTGGGTGCCGGCAGCGCCATCCTGATCGCGAGCATTGCGCCGGCGCGGCGGTGGTTGTTGCCGGTGCTGGTCGTGAGCCAGGCGGTGCCCGTGTTCGCCCTCGCGCCCGTGCTGGTGCTGTGGCTCGGATACGGCATGGCGTCCAAGGTCGCGATGGCGACGCTGATCATCTATTTCCCCGTCGCCGGTGCGTTCCTGGATGGACTGCGGCGGACCGAGCCGGGCTGGCTCGATCTCGCTTCCGTGATGACGCAGAACCGCTGGGCCATCCTGCGCAGCGTGCGCATTCCGGCGGCGCTGCCGGCGCTCGCCAGCGGATTGCGCGTGGCGGCGGCGGTGGCGCCGATCGGCGCCATCATCGGCGAGTGGGTCGGCAGCGGCGCCGGTCTTGGGTTCGTGATGCTGCACGCCAACGGGCGCGCGCAGACGGACCTGATGTTCGCGGCGCTGGCCACGCTCTCGGCACTCGCGCTGCTCACCTACTTCACCGTCGATTGGAGTCTGCGCCGCGCCATGCCGTGGCAGCCGGAGACGGCAGCCGACGACGGGCGATTCTGAACAATCGCATGCTTCGACAAGCTCATGCTTCGACAAGCTCAGCATGAGGAGTGGTGGGTGGCTTCAGAAACAAGGACCTCGTCCTGAGCTTGTCGAAGGACGGCAACACGAACGGAAGTTCCCTATGCGCGTACTGATCATATTGCTGACGCTGCTGGCGCTGGTGCGGCCTGCGCTGGCGGCGGAGAAGCTCACCGTCGTGCTGGATTGGTTCATCAATCCGGATCACGGGCCGATCTTCGTTGCGCAGGAGCTTGGGTACTTCGCGGCGGCGGGGCTCGATGTCACCATCATCGCGCCCTCGGATTCCAACGATCCGCCCAAGCTGGTGGCGGCGGGACGCGCGGATCTTGCCATCAGCTACCAGCCGCAGCTGTACATGCTGGTGGGCGAAGGCCTGCCGCTGCGGCGCGTCGGCACGCTGGTCGCCACGCCGCTCAACAGCCTGGTGGTGCTGGCGGACGGGCCGGTGAAGACCATCGCCGACCTCAAGGGCAAGCGCATCGGATATTCCGTTGCCGGGTTCGAGGACACGATGCTGAAGGCGATGCTGCGCAAGCATGGCCTGGCGCTTACCGACGTGCAGCTGGTGAACGTGAACTTTGCGCTGACGGCGGCGCTGATGTCGGGCCAGGTGGCGGGCGTGATCGGCGCGTTCCGCAATTTCGAGCTGACCGAATTGCAACTGCACGGCAAGGCCGGGCGCGCGTTCTTTCCCGAGGAGGAAGGCGTGCCGGCGTACGACGAGCTGATTTTGGTGGCGCACCAGGACCGGGTGAACGATGCGAAGATCAAGGCGTTCCTCGGCGCCATCGAGCAGGCCGTGCAGACCATGATCAACCGCCCGCAGGAGACGTGGGCGCTGTTCATCAAAGGCGAGCGCAAGAACCTGGATGATGAGCTGAACCGCCGCGCGTGGACCGACACCCTGCCCCGCTTCGCGCACAGCCCGGCGGCGCTCGATCGCAACCGCTATGCCCGGTTCGCCGACTTCATGCAGAAGGAAGGCCTGATCAAGACCACCCTGCCGGTGGAGCGCTACGCGGTCGAGGTGCGCTGAGCCCGCCGCGACGCGCCAGCGCGACCACAAATATGGGTGATTTATGGTGCGTCGCTGTTCCAGCGCGGCGCGCGCGCCGGGACGCCGCCGCCGGAAATACGGGCGGTTTGCGGCCCACCTCGCCATGCATTGCCCTGGCACCGCCGGACGCAGTTCGGCCGGCGACGGCGCAGGGACAGTGCCGAGCGGTGACCGTGGCGGGTGGGTGACTGCTTGCATCGGCCCTAACCCCAGGGACGCGGGTTCGGTGGGCAATATACAGTTTGTGTCGTGCTTAATCAATACACATTGTATTGACGGGCAAGACGGAAACTCGGCCCGTTCTGCGGGGTTGCGCGATCGCGCGCGGCCCCCTATCCAACCGCGGCCATGACGTTCCCGACCCGACTCGAAACCGGCTACCGCAGCTTCCTTGGCGAGACCTTCGTGCGCGAGCGCGGACGCTATGAGCGCCTGGCCACCGGGCAACGGCCCGAGATCATGGTGATCGGCTGCTGCGACAGCCGCGTCTCGCCCGAAGTGATCTTCGACGTGAGCCCCGGCGAGATCTTCGTCGCGCGCAACGTGGCGAACCTGGTGCCGCCCTACGAGACCTCGGGCAAGTACCACGGCGCCTCGGCCGCGGTGGAATTCGCCGTGCAGGCGCTGCAGGTGAAGCACATCGTAGTGCTGGGCCACGAGAAGTGCGGCGGCATCGAAGCCTTCATGGCCGGCGGCGAGCCGCTCAGTAGCGGCGACTTCATCGGCAACTGGCTGTCGCTGCTGCGCCCCGCCTTCGCCAACGTGGAAAAGAAGGGCGACTTCGCCCAGCGCCGCCGCGCGCTGGAACAGGCCACCATCGAACTCAGCCTCACCAACCTGATGAGCTTCCCGTGGGTCGCGCGCCTGGTGGAGCGCGGCGAGTTGCACCTGCACGGGGCGTATTTCGGAGTGGGCGATGGCGTGTTGACGGTGCGCAGCGAGGACGGGGAGTTTCGGCGCCTCGTCCGCTAGCCTTCGGCGTGAGCGAACGTCGCTCGCGCCCCTTTCCCACGCCTTGTACGCGAAGGGTGCAAATGCACCGTTCGCCACGCCGCCCTACTCACAGCCAGCGAGCGCGTAAGAGGGAGAGTCGCGCGTCGGGCCGAGCGCGCCGCGCGTGCGCATCCCATGCGGGACTGGCGATTGGGCTCGCGGCGACATTTTTCGACGCCAGGAATTTTGCGCACTCGCGCACGGTGTGCTGCGCGTAGCGCACGCCGCGCCACGGCCGCCCTTACGCTTGCTCATAGCGTTGACACTTCTGCGGCGTGCGCCCGCAACGCACTGTCTGCGCGACGGGGCCGAATGGCCTCCGCTACCGAAAGTTCGAACCGTTCGACTGCGTGCGCCATTGGGCGTCGCAGCCCTTTGTATTGGAGTTCTCCGATGGCAGATCGCAACGAAGGCGGCCAAGCGAGTCACGGGTCCAACGGCATGGACCACAAGCCGCACGACAGCGCCGGCAAGGGCGGTCAGAACGCGCAACCCGAAAAGCGCGCGTTGTCCACCCCCGACAAGGCCGCGGAAGCGGGACGCAAGGGCGGCGAAAGCGTAGCGCCGGAGAAGCGCAGCTTCGCACCGGATCCCGAGCTTGCCGCCGAGGCGGGACGCAAAGGCGGCGAAGCAACGGCCGCCAAGCGCAAGGAATCCGACGGCGGAGCCCCGCGGAACTAACGAGCGGCGCGACCCCGGTATTCGCGCGCGCCCCGCGTGCGCCTCAAATTTAAGGAGCACACCTTGATCAAGCAGATTGCACTTGGAGCAGCCATCGCGACCGTTGCCTTGACCTCGGGCGTGGCGCAGGCGGCCGATGCCACCGGCACCGTTCGTTCGTGGAACGAGCAGAATCGCCAGCTCGTGCTCGACAATGGAACGACGTACATGCTGAACACGAACGTTCCGATGACGGGCGTGCAGCTTTCGCCGGGCCAGCGCGTAACGCTGAGCTTCGACGCCAACGGCAACCAGAACATCATCACGCGCATCGTGCCCGCCACGGGGACGAATGCAGGCGGCGGCGGCGGCGCGACACCGGGTGTTGCGCCGGGCGGTGCCGGCGGTGCGGGCGGCAATCTGGGCGCTGGCGGCGCCGGTGGCGCAGGTCCGGCGGGCGGTAACGTCGGCGGCGGTGCCGGTGGTGGCGCCGGTGGCGCGATCGGCGGTGCGGGTGCCGGCGGCGCCGGCGCGCGCTAACCCAGCGTTCCGCGATTCACCGCGCTACCCCTCTGTTTGGAGTTTACGACTCATGACGAATACACCGCAGGTACAGCAGCCCAAGACCCCGATGACACCGAACGTGGACGGCAACCCGGGCGACAAGAACGGGCTGCCCGCCGCCACCACGATTGCGAAGGATAATCTGCCGGTCGACGCGGACGACGAGCAACCCGACATCGAGACTCCCGACGGGTCGGTCACACCCGCGCGGCAGGCCTAAAGCGACGCGCTACACACCGCCGGCCAGCGTGGCCGGCGGGAGTGGCGCAACCGGCATCGCGCCCATGTTCCAACGCACCACGGAACGCACCGTGACCTTCCAGCGCCCATTTTCGTTGCGCGGCGTTGGCAAGAGCTTGCCCCCCGGCCAATACCTGATCGAGACGGACGAGACACTGCTGGATGGAACCTCCATGCCGGTGTACCGCCGCACCGCAACGTCCATCCGCCTGCTGGACGCAACCGGCGGTCAACAGCTCGTGCCGGTGGATCCCGACGAACTGGAGGCCGCGCTGTTCGCAGATGCGGGGCAGTCGGGAGCGGAGCGCAAAGAGCGATAACGCACTCCCTCACGAGAAGTGCGGCGGCATCGGAGCCTTCATGGCCGGCGGCGCGGTTTGGCATTTGGCGGCGACCGAAAGGATGGGCCCGACGCATCGGACTCATCTGGGTCGTGCCCGCGGCGCTGCCATCATCTCGACAACGCCGAGATGAGGACTGTGAGCCGCCCTACACCAACTGAATCTCAGCCACCTGCGGACCCTTGGGTCCGCGGCCGACGCGCACGCGTAAGGGTTGGCCGGGGAGAAGTTCCTCGATGCCGACGCGGCGGAGCGATTTGATGTGGATGAAGACGTCGGGCGTGCCTTCGCCGCGGGTGACGAAGCCGTAGCCCTTTTCGATGTTGAACCACTTGGCGGTGGCCTCGAAGAACTCGCCTTCGGGCTCGACGCTCGGGTACTCCAACTCTTGGGTTGGACGCACGGGAACGGCAATCGCCGTGCTCATGTCTACCAAGAGCACGCGGACGGCCTGCAAACCCTTCGGGCCACGCACGGCTTCACACCGTACCGTTGCCCCCTGTTCGACCCCGTCGTAACCGGCCTGCCTAAGCGCGGAGTGGTGGATGAACACATCGCCGGGCATGCCGTCCGGCGTGATGAACCCATACCCCTTTACCGCGTTGAACCACTTGATCTTACCAAGCACTTCGAAGGCTTCTTGCCGGATTTCGACGGCGCTTTCCAAATCGCCGCTGCCCATAACCCTGGGCTCCGTATCGCCCTGGCATCCCCACCCAACGTCGCACACTCCAGGGTGGCGCGACTGTTACACGAAATCCGGCAGGCGACAATCCACGGCGCGGCTTTTGGGATGCGGGTGTGATGTTCGTGCATCACGGGCGGGAGCGGCCGCGCCGGGTGCGGGATTGCACGGCGCGGTTGCGCGCGCTGGCGCGAAGCCCAAGCGCCGCGCCGCAACGGGGCGAGGCGCGGCGGGGAGCGCTAATCCGTTGGTAGCAGCGTGGCGCCGGGTCGGGCGAGCGCGACGGGGCATGCGTGACTTTCCTGCACCTCGGCCTGCATCTCGGCTGCATCGACACAACGGGTGGCCGGCGGCACGAGTTGCCTGCACGGCGTGCACGCGCTCCGGTAGCATTGCGGCCATGCGCCTTCTCGCCCTGCTGCTGCT
Organism: uncultured Alphaproteobacteria bacterium; assembly: GCA_903907895.1. Lineage (GTDB taxonomy): Bacteria > Pseudomonadota > Alphaproteobacteria > UBA2966 > CAIVPW01 > CAIVPW01. Next base: position 8,586 of record CAIVPW010000233.1, read on the forward strand.
TGCCCTCGCCTTCGCCCTGCCGGTGCGGGCGCAGGAATGGACGTCGCCGTTCGGCCGGACGCACGTGCTGGCCGGCAAGGTCTACGACGTGGCCGGCAATGCGTTCGTGACGCCCGATGAGTTGATCGTGCGCCTGAGGGCCGCGCGCTATGTGCTGTTGGGCGAGGTGCACGACAACGCCGACCATCATCGCCTGCACGGCGGCGTGGTGGCAGCGCTCGCCCGCGCCGGGCGGCGGCCGGTGGTGGCGATGGAGCAGCTGGATACCTCGCAGCAGGCGGCGCTCGATCGCTACCTGTCGATCCCGGGCGATGCGGCCGGGCTTGGGCGCGCGGTGCGGTGGAGCAGCGCGTGGCCGGAGTGGCGCTTTTACCAGCCGATCGCCGAGGCTGCGCTGGGCGCCGGGCTGAACATTCTGGCCGCCAACGTGCCGGATGCGGAGCTGCGCACCTATATGCGCGAGCCGAAGGCGGTCGATGCCGCGTTCGCGGAACGGACGTTCCTTGGGCTGCCGCTCGGCGAGGCCAACCAGCGCTCGCTCGACCGCGAGCTGGTGGCGATGCACTGCGGCACCACCGGGACGGTGATCCAGCAGATGAGCTTTGCCCAACGCGTGCGCGACGCCGCGTTCGCCGACACCTTGGTGCGCGGAGAGGAAGGCGCGGGTGGCGGAGATGGGGGCGTTCTGATCGCCGGCAACGGCCACGTGCGCGCCGATCGCGGCGTGCCGTGGGTGCTGCGCCAGATGAAGCCGGACGCCGGCATCGCCGCAGTCGCCTTCGTCGAGGTGGTGGATGGGCTGCAGCAGGCGGCGGACTATCGCCGCCTGTACGACGCCGCAGTGCTGCCGTTCGACTACGTCTGGTTCACGCCGGCCGCCACGCGGGGCGGGGTCGATCCCTGCCGGTGAGTGCGCCCCTCGTCCTGCCCGGACTTGATCCGGGCATAACGGGGGCAGCGCGATGCACGGCGGCGTGGATGGCCGGATCAAGTCCGGCCATGACGGGTGGCCTAGCGGCTGCGGCCCGGAATCCACTTGGTGGCGCGCTTGCCGTCGGCGGTCCAGACACCGGGTTCGGGGGCGGATTTGATGCCGCCCTTTACTCGCACCGCGGCGCGGCCGCCGTATCCGGCCGACAGCATCTCGACGGTGACCTCGCTGTTCTTGCCGCTTTTGAGCGCGAGGGCGTAGCTGCCGTCGGAGGCGATGGTGGTGAGCAGGTCTTCGGCGGGGCGGGAGCCGTAGCGGTCCCACAGGCCGAGGAGGAATTCCTCCACCATCGGCGAGGGGTCGGCATAGACCATCTTCGGTGCGCCCTGGGCGAACAGGAAATAGATGTTCGGTTCCAAGGGGCCGAGCTCGGTGGCGAGGAAGGTGGCCGGCATCAGCTTGGTGCCCTCGTGGGCGCCGGCGTAGTGAGCCTGGGCGAGGTAAAGGAGCCGCTGCAGCTTTTGAGGTTGCAAGCGCTCGCCGGCGGAGTCGGAGCGGGCCATCAGCCACAACGCGACGTCCATCGTTGACCGTACTGCCGGGACCATTATGCTGCCTCCGCAATGCCCGCACCGATATAGCGGTGCGCTCCCTATCACCATGCAACGGTATGGTTAACGCGCCATGAACGAAAGCCTGGCTGCCGCAGCCGATGACGTTCTCGCCCGCGCCCACGAATGGCGCGAGGCAGGCCGCAAGGTCGCCCTCGCCACCGTGGTCACCACCTGGGGATCCTCGCCGCGCCCGGTCGGCTCGCTGCTGGCGGTGGACACCGAGAGCCAGTTCGTCGGCTCGGTATCGGGCGGCTGCATCGAAGGCGCCGTGATCCGCGAGGCGATGGACGTGATCGAGGACGGCAAGCCGCGATTGCTGGACTTCGGCGTCACCGACACCCAGGCGTGGGACGTGGGTCTGGCCTGCGGCGGCAAGATCCAGGTGTTCGTCGAACGCCTGGACTGAGACGAGACCATGGAGCGCGAGGTCCTCTCCCGCCTGCTCGCCGACCGCGCCGCGGGGCGCACGGTGGTGCTTGCCAAGAATTTAAAGTCCGGCGCGAATAAACTTCTTTATCCGTTTGATAAAGCGGAGAAATCAGAACTATTGCACGCAGCGCGCGAGGCGGCGCTGGCGGACAAGTCGACCTCCATGTTGGACAACGCCGGCGGCACCTGGTTCCTGCAGGTGTTCAACCCCGGCCTGCGCATGATCCTGATCGGCGCGGTGCACATCTCGCAGCCCCTGGCCCGCATGGCGGCCATGACCGGCTATGCCGTCACGGTCATCGACCCGCGCCGCGCGTTCGCCACCGAAGCGCGCTTCCCGGGCGTGACGGTGACGACCGAGTGGCCCGACGAGGCGATGGCGAAGCTCGCGCCCAACCGGCGCACCGCCATCGTGGCGCTGACCCACGATCCCAAGATCGACGACCCCGCCCTGGTGGCGGCGCTCAAGTCCGAGGCGTTCTATATCGGCGCGCTGGGCAGCAAGAAGACCCACGCCAAGCGCCACGACCGCATGATCGCCAACGGCTTCGACGAAGGCACCATCGGGCGCATCAAGGGCCCGGTCGGCCTGCCCATCGGGGCACGCTCGCCGGCCGAGATCGCTGTGGCGGTGCTGGCCGAGGTGGTTAAGACGCTGCACGAGTCCGAGGTCGAAAAGGTACCCGCCTAGTCATGCGATTTGGTCCCCTGGCGCTCGCCGAATGCGACGGCGCCATCCTCGCGCACACCGTGAAGCTGCCGGGCGACGTCTTCAAGAAGGGCCGCGTGCTATCGGCCGACGACGTCGAGAAGCTGCGCGCGGCGGGCTTCACCCACGCCATGGCGGCGAAGCTCGAGGACCACGACATCCACGAGGACGCGGCGGCCAACCGCATCGCCGAGGCCTGCGCCGGCACCGGCGTGCGCGCGGCAGCGGCCTTCACGGGGCGCGCCAACCTGATCTCGGAGGTCCACGGCGTCGCCTTGTGCGAACCGGACCGCATCAACGCGGTCAACGCCATCGACGAGGCCATCACCATCGCCACGGTGCCGCACTACGCCGTGGTGCGGCCGCGGCAGATGGTGGCGACCATCAAGATCATCCCGTTCTCGGCACCCGCCGCCGCCGTGGATGGCGCGGTGCGGCGCGCCCAGGCGCACGGCATGGCGCTGGTGACGGTGATCCCGTTCAAGTACCAGCCGGTCGGCCTGATCCAGACGTGGGCCGAGGGCACCAAGGAAAGCGTGCTCGACAAGACGACCGAGTCGATCCGCCAGCGCGTCGAAGCCATGGGCTCGCAGCTGCGCAAGGAAATCCGCGTGCCCCACAACGACAAGTCGGTGGCGGGCGCCATCATGACCCTGCTCGACCAGGCATGCCGGCCGATCCTGATCATCGGCGCGTCGGCCATCGTGGACCGCCGCGACGTCATCCCCGCCGCCATCCTGCAGGCCGGCGGCGCGCTGGAACGATTCGGCATGCCGGTCGATCCCGGCAACCTGATGCTGCTCGCCTACCACAGCGACACGCCGATCGTCGGCGCGCCCGGCTGCGCGCGCTCGCCCAAGACCAACGGCTTCGACTGGGTGCTGCAGCGCCTGTGCGCCGAAATCCCGGTGGGGCGCGCCGACATTCAGGCGATGGGCGCCGGCGGATTGCTGACCGACATCGGCGCCCGCCCCTTCCCGCGCAGCGCCGATGCCGAAGAAGAGCAAGTCCCGTCGGCGGCGCAGATCGGCGGGGTTGTGCTGGCGGCCGGCAGGTCGAGCCGCGCGGGCGGCATCAACAAGCTGCTGGCGATGCTGGACGGCAAGCCCCTGGTGACGCACGCCGTGGACGCCATGCTGGCGACCTCGGCGCGACCGGTCGTCGTAGTCACCGGCCACATGGAAGACCAGGTGCGCGCCGCCATCGGCGACCGCCCGGTGACCTTTACCCACAACCCGCACTACGCCGACGGCCTGTCCACCTCGCTGCGCCAGGGCATCGGCCAACTGAGCAAGATGGCGCCGCAGCTCGACGGCGCTTTGGTCGCGTTGGGAGACATGCCCCAGGTGAAAGCCAAGCAGCTCGACAAGATCCTGTCCGCATTCAGCCCCGCCGAGGGCCGCAGCATTTGCGTGCCGACGTTCCACGGCAAGCGCGGCAACCCCGTCCTGTGGGGCCGCGACTACTTCGCCGCCATGGAGACCGTGGCCGGCGACACCGGCGCCAAGCACATCATCGGCGAGCACGCCGACCAGGTGTGCGAAGTGCCCATGGACGACGGCTCCATCTTCGTCGACGTGGACACGCCGGAGGCGCTGGCAGCCATCGGCGCCGTGGTGGCCCAATGACCCTGCACCGCCCTACTCCCTCCGGCCCCGGCCCGCAGAAGCCGCTGTTCGACGTTGCCGCCGTGCGCGCGCAGTTTCCGATTCTGGCGACGCTGATACACGGCAAGGTGCCGCTGCACTACCTCGACAATGCCGCCACCACCCAGGTACCGGACTACGTGCTCGATGCCGTGCGCCGGCATGATGCGACCAGCCGCGCCAACGTGAAGCGCGGCGTGCATACGCTCGCCGAGATGGCGACCGATGCGTACGCCGCGGCGCGCACCAAGATGGCGCAGTACCTCAACGCCTTTGATGAGCGCGAGATCATCTTCACCAGCGGCACCACCAGCGCGATCAACCTGGTCGCGAATGCGTTCGGTGCGACGCTCGCCGCCGGCGACGAGGTGATTGTCTCGGAGCTCGAGCACCACTCGAACCTGGTGCCGTGGCAACTGCTGAAGGCGCGCGCCGGCATCAAGCTCAAGGCCATCCCGGTCACCGACGAGGGGCGCATCGACGTTGCCGCGCTGCCCCGGCTGGTGACGGACCGCACGCGGCTGATTGCCGTCACCCACGTGTCCAACGTGACCGGCGCCATCACCGATGTCGCGGCCGTGGTGCGCGCGGCGAGAAGTGTCGGCGCCCGCGTGCTGCTCGATGGCGCGCAGCGTGCGAGCCATGGGCCGCTGGACGTGCAGGCCCTGGGCGTCGATTTCTACGCGGTGTCGGGACACAAGATGTTCGGCCCGTCCGGCGTCGGCGCCCTGTGGGGCCGGGGCGAAATCCTCGAAGTGCTGCCGCCCTTCCTGGGTGGCGGCGAGATGATTCGCACCGTGACGCTGCAGGAGAGCACCTGGGCCGACGTCCCCGCCCGCTTCGAGGCCGGCACGCCGCCGATCACCCAGGCCGTGGGCCTTGGCGCCGCCATCGACTGGATGGAGACGATCGACAACGTGGCAGCCGCCGCGCACACCGCCAAGCTCGCTGACCGCGTGCTGGCGGGCCTGCGCGCGCTCGGCAACCGCGGCGTCCGCGTGATTGGGCCGGCGAACATGGAGCGCCGGGTGCCGGTGATCGCGTTCGCGGTGGACGGCGCCCATCCGCACGACATCTGCCAGATGCTGGATTCGCACGGCGTGGCGCTGCGCGGCGGGCATCACTGCGCGCAACCGTTCCACGAGCGCAACAACCTGGCCGGCACCTCGCGCGCGAGCCTCGCGCTCTACAACACCGACGCCGACGTCGACGCCTTCCTGAACGGCCTCGACGATGCGCTCAGCAAGCTTACGTAAGGTCTAGGATGATCGACGCCCTGTACCAGAAAGACGTCATGCGCCTCGCCGCGTCCGCCAAGGGCGCCGGCAAGCTGCCCACGCCCACCGCCACCGTCACCGTGGACAACCCGCTGTGCGGCGACCGTGTGACGTTCGACGTCGTGATGGATGCGGACAAGCGCATCCAGGAAGTCGCGCACACGGTGAAGGGCTGCGTGCTGTGCCAAGCCTCGGCCAGCGTCATCGGCGCGGAAGCCAAGGGCGAGACGGCGGAGTCGCTCAATGCCGTGCGCGATACATTGCGCGGGATGCTGAAGTCGGGCGCTACGGCCCCCACCGACGGCAAGTGGGCCGCGCTGGTGGCATTCGCACCGGTGTCCGGCCACAAGAGCCGCCATGAGTGCGTGCTGTTGCCGTTCGAAGCGGTGATCCAGGCGGCGAAGAAACCCTAGGCCCGCGCGCTACTCGCAGTCCTTGTACTTCGACTTCCGGCAGGTGGCGGCCATGTCGAGCGCGCGTGCCAGCTCCAGGAAGTTGGCCTGCGACACCACGTTTTGGCGGAACTCGGTGATGGGCTGGCGCACGCTGGCGCCGGAGTCGCGCACGAATTCCTC
>CAIVPW010000234.1 GCA_903907895.1 uncultured Alphaproteobacteria bacterium
ATCGGCCCGCGCCCTTCGGCGATGGCGGCGGCGGCGGCCGAGGTCACCAGACCTCACGGAGCATGAGTTGATCCACGCGGGTAACCGCGTTGTCGAGCTCGCCGAGCACGTTGGACGCGCTGTAGACCTCGCGCACCTGAACCATGGACAAGGTGCCTTGGTCCGTCGATGCGCGCCAGAGCACCACCGGAGTAAGGCTCCCCTCGATCGCGCGGTAGAAGTCGCGCAGCCGGAGTTCTACATCCGTCACCAGCCGGTCAAGCGGCGGCCACTGGATGGCCAGCGAGTCGAGCGCCGGCCCGCGGCGGTAGGTGGCCACGGCGCCGTTCTCCGCTTCGGTGGTCGTGACATTGGGCGTTACCCGGTCCACGAAGCCCCAATCGTACAACTGGTCAGGGCTCCACTTCTTCCCCACGATGGGCGTGCCGAGCCGATACGCGCCGTCCGCGGTGTCCTGCGCCGAGGTCACGGCGAACCGGGCGAAGCGGTACTGGCCGAAGGTGAACGTCGCGGCCATCCTGTCGCCGAAGATGTAGGCGGTGCCGGTTGCCCCGCCGAGGTCCACCGAATCGACGTAGATGCGATCTTCGTCGTTGTCTGTGATCTCGTACACCGTGGAGCCTACGGTGATGAAGAAGCGGCGGCTATCGCCGTTGGACTTCCACTGACCGGGCCGCCAGTTGGGCGATACGGTCGGGCCGACGTAGCCATAGCCGCGCACACCCGCGCCCACGGTAAAGCTGGTCAGAGTGGCGTCGAGCGGGGCGTCAACGGTGGGCGTGCCCCAGCTATCGGTGGCGTTCATCTGCCAGCGCGCCGTTCGCATGTTCGTTCCGAACGCCGCCAGCATGTCGCCGCGGAACAGGTCGGTTGCCCCTGCGTCGAAGGTGACCGACCACGTTACCCCATCGGCCGCCGACTGCGTGCGGCAGGACGGCCGAAGCTCGCTCCAGACCTTCTCCTTGCCGTAGGTGTAGCGGGTGGCGAGCGCGTAGGTATCGCCGCTCACGCCACCGGTGCCGTAGGCGCCGAGGTGAACGCCGTTCACGATGTAGAAGTCGCCCGCCGCCGACAGCGACCGCCCATTGAGGTCGTCGGGCGACGTGAACCCGCCGCTCATGCTGTTGTCATCGTCGGCAACGCCAATGTACGCAACCTGGAAGTCCGAGACGCCGCCGGAGATGCTGCCGAAGCGCATGGAGTTGGTCGCGCCGGCGGCCTCCGTCTGCTGGTTGTTCGTGTACGCCGCTACCCATACGCCCGTAGAGTCTGGCTTGTACCATACGGAGGATTCAAGCTGCCCCGGCGGCACATCGTGGCTCATGGCGATCAACCATTCCACCCAGCCCGTGCCATCCACCGTCACATCCGCGATCGTGGCGCCGGCTACGTCCTTGATCCGCGTGGTGGTCGTGCCGAACGTAAGCCAGATTCGCGTCGTGTTGGCGCCGTCGCTGATGTTCATCGATAGGTCAGGGCCGCTGCCCGTGTGGCTCCCGCTCGCGACCTTGATCCGAATCCGCACCCGCCGCGAGTCGCCCGCCGCCGGGTTCCAGATCGAAGTCGACGCCGTCCAGTATCGGTTGTTCCCCACAGTGGTAATAAGCCGAGTGAGCCCCTGGTTCGTTAGCGTGCCGCCCGTTCCAAAGGCTGTTTCCGTCCACCCCAGCGCCGCTGGGTAGTCGATGGGCAGATAGCTGTGCCGGTATACGCCGCCGTTTGCGGTCAGGTCGATTGAACGTTCCGTCAGGTTGGACCACCCGCCGAAGCCAAGAAACAGCAGGTTGTTATCGCTGCCGGTGTCGGCGTTCACGGCGCACGCCAATACGATCTGGTCCTTCCACTGTGCGCCCGCCATCATGTAGCACCATGCGGCGGCTGGCGTGTCCTCGCAATCCATGACCGGATCATCGTACTCGTACCACGTCGATCCTCCGTCGGTGCTCACGCTGGCCACGATGTCGCACTTGTTGGCCGCCGTCGAACCCGCAGCGAACAGCCACAACGAGCCATCGTCACGCGACACGATGGCCTGAACCCCGCTCCAGTTACGCCCGGCGTCAGCGGTCAGTACCGTCTCCAATCCGCCCGGAACCACCTCAAAGATGGCCGTGGAGGTTGCCGACTGGCTGGCCACGATCACTCGCCCGTTGAATACACACGTCCGGATGTTGCTCACGGAGTTGGTGAACTCCCCGATCAACGTGGCCGTTCCGCCGCCGTCGCGCGAGACGTAGACTTTTGGCGTACTCGAATGGGCAATCATTACGATGTCATCGCCTACGACCTCAACAGCGTACGTGTTGGAGGCGCACACGTTCCGGCTCAGGAGGGTCCACGTTACCCCGTGGTCGTCGGAGTAGTAGGACACCGTACCGCCCGGCACTTCGGAAATCTCAAAAGTGAAAAGCACGAGACGGCCCGACGGCAGTACCACAAAGTCGGGCAGGTACTCCGATGCGTTGCCTTGTACGATCCAGTTCGCCGTCGTTGACGTGCTGTAGTCGGTGATGCGGTGGAAGTAGTGGTCGTTATTGAACGTCGTCCGATGCCGAAGCACGCCCAGCGAACCGTCGGCGAGCTGCCGAACCCGGCCGATGGTGTACTGGTCGTTTGAGTACGCCACTGGAGCGAACGCGCGCACGAGGTACGGGGTATCGACGTAGCCGTACACGGTCGCCGGCGCGGAGTCGTTTGCCCATACCACCGAGGCGCCGTGTGCGTAACCATCCTCGCCAGTCGTCACGCCGAGCGGCGCCCCTGAACCCTGGAGTGTGACCGTCACCGCCGCTGCCGCCGTCGGCGTACCCGAGCACCGGAGCCGCAACGTGCCATCGTTGCCGCTCGCGGGCGTTGGCTCGCCTACCGTCAGCCCAGCCTCAGACGTGGACGACAGCACGTTTGCCGCGCGGTGCTGGTAGTTGGGGCGAAGCAGGTAGAGCGACATGGGGACTCCTATCCGATGGGCCGCCGGCCCGTGCGCCCGGCGCGATTACCGCCCGTAGCGACGGCCGCCCGTGCAGTTTGCACCACCAGCCCGCCGGCTGCAACGTCGGTGCGGATCACCTCCCGCGCTTCGAGTCGGCCGATGCGGAGCGACACGGAGCCGCCCATGCCGCCGCCCGCGTTCATGGCGTCCACGCCCCCGGCGCCGAGAGCCGCGGCCGCTTGCCGGTTCAGCACCGCCTCACCGGGGAGCAGGGTAGCCGACACCTCGCCGCGGGCCTGCTCCTCGACCATGCCGCCGCGGTGGAAGGATGGCTTCTGCGCGGCAATGGTTGCGATCTCCGCAGCCGTGGCGGCCGAGATTGCGATAGCTGCTGCCGGCCCAGCGATGGGGCCGAGGGTGGATAGCGCCTGGATCACCGCGAGCGCGGCGCCCATCGCCGCTGCTGCGAGGGCCGCGCCCTTCTCCACCTTGAACGCCTCTCGGGCCGCGCGCTTCTCGATCTTTGCCTTGCGCTCGGCCGTATGCTCTTGCGCCTCCAATACTTCATCAATCGCGGCCCTCTGCGCGCTCGACAGGTCCGCCGCTGCCACCTCCCCACGCTTGTACGCCCGCACGAGCGCATCGCCAGAAAGGCTCGCCGCGTCAACCTCGTCTGTGCTGAGTTGATCGCGCAAATCGCGGATTCGGCTCAGGTGCTGGATCGCCGTGTCGGCCGCCTGTCGTGCCGCCTCCGTAGCCGACGAAAGCACCGTAGATACGATTGAGGAGATGGCCGACAATGACGCCTCAGCCGCGTCAAACATCGCATCCTCCCGATCCTCGGCTTCCTGCGCTGCGCGCTTGGCGCTCTCCGCGTCTGCCAGCCGAAGCGTCTCTTTGGTGTCCGCCTCGTCCTGGTACATCTTTACGAGCTTGTCGTAAGCCTCGCCCGCGGCGGCCACCCGGTCACGAGCGTCGCGCCATGATGTATCGTGCAGTTCGTTTGACTTGTCGTCGAGCCGCGCCTGTTCGTCCCGGTCATACAACGCGGTGGTATCAGCCGCGCGCTTGGCGGCGGCCTCGCGTTCATCTGCCGCCTTGGATGCCGCCTTGGCAAGTGCCGCCTGCGCTGCCGCCGCCGCGTCTGCGGCCCGCTTTGCGTCCTGCTCCAGTTCGGTCGTCTCTTTGATGAGCGCGATGGTGCCGCGCTGCTTAGCGTCCAGCGACTCAAGAGCCAGCGCCTTCATTTTGGCGCTCATGGCCGAGCCATCGATCGCCTTCTTCTCCTCCTCAAACGCCGCCGTAACCTTCGCGATTTGCTCACGCTGTCCCACGGCGGCCTTCGTGGTAATGCCAGCGGCGATCTCATAGGCATCGGTCACGTCTCGCACGACCGACTCAAGCCCTTCGTGTGCCGTCTGCGCCGCCGTTGCCGCGTCGGCCATCTTCCTCTGCGCGGCTTCGGCCTCCTCCAACTCGTGCGAGTAGTAGAGGTAGGCCGCACCGACCAGTATCACCGCCCCCGCCAGCGGGCCAAGCATGGCCATGGACAGCACTCCCGCGCCATGTAGCCCCTGCATCGCGCCCGTGAAGCTGCCCACCGACGTTACCGCCGCTCCGATCTCAGGGTTCAGCTTGCCGATCAGACCACCCAGCGCGCCCGATGCCTGCGCCGTCTTGCTCACGGTGCCGCTGAGCTTGGAGAACTCGCCCGACGACGTGGCCGCCTCGGTGCCCAGCCGCTTCATCGCCGCCGTCTGCTGCTTGATCTCGCGGTTCAGCGCCGCGGTCATCGCCTTCGCTTCCTTCTCCATGCCCGGCCCGAGCGTGGCGAGCTGTGAGCGAAGCTGCTCCAGCTTCACCTGTACCTCGATGCCGATCACCTCATTGTTCCCCGCCATCACTTCCCCCCGGTCGCAGCTTTCGCCAGCTTCGGCGTTACGAACTTGATCGCCTTCTTGGCGGGCGCCTTGATCAGCGTCTG
>CAIVPW010000235.1 GCA_903907895.1 uncultured Alphaproteobacteria bacterium
ATGGGCCGCTTTTCTTCCGACCTCGCCGCGGTGGAGAGCGCACTGGTGGTCGGCGCCCCGGGCGCCATCCTGTCGCTCTTCTATGTCACGGCCAGCGTCGGCGCACTGTTGTGGCTCGAGTGGCGCATGGCGCTGGTCATGCTCATCGCCTTGCCGCTGTGCCTGATCGGCCCGCGCCTGTTCGGCAGCCGCGCGCTGCGCGCCGGCCACACCGTGCGCACCGAGCAGGCACAGCTCGCCAACATGGTGCAGGAGAACCTCTCCGCGCAGCCCGTGGTGAAGGCGTTCAACCTGGCCGCATCCGCGTCCGAGGGCTTCCGCAGCCAAGCCGAGCGTCTGCTGACGTTCAACATCCGCTTTTCGTTCCTGACCTACGCCACCGAACGCAGCCCCAACATCGGCATGGCCGTGTTCAACCTGCTGGTGCTGGCGTCCGGCGCGTGGCTCGCGGCCCGCGGCACCATCACCATCGGATCGCTGGTGTCGTTCTACGCATTGTTCGCGAGCCTCGCGGCCGCCGTGCTCAACCTCACGAGCCTCGTCACGACGCTGCTGCAGGCGACTACCGGGATGCAGCGCATCCAGGGCGTGCTGGCGGCGACGCCGTCCTTGCAGGACAAGCCGACTGCCGTGCCGCTCCCCCGCCTGCAGCGCGAGATAGCGTTCGAGCACGTCAGCTTCGGCTACACGCCCGAGCGCACCAACCTGAGCGAGGTGGACTTTCATATCCAGGCCGGCCAGCGCGTGGCGTTCGTGGGACCGAGCGGCTGCGGCAAGAGCACGGCGCTGTCGTTGATGCTGCGCTTCTACGATCCCGATAGAGGCCGGCTTACGTTCGACGGCATTGACCTGCGCAATGCCAGGCGCTCGTCGCTCTACGACCAGACCGGCGTCGTCTTCCAGGACAACTTCCTCTTCGCCGACTCCATCCGCGAGAACATCCGTCTGGGCAAGCCGGGCGCCACCGACGCCCAGGTCGAGCAAGCTGCGCGCGCGGCCGAGCTGCATGACTTCGTGCTGCGCATGCCGAGAGGCTACGACACCCAGGTGGGAGAGCGCGGCGGCTCGCTGTCGGGCGGGCAGCGCCAGCGCATCGCCATCGCCCGCGCGCTGATCCGCGACCCGGCCCTGCTGATCCTAGACGAGGCCACCTCCGCGCTCGATCCTGCTACCGAAGCCGCCATCAACCAGACGCTGGGCCGCATCAGCGCCGGGCGGACGACAGTGGCCGTGACGCACCGCCTTGCCTCGGTCACCGGCTATGATCGCATCTTCGTGTTCGACCACGGCCGCGTGGTTGAACAAGGCACCTTCGCCGAATTGATCGCGACGAAGGGCCGCTTCGCCGGGCTGTGGGCAAAGCAGCACGGCGTCGAGGTCAACGAGCGCGGGGCCGCCAAGGTGCAGGCGGAGTGGCTGCACACGGTGGACATCTTCCGCCCCTGCGCCGGTTCCGACCTGACCGCGCTGGCCGAGGAGTTCCAGACGGAGCGCTTCGAGGCCAATCGCGACGTCATCGTGCAAGGCGACGAGGCCGATCGCTTCTACATCGTCGCCCGCGGCAAGGTCGAAGTCCTCACAGCCGACTCGCCGGGCGGCACCTCGCAGCGCATTCGCGTGCTCCAGGACGGGGACCATTTCGGCGAGATCGCGCTGCTGCAGAACACCGCGCGCGTCGCGACCGTGCGGACGATGGAGCCCAGCGTGTTCGTCTCCCTGCACCGCGAACGCTTCGACGCCCTCATGCGCCGCTCGCCGGCGCTCGAGGCCGCCATGCGCGCGGTCATGGAGACGCGACTCGCCGACGTCGCCGGCTAGCCGGCCTTCTTCGCCGCCACCTTCGCGGACGGCGTCGCGCACGACGGCCGCTTCCCCTTACGGCTTTTCGAGGTCTTTCAGGAACTGCGCGAGCAACTCGCGCACGCCTTCGCCATGCACCTGATCGCCGAAGATCTCTTCGGCGTTGAGGAGCGCCTGATCGACGAGTTCGCGCGCATCGTCCCGGGTCAACGTGTCGCGCAACACGAGGCGCTGGATCAGGTGGATCTGCAGCAAGAGCGCGGTGAAGCCTGCCGAATCGAATTGGCCCGTCATGGCCCGCAGTATAGTGTCGCCGCCGTGAGCCGCACCCTGCACATCCAGCCCCTCACTGCCGAAGCCTTTGCGCCGTTCGGCGACGTCATCGAGGGGCCCGGCGGATTGGGCCGGGCCGATGACCTTGCCAACGTGCAAGTGGGCACGGACGGTCGACCGCAGCTTTCTGTCTTGAAGGCGCAAAGCACCAACGCGTTGCCGCTTTCCGTCAAACGCGTCGAGCGCCATCCGCTCGGCACCCAGGCGTTCATCCCGATGGGCGGCGGCACCTTCTTCGTTGTGGTCGCGCCGCCCGGCGAATTCGATCCCGCGAAGCTCATGGCCTTCCGCACCAACGGCAGCCAGGGCATCAACTACAAGCCCGGCACCTGGCACCACGGCTTCCTCGCCGCGCGCGAGGGGGATGCGTTCTTGATCGTCGAGCGTTTCGGGCCGGGCGAGAATTGCGACTTCGCGCATCTCGCCGCACCGGTGATCGTCACCGCGTAAGGCCTACGAGGCGTTCTTCAGCAGGCGTTCCGGGCTTTCAGGGTGCTGGAGCGACCATGCCCGCGCGAAGGCGCCGGACGAGGTGACCAGCAGGGCGGGCGAGCCTTGTTCGATGATCTCGCCGTCTTCCAACACAATGACGCGGTCCATGGCACGCAGGGTCGATAGGCGGTGCGCGATGGCGAGCACGGTACGGCCGCCCATGAGGCGCCATAGCGCATCCTGCATGGCGAGCTCGGTTTCCGTGTCGAGCGCCGAGGTCGCTTCGTCCAGTACGAGGATCGGCGCGTCCTTGAGGAACGCGCGCGCGACGGCGATACGCTGCTTCTCGCCACCCGACAGCTTCACGCCCTTTTCGCCGACGACGGCGTCATAGCCCAAGGGGCGCGCGAGGATGAAGTCGTGGCAGCCGGCGGCCTGCGCCGCCGCTTCGACGGCGGCGTCGGAGGCGCCCGGCTTGCCGTAGCGGATGTTCTCGCGGATCGAGCGGTGGAACATCTCGGTCGCCTGCGGCACCTCGCCGATCGCTTCGGCGAGCGACACCTGCGTGACACTGTTGATGTCCTGGTCGTCGATGCGGATGGAGCCGCCGGTGACCAGATGACGGCGCGTCAGCAGCTTCACCAAGGTGCTCTTGCCCGCGCCGGAGCGGCCGACGAGGCCAACGCGTTCGCCCGGCTTGATGTCGAGGTCGAGGCCTTTGAAGACCTTGCGGCCATCCGGGTAAAGGAACGACACTTGTTGGAACTGGATGCCGCCGCCGCGGATCGCGATCGCCTTCGCGTCCGCCGCATCAGGGATGTCGTGGACGTGCGCCAGGGCATCGAGCGACTCCTTCAGGTCGCCCACGTGCTCGAACATGTTGAGGGCTTCGTCGCCGAGCTGGGCGATGGACAAACCGATCTGGACGCCAACCGTCAGGATGGTGGCGATGGCGCCCGTGCTGAGCGTACCGGCGACGACGTTCTGAAGGGCGATCCACGAGATCGCCGACAGGAACCCGACCGACAGCAACAGCTGTGCGACGCGCATGCCGGTCATGGCGATGCGAACGTCCTTGGCGCGGGCGTATTCCTCCTGGCTGATGGGCTCGAGGCCCTCTTCCTCTCGGGCCCACGCCCCGAAGCTGCGCACGACGTCGGCGTTGGAGATGGTGTCGGCGATGCGGCCGGTAACGCGGCTACGGGCGCGCGCCATGCGGCCGACACGCAGCACGACCTGATGCGCCATCGGCACCGTAAGCGCGACGAAG
>CAIVPW010000236.1 GCA_903907895.1 uncultured Alphaproteobacteria bacterium
CGGCGCCAGCGGCGCAGGTCGAGAAACCGGTGACGGTGGAAGCGGCGACGGCCGCCGATGCCACGCCCGGCGCCGACCCAACGCCACTGCGCCAACCCGACGGCGGCCAGATGCCGTCGCGCGCCGGCGACGCGGCGGACCCGGCCAAAATCGCGCCGGCGCAAGCGGGCCCGAATACGCAGCAGAACGCGGACGGGCAGCAGCAGACCGCGAACAACGGCACAACACCGCAGCAGATGACAGCAGCAGGCGCGCAGGAAGCGCAGCCGGCAGCACAGACCAAGCACTTTGAGTTGCCGGCGCAAGCGACCGCGGCCACGGAGGCGGCGCAAGACGTTGCTCCAGCCCCGCAGACGCAGTCGCTGAACAGCAGCCTCGGTGCGTTGGCGATCAATGAGACTCCGGCCGCACAGGCCCCGGCGCCGGTCAAGGCTGCCGCGCAGACGCGCGCGCAGTTCTTCCAGCCGCCAACGCCGGCGGTGCAAATCGCCGTGAACATCGCGCAGGCAGCGGGCGACGGCGTGCGCCAGATCGGCATCCGGCTGCATCCAGCCGAGCTTGGCCGCATCGAGGTGAAGCTCGAGATTGCCAAGGACGGCCAAGTGTCGGCGGTAATCCTTGCCGATCGGGCCGACACGCTCGATGCACTGAAGAACGACGCGCGCGCGCTCGAACGTGCGCTGCAGGACGCCGGCCTGAACGCCGACCAAGGCGGCCTGAAGTTCGGCTTGCGCGAGCAGAACGACCGCCAGGAGAGTTCTGGCCGGCAATTTGCAGGGAACGAATCTGCCAGCGATGACGACGTGCTGCCGCCTGCGCAGCTACGCGCCGGACGCTGGACCGGCGGCAACCGCGCCGTGGATATCAGCGTCTAAGGAAGAATGACGATGGACGTCGCCGCCCTTACCAGCCGCCTGCCGACTTCGAGCGTTTCCGCGTCGAAGCTCGCTGACGACTTCGACAACTTCCTGAAGCTGCTGACCACGCAGCTCGCCAACCAGGATCCCTTGGAGCCGCTCGACTCGAACGAGTTCACCGCACAGTTGGTGCGCTTTACCCAGGTCGAGCAGGCGATCGGACAGAATCAAAAGCTCGAGCAGCTGGTGGGCCTGATCCAGACCAACCAATCGGTGGCGGCCGTGAACTACATCGGCAAGCGCATCGAGGCCGACAGCGACGAGGCGGAGCTCGTCAGCGGCGAGAAAGCCGAGTGGACGTTCGACCTGCCGCAAGAGTCGGCGCAGACGACGCTGCTGGTGCGCAACGCGACGGGTACCATCGTGTACGCCGACGTGAACGGTGCCAAGGGCGCCGGCAAGCACACGTTCCAATGGGACGGCAAGGACGGCCACGGCAATCCACAGGCGCCGGGCGTCTACAAGATCTCGATCCTCGCCAAGGACAGCCAGGGCAGCGAAATGGTGGTCGACACCAACACGGTCGGCACCGCCACCGGCGTCGAGAATGTCGATGGCACGACCATGATCGCCATCGGCAAGGTGAAGGTCGCATTCGACAAGGTGCAGGCGATCAGCCAGGGCTGAGCCCGGCCCGACGCAGTACGGGTTCCTGCGCCTGCGCCGCTTTAACCTTTATTAACCTGACCGGGTTACGGTTTGTTCCGGCGGCCGTCACACACGGCGCCAAACAAACCATGACCGGAACCCGCAACACCCGCCCCGAGGGGACGACGCGCCGCCGCAGCGCAGCGCTCGACGCCCTGCCGCCACAGGACACCGACCGCTGGGTCGCCCGCCGCAAGGCGGAAGTCGTGGCGGCGGTACACGCCGGCCTGCTCACGCTGGAAGAGGCCTGCCAGCGCTATTCCTTGTCGGTCGAAGAATTCCTGAGCTGGCAGCGCGCGTTCACCGCCCAAGGCGTGCGCGGGCTGCGGGTGACCAAAGTGCGCGAGCCGCGCACGGACGATCCCACGCCGTAGCCAGCCTGCGCCTCACTGTTGCGACGCTCGCCGACTCTGTTTCCTGGGCCCACGCACCCGGACAGGCCTGGTACCACGTCACTTGCCCCGCGGACCCACTAGGCAAAGATTTCCTGGGTTAACGCTTCTTTCATGGCGCCGCCCTAGCTTCAGCAACAGACGGAAAGAAGCAGGCCGCGCTCCGCCCCACCGAACGGTGGGCACTGCGGCCGGGGGATGTGAGCGTGAATTCGTTCTTCGAGCTCCTACGCACCATGGGCGGTGGCCGCATTGCGGCCATGGGCGGCGTTGCTGCCGGTCTCCTGGGCTTTTTCGTGTTTCTCGCCGGGCAAGTCGGGCAGCCGACGATGGGGTTGCTGTATGGCGGCCTCGACCTGAACGACTCGGCCGAGATCACCACGCGCCTTGAGTCGATGAACATTCCCTACGAGCTGCGCGCCAACGGCACGCAGGTGCTGGTGCCGGACGACCAAGTCTTGCGCGCGCGCGTTTCGCTGGCCGGCGAGGGCCTGCCGTCGGGCGGCACGATCGGCTACGAAATCTTCGACCGCGGCGACGCACTCGGCACCACCAACTTTACGCAGGAAGTGAATCTCGTGCGCGCGCTCGAAGGCGAGCTGTCGCGCACCATCCGTTCGATCGACGCCGTCGGCGCGGCACGCGTACACCTCGTGCTGCCCAAGCGCGAGCTGTTCAGCCGCGACACGCGCGAGCCGTCCGCCTCCGTCGTGCTGCAAATGCGCGGCAGCCGCTCACTCGAAGCCGGCCAAATCTCCGCGATCCAGCACCTGGTCGCCGCCGCCGTGCCGGACCTCAAGCCGAGCCGCATCTCGATCGTCGATGAGCGCGGCACGCTGCTTGCGCGCGGCATCGAAGAAGGCGGCACCGCCGTTGCCGGCGCCGGCCGACTGGAAGAATTCCGCCTGAACTTCGAGCGCCGCCTGAAGTCCTCGATCGAGAGCATGCTCGAGCGCTCGGTCGGTCCGGGCAAGGTGTGGGCGGAAGTGTCCGCCGACCTCAAGCACGAGGCCACGACGGTCAGCGAGGAATTCTTCGATCCGGAAGGCCAGGTCGTCCGCTCGACGCAGACCATCGAAGAGAATGCAACGACTCGCGACAACATCGGCGCCGCACCGGTGACCGTGCAGCAGAACCTGCCGGAAGCGCAGGCGCGCGCTCCCGGCCAGGCGCAGAATGAGACCGCGACCAACCGCACCGAGGAGACCGTCAACTTCGAGATCACCAAGCGCATGACGCAGCGGGTGACCGAAGCGGGCGGCCTCAACCGCCTGACCGTCGCCGTGCTTGTCGACGGCACCTACGCCGGCACGGCGCCGAACGAGACCTACAACCCGCGCACGCAGCGCGATCTCGATCAGATCGCCGCCCTGGTGCGCTCCGCCGTCGGCTTCAATCAGCAGCGCGGCGACACCGTCGAAGTCATCAACATGCAATTCGCCCGCGTCGATGCGGTGGTACTGGAAGAGACGCGCGCTTTCCTCGACCTCGGCAAGGACGACTATTTCCGCGTCGCCGAACTCCTGATCTTCGCCATCGTGGCGCTGCTGGTGGTGCTCCTCGTGCTGAAGCCGCTGGTGACCCGCGCGCTGTCGATCGCCCAGGCCCAGGCACAGGCCGCCGCCGCCGAACAGGCTGCCGAGGCGCAGCTCATCGCGGCGCAGCAGGCCGCGCTGGTGGCGCCCGAAGAGCAGCAGCCGGTCAGCGAAGTCGAGCAGATGCTGGACATCGCCAACATCGAGGGCCGCGTGCGCGCGTCCTCGATCAAGAAGATCGGCGAGCTGGTGGACAAGCACCCGGAGGAGGCCCTGGCCATTCTCCGGAACTGGCTCTACCAGGGCTAAGCGCAGGATCCGGACGGACTGACCGCCATGGCCGAGAGTTACGACGAAATCGACGAAATGACGGGGCCGCAGAAGGCCGCCGTCATCATGTTCGCCATGGGCGAAGAGCGCGCCGCGCGTCTCTTCGGCATGATGGACGACGAAGAGATCAAGGAGCTGTCTCAGACGATGGCCAACCTTGGCATGATCGATGCCAAGACGGTCGAGTCGCTCTTCATGAACTTCGCCAAGCTGATGTCGGGCACCGGCTCGCTGATCGGCTCGTTCGAGAGCACCGAGCGGCTTCTCACCAAGTCGCTGGGCGCAGACCGCGTCTCGCAGATCATGGAAGACATCCGTGGTCCGGCCGGCCGCACGATGTGGGACAAGCTCGGCAACGTGAACGAAGCCACGCTGGCCACGTACCTGAAGAACGAGTACCCGCAAACCGTTGCCGTCGTTCTATCGAAGCTGAAGCCCGACCACGCCAGCCGAGTCATCGCCGAGCTGCCGGAAGAGTTCGCGATGGAAGTCATCGTGCGCATGCTGTCGATGGAGTCCGTGCGCAAGGAAATCCTGGACGGCGTCGAGCAGACCCTGCGCACCGAATTCATGAGCAACCTTGCGCGCACGCAGCGCCGTGACAGCCACGAGCTCATCGCCGAGATATTCAACAATTTCGACCGCGCCACCGAATCGCGCTTCATGACGGCCCTCGAAGAGCGCAGCCGGGAGTCGGCCGAGCGCATCAAGGCCCTCATGTTCACCTTCGAGGACCTCGCCAAGCTCGATCCGGGCTCGGTGCAGACCCTGCTGCGCGGCGTCGAGAAGAACCGCCTGGCCATCGCGCTCAAGGGTGCCAGCGAAACGCTGCGCGACCTGTTCTTCAGCAACATGTCGGAGCGCGCCGGCAAGATCCTGCGCGAAGACATGGAAGCGATGGGCCCGGTCCGCCTGCGGGAGGTCGACGAAGCGCAGATGGAGATCGTCACCAGGGCCAAGGAACTGGCTACCTCGGGCGAGATCGTCATCGCCGAGGGCGGTGGCGACGACGAGTTGATCTACTGATGCGCGACGCAGTCAACATTCTGACGCTGGCGGTGCGCCGCGCGTCCGGCATTGATTCTGCCGCTCCTCGCGCGGGCGACGGCTGCATGCTGCGCACAGAAGCGCGCTAGGCCGATGTCCGACTCGAGCGCCAAATTCCTCTTCGACACGGTCTTCGACGCGGACACGCTTCGCCGCGAAGAACGCCGCAAGCAGCCGGTCGGTCCGCCGCTCGTGCACACAGAGGAGGCGCTGGTCGAGGCCGTCAATCGCGTGCGCGAAGAGACCCACCGCCAGGCCTTTGCCGAGGGCCGCCGCGCCGGCGTGGCCGAGGTGCGCGAAGCGATCGACGTGCACATCGGACGGGCCCAGGAAGCCATCGGACGCACCCTCCCCTTGCTCGCCAACATGCGCGCGCAGCTTGCGCTCGACGCACGCAAGGAAGCGGTGCAGCTTGGCTACCAGATCGCAAGAAAGCTGGCCGGCGCCCTGCTGGATCGCGTGCCGACGACGGATGTCGTCGCCATGCTGGACCGCACGGTGTCCGAACTCGCCGAAATGGCGAAGGACGCACAGGTCACGATCCGCGTTGCGCCGCCACTGGTGGACGCAGTTGCCAAGGCCTCGCAGGAGGTCGTGCAGCGCACCGGCGCCGGCATCCGCGCCACCGTCGTCGGCGATCCGACGCTGAAGGGCAGCGCGTGCCGCATTGAATGGCCCGAGGGCGGCGCCGATCGCGACCCGAAGCAACTCGAGGCGGACATCGCCCATGCCGTCGATCGCTACCTGTTGCTGCTCAGCGACCTGCCGGAATTCCAGGGCGTGCGGATGGCGGAAGACCCCTCGCCAGACGCGCCCGATCTGAAGACCGCCGTCGACGGCATCGCCGCCGCGGCCGAGAAAAGTGTTGCCGCCAATCGCACGGGTTCGCCCGCGCCGAGGGCGGAATAGGAGAAGCCCATGGCCGCCAATGACGATCTAGATCTGCCCGACCTCGAGAGCGAGTTGTCTCAAGGCGACGCATCTTCGCAGCACGCGAAGGAGCCAGAGTCGGAGAAGACGGCCGGCGACCTCGAGGCCGTGTTCGACGTGCCCGTGCAGGTATCCGCCGTGCTCGGCAAGGCGAGCATGGAAGTTAGCCAGTTGCTGAAGCTCGGCACCGGAGCCGTCCTCGAACTCGACCGCAAGGTCGGCGAGGCGATCGATATCTACGTCAACAACCGCCTGGTTGCGCGCGGTGAAGTGGTGGTCATCGAGGACCGCCTGGGCGTGACCATGACGGAAATCATCAAGGTCGAGCGCTAGCCGCGGATTGGCTGCGCCTGACAACAAATTCAGTACGGTGGAGAAGCAAGCATGCGTCTATTGATCGTCGGATCGCTTGGCGGGCAGATCGGGGCCGCCAGCAAGATCGCCATCGCTCGCGGCGCCAAAGTGGCGCACGTCCCGGACGTTGCTTCCGCCTTGAACGCCCTGCGCGCCGGTCAGGGTGCCGACCTCGTCATGATCGACGTCGGCATGGACATCCGCTCCTTCTGCCAGTCGCTGCAGGCTGAGCGCTTCTCCACCACCGTCGTCGCATGCGGCGTGGGCACGGACGCCGATGCCGCGGTGAACGCCATCCGCGCCGGCGCCAAGGAATACCTGCCGCTGCCTCCGGAGCCGGAGTTGATCGCCGCCGTCCTCGAGGCGGTGACCGAAGAGGCGAAGACGCTTCTCTATACCGACCCGAAGATGAAGGACGTCATCCGCCTCGCAGACCAGGTGGCCGACTCCAACGCTTCGATCCTGGTCACCGGCGAGTCCGGCACGGGTAAGGAAGTGCTGGCCAACTACGTGCACTCGCGCTCGCGCCGCTCCGACCGCCCGTTCATCTCGGTCAACTGCGCCGCAATCCCCGAGAACCTGCTCGAGTCCGAGTTGTTCGGCCACGAGAAGGGCGCGTTCACCGGCGCCGTAGCCCGCCGCGTCGGCAAGTTCGAAGAGGCCAACGGCGGCACCCTGCTGCTCGACGAAATATCCGAGATGCATCCGCGGCTGCAAGCGAAGCTGCTGCGCGCTATCCAGGAGCGCGAGATCGACCGCGTCGGCGGAACGAAGCCGGTGCGCGTGGACATCCGCATCATTGCGACGTCCAACCGCGACCTGCAGGCCGAAGTCGCCTCCGGCAACTTCCGCGAAGACCTGTTCTTCCGCCTCAACGTGATCAACATCCGGATCCCGTCGCTGCGCGAACGCAAGGGCGACATCCAGATTCTGGCGGAATACTTCGTCAAGAAGTACTCGGACTCGAACGGCATCGCGCTGCGCACCCTGTCGGTTGAGGCGCTCGACATGATGCAGCGCCACCGCTGGCCCGGCAATGTGCGCGAACTCGAGAACACCATGCATCGTGCCGTGCTGCTCGCCAGCGGCGCCGCGATCGAACGCGCCGCCATCATCCTGCCCGATCAACCTCTGACCGGCGCGACGGTTTCCACAGCGCAGCAGGATGCCGCTGCCGGCACGCTGGATGCGACCACGGCCGGCCTCGTCGGCCGCACCGTGGCGGCGGTAGAGCGCGACCTGATCATCGACACGTTGAAGCATTGCCTGGGCAACCGGACGCACGCCGCGAACATTCTCGGCATCTCGATCCGCACCCTGCGCAACAAGCTGAAGCAGTACACGGACGAAGGCGTTCCGGTGCCCGAGCCGGGCGCCGCCGGCGCCAACGGTGCCGGGGCCGGCGCGAACAGCGCCAGCGCTGCGGCCCTCTAGCCCAACTCTCTCCCGCCCCACCTTGCGCCGCTTGCGGCCAGGGTGGGGCTTCCGCCTTCTAGCCGGTTCGCTTCATGGCTGACGAAGCAGCAGCACTTCCCGCCCCCGATGGCGCCCTGGCCGCTGACGTGCAGCCAGCTCCGAACCCGTTCGCGGGCATCACGAGGGCATTCAAAGGCAGCGAGCTTGGGCTTGCGGCGGCGCTGATCTTCATCATCGGCGCGCTGATCCTGCCGATCCCGCCGCTGCTGCTCGACATTCTGCTCGCCGTCTCCATCACCTTCTCGGTGCTGGTGCTGATGACGGGCCTGTTCATTCAGAAACCGCTGGAGTTCTCGGCGTTTCCGCTGGTCCTCCTGCTCACCACCATGTTGCGGCTGTCGCTGA
The DNA here is from genome assembly GCA_903907895.1 of uncultured Alphaproteobacteria bacterium. Lineage (GTDB taxonomy): Bacteria > Pseudomonadota > Alphaproteobacteria > UBA2966 > CAIVPW01 > CAIVPW01. The sequence goes on from CAIVPW010000236.1 coordinate 7,975, forward strand.
ACGTCGCCTCGACGCGCCTCATCCTGGCCGACGGCCATACCGGCACGGATGCCGCGGGTGACGTTATCGAAGCATTCGGCAACTTCGTGATGAAGGGCAACTTCGTCATCGGCGTCGTCGTCTTCGCCATTCTGATCATCGTCAACTTCATCGTCATCACGCGCGGCTCGCAGCGCATCGCCGAAGTCGCCGCCCGCTTCAGCTTGGACGGCATGCCGGGCAAGCAAATGGCGATCGACGCCGACCTTTCGGCCGGCCTGATCGACGAGGCCACGGCGCGCAAGCGGCGCACCGAGTTGGAACAGGAAAGCTCGTTCTTCGGCGCCATGGACGGCGCGTCCAAGTTCGTGCGCGGCGACGCCATCGCCGGCCTGCTGATCACAGCGATCAACATCATCGGCGGCATCATCATCGGCATCGTGCAGAAGGACATGGCGTTCGCCGATGCCACGCACACGTACACGCTGCTGACCATCGGCGACGGCCTGGTCACACAGATTCCGGCGCTGATCGTGTCGATCGCCGCCGGTATTCTGATCTCGAAGGCAGGCACCGAGGGCCCGAGCCAAGGGCTGCTGGTCAAGCAGTTCACGCATTATCCGCGTGCGCTCGGCATCTCGACTGTCCTGCTCGCCGCGCTCTCGATTACGCCGGGCTTCCCGACGCTGCCGTTCCTTCTACTCGCGCTCGGAACCGGTTCGATCACGTTCCTGGTCAGCCAGGGGCAGACCAAGGCCGCTGCCGAAGTGAAGCGTATCGCCGACGAGAAGACCACGGCGGCCGCGCCGGTCGAGGAGCCCATCAGCGCCGTGCTGGCGGTCGACGAAGTGCGCCTCGAACTCGGCTACGCGCTGCTGGCGCTCATCAACGACCGCAAGGGCCTGCGGCTCACCGACCAGATCAAGGCACTGCGCCGCCAGCTGGCGAGCGAGATGGGCTTCGTGATGCCATCGGTGCGCATCCTCGACAACATGCAGCTCGCGGCAAACTCGTACGTAATCCGCATCCGCGAGATCGAGGCCGGCAAGGGCGACCTCAAGCCCAACATGCTGCTGGCGATGGATCCGCGCGGCGAGCGCATCACCCTGCCGGGCGAAGAGACCACGGAGCCGACGTTCGGGCTCCCCGCCATGTGGATCGACAACGCGCACCGCGAGGAAGCGGCGTTCCGCGGCTACACCGTGGTCGACCCGGCCACCGTCATCACCACGCACCTCACGGAAGTCGTCAAGGAAAACATGGCCGATCTGCTGTCGTACGCCGAGACGCAGAAGCTGCTCGACGACCTGCCGAAGGAACACCAGAAGCTCATCGGCGACATCATCCCGAGCCAGATCACCATCTCGGGCGTGCAGCGCGCGCTGCAGGGCCTGCTGGCCGAGCGCGTCTCGATCCGCAACCTGGCGCGCATCCTGGAGGCGATCGCGGAGGCGACCGGCTACACGCACAACGTTGGACAGATCACCGAGCACGTGCGCGCCCGCCTCAACCGCCAGATTTCGGACGCCAACGCGGACGACAACGGGGTCATCCCGCTGCTCACGCTATCGCCCGAGTGGGAACAGAACTTTGCCGAGGCGATCGTCGGCCAAGGCGACGACCGCCAGCTATCGATGGCTCCGTCCAAACTGCAGGAATTCATCCAGCGCACACGCCAGGTGTTCGACCGTGCCGCCAAAGACGGCGAAGCGCCCGCCCTGCTCACCAGCCCGGCAGCGCGGCCATTCATCCGCTCGATCGTTGAACGGTTCCGCCCGGCCACGGTCGTTCTTTCGCAGAACGAGATCCACCCGAAGGCTAGGATTCGGACGCTCGGGCAGGTATGAACGCCGCTGCCGCTGCCGCATCCGCTACTGCTCGCTCGGGGCGCCTCTAATCCATGCGACTACGCTCGTTCACAGGCCAGACGATGGACGAGGCCATGGCGCAGGTGCGCCAGGCATTGGGCGATGATGCCGTCATCGTCTCCTCCTACACCGGCAAGCGCGGGCGTGGCGTCGTGGTGGTCGCCGCCAAGGACGATCCGCGCGCTGCCGAAGAAAAGCTCTCTGCCATCGCCGCCAGCGAAGCGAACGATCCGCTCAGCGCGGCCCTCGCCTTCCACGGCCTGCCGCCGGCGCTCGCCCGGCGCGTGCGCAGCGCGGCCGACGGAATCTCATCGGATGACCCGGTACTGTCGCTCGCCGGCGCTTTCGACGGCATGTTCGCGTTCGAGCCGCTGGCGATGGTGCCCGACAAGCCGATCCTGCTGGTCGGTCCGCCCGGCGCGGGCAAGACCGTACTGGCGGCCAAGCTGGCTACCCGCGCCATCCTCGCCGGGATGCGCGCCCACGTGGTGACGACCGACACCGTGCGAGCGGGCGCGGTAGCGCAACTCGCTGCATTCACTGAAATCCTGAAGACGAAACTGGAGCGCGCGGCGACCGCTGACGAGCTGAGGGCCGCGCTAGGCCGCAAGGCGAGCAACGCCGTGGCGCTGGTGGACACCCCCGGCACGGGGCCATTCACGGACAACGAGTTGAAGGACCTGAAAGCGTTCATCGACGCGGCCGATGTCGAGGCGATCCTGGTGCAGCCGGCGGGCGCGGATGCGGCCGAGTCGGGCGAGGCCGCCGCGGCGTTCGCGGCACTCGGCATCAAGCGCATGATTGTCACCAAGCTCGACGTCTCGCGGCGCCTGGGCGGCATCCTGGCAGCGGCCGACCAGGGCGGGCTGTCGTTTGCCGGGGTGAGCGTCAGCCCGTTCGTGGCACAGGGCGTCGGCACCCTGAATCCGGTTTCCCTGGCCCGTCTTGTGCTGCGCGATCCGGTCGGAGCGGCTACGATCACGCAGGAAGGCCTGCCGCAATGAGCAAACCCGTCGCCGTCACACCCGGCGCCCGCACAGGGACTGCCGCCGTGCGCCCGGCTACGCCGCGCGCGCCGAACATCATCACGGTGGCATCCGGCAAAGGCGGCGTCGGCAAGACGTGGCTGTCGGTAACCCTCGTGCACGCGCTCGCGCGCGCCGGCCACAAAACGCTGCTGTTCGACGGCGACTTGGGGCTCGCCAATGTGGACATCCAGCTCGGCCTGCTGCCCAAGCATGACCTGGGCAGCGTGCTGTCGGGCACCGTGACCATGGCCGAGGCCGTGGCACGCTACGCGGATGGCGGCTTCGACATACTTGCCGGAAAGTCCGGATCGGGCGCGCTCGCGGTGCTGTCGGGCGACCGCCTGACGCAGGTGCGCGACGGCCTCGTATCGATCGCCCAGCGGTACGACCGCGTCGTCGTCGATCTGGGCGCGGGCATCGAAGCCAACGTGCGCGTGCTGGCCGGCGCTTCGGGCACCGTGCTGGTGGTCGCCACCGATGAGCCGACGTCGCTCACCGACGCGTACGCGTTCATCAAGGTGACGACGATGCAGTATCCGGGCACGGACGTGCGCATCGTGGTGAACCAGGCGGCGAGCGCGCGCGAAGGGCGCCGAACCTACGACACGCTGCGCAAGGCGTGCGAAACGTTCCTGAACATTTCGCCGCCGCTGGCCGGCGTCATCCGCAGCGATCCCAAGGTCAAGGACGCCATCCGCGCGCAGACGCCGATGCTGATCCGCTACCCGACCACAAACGCCGCGCAGGACATCGAATCCCTGGCGCGCACGCTGCTGGCGAACTAGCTCAGCGTATCTCCACCGTCCGCTCGATGCGCAGGACGGCGACCCATGTCCCATTCACCGGCCGCTCGAGCACGTATTCGCCGCGATAGAGCCCCGCGCGCCACTGCGGTTGGGTGCGGCGCAGGCCGCCGTAGGCGAGACTGCGCGCGAGCTGCGAAGTGGCGGGCTGGCCCACGGTTTCCACCACCGCCGCGCCATCGGGGCCGGTGATCTGGATGCGATCGCGGTCGCCCGGGCGCTTGCCGAAGATCTCGGTCCAGAACACCAGGCTGGGCGCATCGCGCGGCAGCAGTCCATCCTGGCGCTGCCCGGCGAGAATCTCGGCCGAGGTTGGCGGCGACGACGTGAACCCCGCATTCAGCAGGCCGCTTTCGAAATAGGGAAGCCGTGCCTGCGCCGCGGCCGACCACAGCGGCGCGCGTGGTCCGCCGCAGGCGGCGAGCGGATCGGAACCGACGAAGGGGTCCACCGCAACCGCGTTCCGGCGCACCGTGAGGTGCAGGTGTGGGAATTCGGACATGCCGGACATGCCGATCAGGCCAAGCACCTCGCCCGCGGCTACCGTCTGCCCGCGCTGCACCCGCACGCTCCCGCGCCGCAGATGGCAATACTGAGTGGTCCAGCCGTTGCCGTGGTCGATGCCGATGCCGTTGCCGCATTCCAGATTGGCGACCGCAGCCGCGCCACCGGCGACATAGGCGCCATCGACTTGGCCATCGCGCACGCCGGTGACGACACCGGCAGCGGCCGCTATCACCGGCACGCCCCGCTCGACGTAGGCGAGATTGGGAACGCGGAAGTCCGTCCCGTCGTGACCGTTGTAGGTGAGGTCGCCGCAGGTGTAGTCGTCTGCTACCGCGCCGGGATTGTGATCGACGTAGTTCTGCACCACACAGGTGGTAAGGAAGTCGCAATCGACCGGCACTTCGAGCTGCAGTTGCTGGCCATGCGACGGGCGCGCCGCAAGCAGCAACGCCAGCAGCAGCAGCGCCGACGCCACGCGCACCGCCTTGGGGCAATCGGGGGCGCCGGTCATGGTTCCTGCTGCTGCGCCCGCTTCATGCGATTCTGCGTCAGGGCGATTTCGTCGAGCTCCTGACGCTCGATCTTCGCCGCCTCCAGCGCGAGGCGCGCCTGCTCGCGTTCCTCGGCCAGCTCGTACTTGCGCAGTTCGCGCCAGGCAGAAGCCACCTCGTCGCGCGCGTCATCGATGCGCTTGTCGCACTCGACCAC
>CAIVPW010000237.1 GCA_903907895.1 uncultured Alphaproteobacteria bacterium
AAACCGATTCAGTGGTGGCGCACCGAGGTGGGGGAGGCGGAGGTGGCGAAGGTCACGGACTCCATCCGTGCCGAACGCATCTCGAACGGGCCCGTCACCGGCGAGCTGGAGGCGGCGATCGCCGCCACGCTCGACGTTCCCTACGTCGTCTGCACGACCTCCGGCAGCATGGCGCTGACCCTGGCGCTCCTCACGTTGGGTGTTGGGCCAGGCGACGAAGTCATTGTTCCAAATCGAACTTTCATGGCGACCGCCCACGCCGCTCTGGTGCTGGGCGCCAAGGTTCGCCTGGTGGATACGCGGGCCGATATCCCGGCGCTGGACGTCGCCCAGGTCGAGGCGGCCATTACGCCGCGCACCAAGGCGATCCTGCCGGTGCATCTGAACGGCCGCGCGGTGGACATGCCGGCGCTGGCAAAGATCGCCAAGAAGCACGGCCTCGCGCTGGTCGAGGACACGGCCCAGGCCTTCTTGTCGAAGGCACCCTTCGGCTGGCTCGGCGCGCAGTCGGACCTTGGCTGCTTCTCCCTGGGGATGACCAAGCTGATTTCCACAGGACAGGGCGGATTCGTGGTCACGCGCGACGAGGCGCTCTACCGCAAGATGCGCCGGGTGCAGTGCCACGGCGTCGTCGACACGCTGACCGACAACTATGAGATGTTGGGCAGCAACTTTAAGTTCAACGACGTTCTCGCCTCCCTCGGTGTCATCCAACTGCAACGTGGACCGGCGAAAATCGCCCATGTGACAAAGGTTTACGAGAAATACCGGCTTTCGCTTGACAGGTTGCACGGGCTGGAAATAATTCCAGTCATGGTTGAAACGGGGGAGGTGCCATTGTGGACAGAGATTGTTGTCCACAGCGGGGCGGAAGAACGTGCGCGCCTGATGGCGTTCCTGGCGGAGCGTGGAATCCAGACCCGCCGGTTCCTGCCCGACCTTGATCGATCACAATATCTTGGCAATGGCGGCGACTTCGTGAACTCGCGGCGGTTCGAGGCTGGGGGAATGTTCCTTCCCGGCGGCCCGGCCCAGCCGATGGCCAATGTGGAGCGTACGATAGAGGCCTTGCATGAGTACGCTGCACTCCGCCGCCGCGCGGCTTAACCAAGACATCTACGCCGACGGCAACCTCGTCGCGGGGGACGCGAACGGGGCCGTCATCGGCTTTATTGCCTCCGTTTTCGATCACGATGGCCGTCCGGGCCTGAACCGCTTCCTGCCGCTCGGCGGCGACCGGCTTTGGTCGTGGCGCGACCGCCGCGGCGAGTTGCAGGGCGCCATGATCACGCGCACCTGGCGCCTGATCGACGGCCTCGCCGGCATTAACCTTGGCTACGTCTGCGTGCGGCCCGAACTGCGCCGCCTGGGCGTCGGCTCGAGCCTGGTGCGCTCGGTGGTGACGCAGGAAGAAGATGAGGGCGCCGCGTTCGCCATGTGCTGGGCGCGCGACCATCTGGTGGATTTCTACCGCTCGATGGGCTTCGCCGACCTCGGTACCGAGGCCTATTGCGAGCTCACTCCGCTCAACGACGTCCGTGAAGGCATGGCGGTCGATGTGCAGGACATCGGCGCGCTGTCGCATGCCGGGCTCGATGCGGTCCGCCGCGAGCGGGCCGGCGCCGTCCTGCGCGGCTTCGACCATGGCGTGTGGAAGGGCATCAACCCCGGCTTCCCCTGGGCTCCCGACCTCAAGGTCGTCTATGCGGGCAAGGTCACCCAGCCGGCCTGGTACGCGGTCGTCGGCGAAGCCGGGGATACTGTGACCATGGTGGAATTCGGCGGGCGCCCCGAGCAGTTCGATGGCGCCGTCGGCACCATCCGCCACCGCTTCGGCTCGGCCCGGGTGCGCGTGAACCTCACCGACCCGCGCATGGCGCAGATGGCCACCGCCAGCCGTGGGCCGGAAATCGGCGTGCCGTTCCACCGCCTCCTGCGCTCCTCGCTGATCGACCGCGCTGCGGCGCCGATCACCACCTGGCTCGACCGCATCTGACGTCTTGGACGTTAACCATCCGTTAGGAAAAACCTACCGGGTGAAGCGGCAAGAATTGCCGCACGTGGCCTTTTTTGCCGGGCCAATTCTGCCCGGCAGATGTGATCCACCGCACAAAACCTGCCTGGTCAGGACTTGCCGAGCTTGGCACGTCCGTTGCTACCCATAGCCTGAGCGCAAAAGCGTCACCCAGCAGAACGCCGGGGTTTAACGACCACGGTTCTCTTGTGGGGAGACCAAAATGGTTATGTCCGTAAATACGAATGCAGGCGCGATGATCGCCCTGCAGAGCTTGAACAAGACCAACTCAGGCCTCGAACAGACTCAGCTGCGAATCACCACCGGCCTCAAGGTCGGCGGTCCCAAGGACGACGCCGCGACCTTTGCCATCGCGCAGAACATGCGCGGTGACATCGCAGGCATGAGCGCCGTCAAGACCAACCTCGCCCTCGGCCAGTCGATCGTCAACGTCGCCATCGACGCCGGCAAGGCCATCGCCGACCTTCTCACCGAGATGAAGGCCAAGGCGGTGCAGGCGAGCCAGGAAGGTCTCGACACCGACTCCTACACTGCGCTGAACGAGGAGTTCACCTCGCTGCGCTCGCAGATCCAGTCGATCGTGCAGACGGCCGACTTCAACGGCAAGAACCTGATCGACTCCGGCTCGTCGAACCTCAAGGTGCTGTCCACCGTGGACGGCAGCACCATCACGGTGACGAAGCAGTCGATCGATGCGACGACGCTGGCCATTCATACGGCCGCCCTGTCGAGCGCAACCGTCGCCGCAACCGCGCTGACCGCAATCAGCCAGGCGATCATCGACGTGTCGAACGCGCTCGCCTCGCTCGGCTCCTCGGCCAAGCGCATCGACATTCAGGCCGACTTCACCGGCAAGTTGCAGGACATCCTGAAGCAGGGCGTCGGCAATCTGGTGGACGCCGACCTGGCCCAGGAAAGCGCAAGCCTGCAGGCACTGCAGATCAAGCAGCAGCTCGGCGTGCAGGCGCTCGCCATAGCCAACGCCGGTCCACAGAGCATCTTGGCGCTGTTCCAATAACAGGGAGCGGATCGTTAATCGCCACGTTCTCGTCGCGAAGAACTCCGGCAAGGCAATGGCACTGAAGATAACGCTGAAACCCGGGGAGAAGTTCGTCATCAACGGTGCCGTCGTCGTCAACGCCGACCGCCGGACGAGCCTTCTGATCCAGAACAAGGTTTCGATCCTGCGGGAGAAGGACGTGATGCTCCCGACTGAGGCGAACACCCCGGTTAAGCGGATCTACTTTGACGTGATGATGATGTACCTCGACGACGCCGCGCAGAGCCATTTCATGGCGGACTTCACGCAGCGCATGACGGAGTTCATGGACGCCATCAGCAACCGCGAAGCGTTGCAGAAGTGCGTGAGCATCGTCGAGGACGTCAACGCAGGCAGATTTTACGGCGCGCTTATGACCTGCAAGAAGCTGCTGCCGTTCGAGAAGGAAAGGCTTGAATATGTCGGGCCACGAGAGCCACTCAGCGCAGCAAGCAGCTGAGCACCCGCGTCAGACGGAACACCGTCTGTTCGCGGACATCACGCGCGGCCTGATGTCGGCCGGCGCCGCCGGGGCAAACTCGCCCGCACTGCGGGATGCGCTCACGCGCAACCGCGACCTGTGGACGGCGCTGCGCAAGGACCTCGAGTCCGAAGCCAACTGGCTGGCGGGGGACTTGAAGGCGAGGCTCATCTCGCTCAGTCACTGGGTGGATCGCCACTCGGACTGGGTGCTGAAGGGCGAGGCCGAAGTCGGCCCGCTCATCGCGGTGAACCGTACGATCATGGAAGGGTTGGCGACCTGAGAAGGCGCCGGGTAGGGGAGTAACGAGGAACAACTCGAACCAGGACCACGAAAATGGTGCAAGGAATCTCATCCCCAGGCGCGCCGGCGTATCAGCCGCCAGCGAAGCCTGTGCAACAGAATCAAACGGGACATGCGCCGGGCGCGGCTCCAGTCGCGCCGCCCGCACAAGCCCCCGGTGGCGGCCGCCCCGTGCGTGCGCCCATATCTGCCGATGTGGACAAGCACCTGGCGGAGGAACGCGCGACCAGCGCGGCGCCGCAGCAGACCGAGGCGGGGCGGCATCTCAGCATCGGTCACGATGCGAGGGCCGACCGCTACGTCTACAAGGGGGTCGATGGCCAGACGCAGGAAGTGCAGAAGCAGTGGCCGTCGGAAGAGCAGCTGAAGCGCATCGCCAAGCTGCGCGAGCTCACCGGCCGGATCGTCGACGAGAAGCTGTAACGCTCTCGTCGGCCCGCCCGGGGTGGGGCCCGGGCGTCAAATTTAGGACGCTCTAGACGACCTCGTGGAACGCAAGCGCGGTCGGCACCGCCGTCGGCTTCTTGCGGTTGGGTTTCGCGTAGCTCGCAGCAGCCGTGTACACGTTGTACGGCGTCTTGTTCTTCTGCACCTCTTCCGTGACGGCGCGCAGCATGCGCTCCGACACTTCACGCGCCGCGCTGACGCGGCGGCGCTGATCGTCCAGAACGCGGTTCAGCCGCAAGCCGGCAACACGCAAGGCCTCGACTTCGGCCTTCGGCGCGGCCTTGACGACATCGGGGTTGGCGCGCAGCGCGTTCAGCTCTTCCTGATACGAGCGCGCGAGTTCTTCCTTCTCGGCGGCGGAACGGGCGAGTTCGCCCGGTCGCCGCTCGCGCAGCACCTTGATCTCGCCTTCGACAAGATCGGCAAGGCGCGTGGTCAGATCGATCATGGTCCGCACGCCGGCGGGGCGGTGCGGCGCAGGGCGGGTCGCGGAGGGACGGACCGGAGCCATGTTCGCGGGCGTGGGCATTAGCGGACGTTGCCTTCCTGAAGCTGGATCAGTTGGCGTTGCACGGCATCGGCGATGCCGATACCGCCCTGGCGGGCGATCGACGTCGCGATCTTTTCGTTCATCAGCGAGCGGAACATCTTCTCGCCCATGCCGCCGCCGAAGGTGGCGTCGGGTTCGATGCCGGCGAACATCTCGTCGAGGATCTGCGTCAGCATGACGGCCTCGAAGTCCTCGGCGGCCTTGCGGGTCGGATCGGACTGCGGCCGGGCTGCGCTCGGCGCCGCCGAATGGGCCTTGTCGAGGGCGAACAGCGCGGGGCTGGTGGCGGCGGCGGGCGTCATCACATCACCACGATTTCGGCCTGGAGCGCGCCGGCGGCCTTGATGGTCTGCAAGATCGAGATCATGTCGCGCGGACCGATGCCGAGAGCGTTCAGGCCATCGACGAGGTCCTGCAGCGTCACGCCCGGACGCAGCACGGTGAGCTTCTTGTCGGCGCCGGTGTCCACTTCGATCTGCGTGCGCGGCACGACGACCGTCTGTGCGCCTTCGGGCGCGAACGCGCCGGGCTGCGAGACCTGCGGTGTTTCGGTGACGCGGATGGTGAGGTTGCCCTGGGCGATGGCGACTTCATCGACGCGCACGTTCGCGCCCATGACGATGACGCCGTTGCCTTCGTCGATGACGACGCGGGCGACCTGGTCCGGCTCGACGGTGAGTTGCTCGATGTCGGTGAGGAAGCCGACGATGTCGCGCTGGGCGTTCGGCGGCACGTTGATGCGCACGGTCGCCGGGTCGGACGCCTGCGACACCGGCAAGCCCAGCGACGCATTGATCGCCTGGCTGATGCGGCGCGCGGTGGTGAGGTCGGGGTTGCGCAGGGTGAGGTTGAGCGCGGTCAACGTGCCGAAATCGAACGGCACTTCGCGCTCGACGATGGCGCCATTGGCCATGCGGCCAGCAGTGGGTACGCCGCGCGTGACCGTTTGGCCGGCGCCCTGCGCCGAGAAGCCACCGACCGTCACCGAGCCCTGCGCGACGGCGTAGATTTCGCCGTCGGCGCCGAGCAGCGGCGTCACGAGAAGGGTGCCGCCCAAGAGGCTCGAGGAGTCGCCGAGCGTGCTGATGGACAAGTCGATGCGCGTGCCCTGGCGTGCGAACGGCGGCAGGTTGGCGGTGACCATGACGGCGGCCACGTTCTGGGTGTTGAGCGTTGCGTCGCGCGTGTTGACGCCGAGACGCTCGAGCATGGCGATCAGGCTTTGCCGGGTGAATGGGGCGTTGCGGAGCGAGTCGCCCGTGCCGTTGAGGCCGACGACCAGGCCGTAGCCGATCAGGAGGTTGTCGCGCACGCCTTCGAAGTCGCTGATGTCCTTGATGCGCGGGGCGGCTTGGGCGGGCAACACCGGGGCGCTCAGCAAGGCCACGCTGACGGCGGCAGCAAGAAGACGGCGGAACAACATGAACGCCTCGGCGGACTGAGTACGGGTTGCTAAGAGCGAATCCCGTGCCACGGCCCGCCGCGGTGCCCCCTTGGAATCGCTGGGCTTTTTCGGGCTCTTCGAGGCGCATTGGGCACCATCCCGGCAAATCCTGCCGTTTGGGCACCACCACCGTCGCGCTCTTGCCGACCTGCGTGGTATGGCATCCGTCACGGGGTGCGGCCGGCCGTTTACCGGCTCTTAACCTTGCGGGCGCCATTTGGTGCCCATGTTCAGAGAGGAGCAGACCGCGCCGTGAAGATCCTGGGCACAGGCCCCATCCACACGGCCGAGGCCCGCGGCGTTCGCAAGAAGCCGGGCAAGGACGATCCGTCCTTTGCCAAGGAACTCGATGAAGGCGCCGCCACCGAGTCGACCGCCCGGTCCAGCGAGGCCGGCCGCGTCAACTCGCTCGATGCGCTGCTCGCCCTGCAGGAGGTTCCCGATGCCACGGCCCGCCGCTCGGCAGGCCTGAAGCGCGGCGCCGAGCTGCTGGACCGCCTCGATGAAATCCGCATCGCGCTGCTGACGGGGGCCATGCCCCAGGAGCGCCTGGGCCAGATCGTGCGCCTGGTGCGGTCACGCCGCGAGGCGTTCGACGACCCGAAGCTGGCTGCCGTCCTCGACGAAATCGAGCTGCGCGCAGCCGTCGAGCTGGCAAAGCTCGGGCAATACCCCTAAATCCGCGTTCCGCGGCGGCTGGTTGCCGGAGTGGGGTCGGATTCCTATACTCCGCGCCCGGTTCGACCCAGGCGGCGCTTTCGTAGCGCGCCCATGACAAGTGAGCGAGGGTTAAGCATGACCACACGTCTGCCGAAAGGCTACCGGCCATCGGAAGACGAGCCGTTCATGAACCGCCGGCAGAAGGAATACTTCCGGCGCAAGTTGCAGGCTTGGCGCGAGGAGCTGCTGCGGGAATCGACCGAGACCCTGCAGCACCTGCAAGAGGACTCGAGCGCTGCCCCCGACATGACGGATCGTGCATCGGCGGAAACCGAACGCGCCCTCGAACTCCGCACCCGCGATCGTGAACGCAAGCTCATCGGCAAGATCGACGCCGCGCTGCGCCGCATTGAGGACGGCTCGTACGGCTACTGCGAGGAGACCGGAGAACCCATCGGCTTGCCGCGCCTCGAGGCGCGTCCCATCGCTACCCTCAGCATCGAAGCGCAGGAACGCCACGAACGCCGCGAGCGCAGCTACCGCGACGAGTAGGGGCGGCTTCTGCGTTCGTTTCGAAGAACAGAAAGGCCGGTCGCGAGACCGGCCTTTTGATTCCCCCTCCCGACCTCGCTCGCCGCGTTTCGCGCGTGGATGCCCGGGTCAAGCCCGGGCATGACGAGCAGGGTTTCCAGAGCAGGAAGAGCGGTCGTTAGACAATTGTTCCCTCCTGGCCGGGCTTGTTCCGGCCATCTACGTCGTCGCGTCCTTGGATGCGGGCTAAGCCCGGGCATGGTGGCGCCGCAAAAGAAAGAAAAGGCCGGTCTCGCGACCGGCCTTTTCGTTTGGCGGTGATCCGCCCGAACTCAGAAGGGGGCGAGGATATCCAGGAGCTGCTGGCCGTAGCGCGGCTGCTGCACGTCGGTGATCTGGCCGCGGCCGCCGTAGGAGATGCGCGCCTCGGCGATCTGCGAGTGGCGGATGGTGTTGGAGGCGCTGATGTCTTCCGGGCGCACGATGCCGGCGACCGTGAGCTCGCGCACTTCGAAGTTCACGCGTACTTCCTGGCGGCCCTGGATCACGAGGTTGCCGTTCGGCAGCACCTGCACGACCATGGCGGCGACGATCAGGTTCACGGTTTCCGTCCGCTGCACCTGGCCCGCGCCGGTGAAGGTGCCGTCCGCCGTGGCGCCGACCAGCGCGGCCGGATCGGTGCCTTCGGGCAGCACCTTGTTCAGTTGCGTCTCCAACCCGAACAGGTTGGGCATGCCGAGGTTCTCGGCGGCGGTGCGGTTGCGCTGGGTGGTGTTGTTGATGTCGGCCTGGTCGGCGATATCGACGTTGACGGTGAGGATGTCGCCGACGCGGGCAGCGCGCTGATCGCGGAAGAACGCCTTGGCACCTGGGCGCCACAGCGAGTTGGCAAGACGCGGTGCCGCCTCGGGAGCGGGCAGGGGCGTCGTCACCGGCTGGTAGTTCGGCCGCTCGGTCGGATTCTCCACGGCGGCCATGCGGGGCGCCTCGCCGATGTCGGCGATGCGGTCGATGGTGTTGGCGCAGGCGCCGGTGACCAGCAGGGCGAGGGACGCGAAAGCGATACGGTTCATGGTTCGGTTCCTAGCGGGCGTTGGCGGCTTGCTGCTGCGCCGGACGGCGCGTCGTGACGCGCACGCGGCCGGGTCCTTCGACGATGCCCTCGACCGTGGTGCGGGATTGCGCGTTCATCACCTGCACTACGTCGCCGACGCTGCCGTTGGCCAGCGCGCGGCCGACAGCCGACAGCTGCAGGCCCGGCGTCTCGACGATCATGGTAACAGTCGAATTCTTGGCGACGATGACCGGCGCCTGCAGGTCGCTCATCTTGACCGGCTCGTTGGCGCGCACGGGACGGCGTGGCGTCATGCCGACGAGCTGGTCGAGCGTCGTGGCGGTGCCTTGGACGACGCGCTCGGCGCGCACTTCGATCCAGGCGACGTCGACCGTACGGATGGCGGTGCCGGCGGCGACAGGGGCGATCAGCGCCGGCACCTGCATCATCTCGGCAACGCGGCCGCGCACGGTGACGCGCTGGGCATCGGGGCCGGTGGCCGGCGCGATCAGCGTTGCGGCAAAGGTGCCGCGCACGCTGTCGTAGTCGAAGCCTTCGACGCGGACGGTCGGGTCGATGCCGCGCGCCACGTACAGCGCGAAGTTGGTATTGGAGATTTCCGGCAGCAGCGTGCGGCCCGGCGCACGGCTGCCGAGTTCGTGTGCCAGCGCCTCGGTGATGCTTTCGCGCGCAACGACGGTCGAGGCGCGCTCCACCGTGATGCTGCGCGCGCCTTGCGGGTCCCACGGCACATTGTTGCGCCGCGCCACGTCCTGCACGTCGGCGACGGCGAGGGTGGTGCGGTTGCCCGGAGCGGGAGCAGCGGCGATCCGTGCCGAACCCGCCGCCCCGCGCGCGCCCGTGACGTCGCCGAGCGTAACCCAGGCGCCGTCCACCAGGACGACGTTGGCCGTCTGCGCCGCGGCGGGAACGCCGAGCAGCGCAGTAACGCTCACGAAGGCGAGGGCGCGCAGGAATGCATGCATGGATTTCACCAGGGTGACTATTCGGGTTAGCGCAGCGTCGCGACCGACCGCATCATTTCGTCCGACGCCGTGATCACCTTCGAGTTCATTTCGTAGGCGCGCTGGGCGGTGATCAGCGCGGTGATCTCGGAGACCGGGTTCACGTTCGAGGTTTCCAGGAAGCCCTGGCGGATGGTGCCGAAGCCTTCGGCGGCCGGCGTGCCGACATTGGCGGCGCCCGAGGCCGGGGTCTCCAGCAGCAGGTTCTGGCCGATCGATTCGAGGCCGGCGTCGTTCGAGAACACCGCAAGCTCGAGCTGGCCTAGGTTGGTCAGATCGGTTTCGCCGGCGAGCTTCACCAGCACTTCGCCGGTGGCGTTGATCGACACGTCCACTGCTTCCTGCGGGATGGTGATGCCGGGCTGCACGGTGTAGCCGTCGCCGGTCACCAGCTCACCGGTGGCCGAGCGCTGGAACGAGCCGGCGCGGGTGTACGCATCGCCGCCATCCGGCAGCGTGACGCGGAAGTAGCCGTTGCCTTCGATCGCCACGTCGAGCGGGTTCTCGGTCGAGAGCATGTTGCCCTGGCCGTTGACACGGTAGACACCCGACACCTTGACGCCGACGCCGATCTGAATGCCGGTCGGCACGATGGTGCCCGCGTCCGACGACGGCGCACCGACGCGGCGCAGGTCCTGGTACAGAAGGTCCTGGAACTCCGCGCGCTGGCGCTTGTAGCCAGTGGTGTTCATGTTGGCGATGTTGTTGGAGATCACCTCCACGTTGGTCTGCTGACCCAACATGCCCGTCGCTGCGATGCTCAGGGATCTCATCGGCGTCGTCCTTTCCTAACTCGATATCTTGTCTGTCGGCGGTGTCGTTGCTAGCTGCGCAGGGCGGGCATGCGCTCCGCCACCTTGCGCTGCAGCTCGTGCTCGGTATCGATCAGCTTCTGCGAGTTCTGGTAGGCGCGGCTGGTCTCGATCATGGCGGTGAGCTGCAGGATCGGCTCGACGTTCGAGCCCTCGACCATGGTCTGCACCGTGCGCGTGTTGGTGGCCGGCCGTTCCGCTTCCGTCGTCGTGAAGTAGCCGCCGCCTTGCCGGCGCAGCTGCTGCGGGTTGGCGAACTCGACCAGGTTGAACCGCACAGGCGCGCGGTCACCCTGCACGAGCGAGCCATCGCCGTTGATGATGAAGGGGCCGAGCGCCGCATCGATGTTGATCGGCCGGTTGGCGTCGTCGAGGATCGGATGGCCCTGGGCGGTGGCGAGCTGGCCCCGGTCGTTGATGCCGAGGTGCCCGCCGCGCGTGTACACGCGGCCCGTGGGGGTCTGCGCCACGAGGAAGCCGGCGCCTTTCAGGCCGACGTCGTAAGGATTGCCGGTCGCTTCGAGCACGCCGTCGCCGAAGTTGATGAGGACGCCGAAGTCCTGCACGAACGACAACTCGCGCTGGCTGCGCGAGCCCTGCTGGCCGTTTTGGACCAGGAACTCCTCGAACAGCGTTTCGTCGGCTTTGTATCCGGCAGTGTTGGCGTTCGCGATATTGTTCGCGATCACTTCCATCTGCCGCTGCAGCGCCATCTGGTGCGACAGCGCGATATAGCCGGTGTTGTCCATCGTCATGGCGACGCGTCCCGCAAATCTCTCCGCCCGGGTTGGTTAACGGCCACGGGCATGGGTAGCGGCGGGGGAGTTGCATCGGCTGTGCCAGCGGAAGGCCAAGGAAACTGCGGACTTGCGGCCGTTAACCTTTGCTGATGGGGAGCAAACGGCACTTCTTGCCGGGCCAAAGCTCTCCGGTTTGGCTTCGTGCCCAAACGGCATACGCGGACAACGTCTTCTTAACGAACCCCCGGTAGCTTCGGCGCTATAGGAATCGGGTCCCCTGCATTGGGGGACGCGACCGGGGCAGGCGATGGCAGACGACGAAGAAGACGAGAAGCCCAAAGGCAAAGGCGGCGAGGGCGGCGAAGGCGGCGACGCCGAAGGTGGCGGCGAAGGCGGCGGCGGTGGCCGCAGCTTCAGCCCGATGAAGATCGTTCTCTTCGTCGGCGTGCCGCTCATCCTGCTGCTCAGCGTCGGCGTCACGGCCTACTTCATGGGTTGGCTCAGCTTTCTGGGCGGCGGCGGCGGCGAAGAGGCTGAGGTCCAGCAGGCGGGCCCGGTGCAGGCTGCCGTCTTCATCGACCTGCCGCGCATGACCGTGAATCTCGCCACGACCGGCAACCAGCGCGCGCTGCTTCAGCTGACGATGTCGGTCGAGGTCGCCAACGAACAGATGCGGCCGGCAGTGGAAGCGGTGTTGCCGCGCGTCATCGACGCGTTCCAGATCTTCCTGCGCGACCTGCGTGTCGAAGATCTCGCCGGCACCCGCGGCACCTACCGCCTCAAAGAAGAAATGCTGACGCGGGCCAATGCGGCACTTGCGCCGATGCGCATCGAAGACGTGCTGTTCCGCGAAATGCTGGTCCAGTAGCGGCGCCTAGGGAAGGCAGTTGAGCCATGGCTGACGAAACTCCGAAGGCGGACGAGCCGACCGACGCGATGGCGCAGGAATGGGCCCAGATGGCCCAGGGCGGCAGCGGCGGCGACCCGATCGCCGGGGCGATGAACGACGACGCCACCTCGCGCGTCCTCGACCAGGCGGAAATCGACAGCCTGATCGGCTTCGGCGGTGCGGCCGACAGCATGCCCGAGCAGTCCGGCATTCGCGCCATCGTCAACTCGGCCCTCGTCTCCTACGAGCGCCTGCCGATGCTCGAGGTGGTGTTCGACCGCCTCGTGCGCCTGATGTCCACCAGCTTGCGCAACTTCACGTCGGACAACGTCGAAGTCTCGCTCGACACCATCACCTCGATCCGATTCGGCGACTACCTGAACTCGATCCCGCTGCCGGCGATCCTGTCGGTGTTCCGCGCGCTGGAGTGGGATAACTTCGGCCTCATCACGGTCGACAGCTCGCTCATCTATTCGATCGTCGACGTTCTGCTCGGCGGACGCCGCGGCACGGCGACCATGCGCATCGAAGGCCGCCCCTACACCACGATCGAGCGCAACCTGGTCGAGCGCATGGTGAGCGTGGTGCTGGAAGACCTGTCGGCCGCGTTCGAGCCGCTGTCGCCGGTGACCTTCAGCTTCGACCGCCTGGAAACCAACCCGCGCTTTGCGACCATCGCGCGCCCGGCCAACGCCGCCATCCTGGTGAAGCTGCGCGTCGACATGGAAGACCGCGGCGGCCGCTTCGAAATCCTGCTGCCCTACGCAACCCTCGAGCCGGTGCGCGAACTCCTGCTGCAGCAGTTCATGGGCGAGAAGTTCGGCCGCGACACCATTTGGGAAACCCACTTGGCGAACGAGCTGTGGAGCACCGAAGTCGACCTGCAGGCGATCCTCGACGAGCAGACCATGTCGCTCAAGGACGTCATGGATTTTCAGATCGGCACCACCATCATGCTCAACGCCCACCCGGACTCGATCGTGCGCCTGAGCTGCGGCGGCGTGCCGTTGATGCGCGGCCGGATGGGCCGCGTCGGCGACCACGTCGCCATTCGTGTCGTGCAAGGCCTGCACAAGCAGGAAGAGTAACCCGGCGTACCGCGTAGCTTAGTAAGGGATGGACTGAACAATGAACCTGGATCCGACCATCGGCGTCTTCATGGATGGCTTGAT